>NZ_CP040899.1:1256227-1570284 GCF_006349365.1 Georgenia wutianyii
ATGATCCGCGTGCCCCTGGGCAGCGGTGAGCCCACGGTCGACCCCGTCTCCCAGGCAGGCACCCCCAGCCGCCCCGTCGTCGTCGCCGGGTGCGGCCACGGCGCGTGGGCCGGGGGGACCGGCGTCTACCAGGCCCGCTGCGGCAACGGTGAGGTCGTCGAGGAGCCGATCGACAAGTCGCTCACCGACGCCCGCCTCGTCTTCCGGGTCAACCGGGACGTCGTCGTCCTCAACGACCTCGTCGCCGGCACGGTGTGGCTGGTCAAGGACGCGATGGAGATCGTCGAGAACTGGGACGACGTCGTGCCCCCGCAGGCCGCGAGCGACGACGAGGAGGAGTCCCAGCAGCAGATCGAGGAGCAGCTCCCGCTCGACCGCGAGCAGGAGAACCGCGACCCGATCGCCCAGGACGACGACCTCGGCGTGCGCGCCGGGTCGACGACCGTCCTGGAGGTGCTCGCGAACGACACCGACCCCGACGGCGACCTCCTCACCGTCGCCTCCTTCGACACCCCGGCCGAGTCCTTCGGCACCGTCCGCCCGATCATGGGCGGGCGCGCCCTGCAGGTCGCCGTCGCGGAGGGTGCGAGCGGCGCCGTCGCCATGAGCTACACGGTGAGCGACGGCCGCGGGGGAGAGGCCGAGGCCGTGGCCCGGGTCAGCGTCGTGCCCGAGGACGTCAACCGCCCGCCGGAGCAGGTCCGCCCCGCCACCCTCACCCTCGTCACCGGCGCGACCGGCAGCGTCAACGTCCTGGACACCGTGCGCGACCCCGACGGCGACGAGGTCGTCGTCGTCGCGGCGACCGCCTCGACCGACGACATCGTCCGCTTCACCCCCGACGGCGCCGTCACGTTCGTCGACTCGGGCGTGACGCCGGGGATGAAGCCGGTGGCCGTCGAGGTCTACGACGGCACCGACACCGCGGAGGTCGAGCTCTCGGTCGACGTCCGCCCGGCCGGCGCGCTGCCGCCCGTCCCGGTCTTCGACTTCGTCACCGCCATCGCCGGTGAGGAGACCGTCGTCGAGCCGCTCGTCAACGACACCGACCCGGGCGGGGAGGCCGAGCCGCTGCGCCTGGCCGACGTCCAGCAGGTCCCCGGTGCGAGCGTCGTCCCGGACTACGACACCGGCACCTTCCGCTTCTCGGCGGATGCCGCGCAGACGTACTACCTCACCTACATCGTCGTCAACGACGCCGGGGCGAGCGCCACCGGCCTCATCCGCGTCGACGTCCGCGAGCCCGCCGAGGCCGCGCCGGTCGCCGTCCAGGACGTCGGCCTGCTGCCCGCCGGTGGCCAGGTGCTCGTCGACGTCCTCGCCAACGACGAGGACCCGAGCGGTCAGCTGCTCGCCGTGCGCCAGGTCGACGTGCCCGAAGGCTCGGGCCTGTCCGTCGCCGTCCTCGAGCACCGCATCCTCAAGATCACCGCGAGCCAGGACGTCCAGGCCACCCAGCGCCTCACCTACGAGGTGTCCAACGGCGAGACGAGCGCGACCGGTGAGGTCGTGGTCATGCAGGTCCCGCCCGACGCGCTCGTCCAGCCGCCGGTGGCGCAGGCGGACGTCGCCAACGTCCGGGCCGGCGACTTCGTCACCATCCCCGTGCTGTCCAACGACTCACACCCCGCGGGCCTGGAGTTCGAGCTCGCGACCGAGCTCGTCGAGGAGCCGCAGGCGGGACACCTCTTCGCCTCGGGCGACACGCTGCGCTTCCGTGCCCCCGAGCAGCCGCAGACGATCAACGCGGTCTACGAGGTGGTCGACGAGTCCGACCAGCGCGCCTCGGCCCAGGTGACGATCTACGTCCAGGCCGACGACGGCGAGCGCAACGCCCCGCCGCAGCCGCTCCCGGTGGAGTCGCGCGCCTTCGCCGGCGAGCGGATCCGCATCCAGGTGCCGCTCTTCGGCATCGACCCCGACGGCGACTCCGTCCAGCTCCTCGGCGCCGACCAGGCACCGACGAAGGGCCGCATCGTCGAGGTCGGCCCCACGTACATCGACTACGAGGCCTTCTCCCGCGCGAGCGGGACCGACACCTTCACCTACGCCGTGCGCGACCGGCTCGGCACCTACGCCTCGGCGACGGCCAAGGTCGCCGTCATCGCCCCGCCGGACCTCAACCGGGCCCCCCAGGCGATCGACGACGAGGTGCTCGCGCGCCCGGGCCGCGTCGTGGACGTCGACCCGGTCGCCAACGACACCGACCCGGACGGTGACCCGCTCTACCTCGCCGACCCGGCCTTCGACGCGGTCGAGCAGCTCGGGGTCGAGCAGCTCGACAGCGGCCGGCTGCGGATCACCACCCCGGAGGCGGAGGGCACCTTCGCCCTGCCCTACCACGTGACCGACCAGCGGGGCGGGCGGTCCACCGGCATCGTCACCGTCGAGGTGTCGGCCGAGGCGCCGCTGCAGGCGCCCGTCGCCGTGGACGACCTCGTCCGGGCGATCACCATCCTCGGCCAGGAGCGGGTGACGATCCCGGTCCTCGACAACGACGTGGACCCCGACGGCACCCGCGAGGACCTCACGGTCGGTCTCGTCGGCTCACCGGAGAACGCCCGCGTCGTCGGCGACGAGGTCCAGGTGGACGTCATGGCCTCGCGGCAGGTGCTCACCTACTCCGTGACCGACATCGACGGGCTCACCTCCTACGCGTTCGTCGACGTCCCCGGCCTGGAGGACTCCGGGCCGGTGCTGCGCACCGACGTCGACCCGATCGTCGTCGCGACGGGGGAGACGCGCCAGATCGAGCTCGCGGACTACGTCGTCGCGCCCAGCGGCAAGGAGGTGCGGCTCACCAGCACCGACAAGGTGCGGGCGACGAACTCCGACGGCAGCTCCCCGGTCGTCGGCCCGACGACGCTCACCTTCACCTCCGCGCCGACCTACGCGGGCCCGGCGACGCTCACCTTCGAGGTGACCGACGGGCAGAGCGCCGAAGACCCCGAGGGCCTCACCGCGGTGCTCACCCTCGACATCACCGTCGAGTCCACCGAGAACACCCCGCCGACGTTCGACGGCGCCGCCGTCGAGGTCGTGCCCGCGGAGGCTCCGGTCGTGCTCAACCTGCGCCAGCTCGCCCAGGACCCGGACACCGGGGACTTCAACCAGCTGCGCTACGAGCTCGTCGGCGTGCCCGACGGCATCGAGGCGAGCCTGGACGGCCCGAACCTCACCGTGTCCGCGCCGGTCGACACGCCCCAGGGCACCGTCGGCACCATCGACATCACCGTCTCGGACGCCAAGGCCGAGCCCGTGCCCGGCGTCGTCGAGGTGACGGTGACGGCGTCCAACCGGCGCCTCGCGTCGGTCAACGACGTCGACCTCGGTGAGCTCGAGCAGGGCGAGTCGCGCACCGTCGACGTCCTCCAGGGGGCGTTCAACCCCTTCCCGGACCAGTCGCTCACCGTCATCGACGCGCTGACCGAGACCGGCGGCGCGGCGGCGTCCTTCGACGCCGGGAGCGTCACGGTGACCGCCGGCGCCGACTTCGTCGGACGCGGGGTCTCGCGCTTCATCGTCCAGGACGCCACGGGAGACCCGAACCGTCAGGTCGAGGGCAGGATCTCCTACTCCGTCATCGGTGTCCCCGAGCGCCCCACCCCGCCGCGCGTGCAGGAGGTGCGCGACCAGACCGTCGTCCTCACCTGGTCCGCGCCGGCCGACAACGGTGCGCCGATCACCGGCTACCGGGTCGAGGCGGCGGGCGTCAGCCAGCAGTGCCCGACGACGACGTGCACCATCGGCGGCCTCACCAACGACGTCGAGTACACCTTCACGGTGACGGCGACGAACAAGGTCGGTGACTCCGAGCCGTCCGGCCCGTCCGCGGTCGCGCGCCCCGACGTCAAGCCCGAGCGGCCCGCCCCGCCGACCCTCGTCTTCGGCGACGGTCAGCTCGAGGTCCGCTGGGAGACCCCGGTGAGCCGCGGCTCGTCCGTGTCCTCCTACGACCTGCAGATCGCGCCGTCCCCGGGCGGCGGGCAGGTCTCGGTGAGCGGGAACTCCCACACGTGGACCGGGCTGCGCAACGGCCAGTCCTACACGGTGCGCGTGCGCGCCCACAACGACGCCCCGGACCCGAGCGAGTGGTCGGAGTGGTCGGCGCCCGAGGTGCCGGCCGGCGTGCCGGACCAGCCGGTCGCACCCACGGCGCAGCGCGTCGACTCCCCGGTCAACGCCCAGATCAGCGCCTCGTGGACGGCCCCGCCGAACAACGGTGACGCGATCGCCTCCTTCGACGTCGTCATCCGGCGCGACGGTGCGGCGTTCAAGTCCTTCACGGTGCCCGGCGGGCAGACCTCCTTCACCGAGGACGCCCCGGCCGGCAGCGACTACACGGTGAGCGTCGCCGCGACGAACAAGGCCGGCACCTCCCCGGCGAGCCCGCAGTCGGCGCCGGTGCGCTCCTTCCTCCAGCCCGACCGGGTGCCCAGCGTCACCGCGGAGGCCACCGGCCAGGACGGGATCGTCCAGCTCGCCCACGCGACCCCGGCCGACAACGGTGACGCCATCCGTCGCTTCGAGGTGAGCGTCAACGGCGGCGGGTGGAGCCAGCTCGCCGGGGACAAGCGCGTCACCGGCCTGTCCGACGGCGCCAGCTACACGTTCTCCGTGCGCGCCTGCAACACCTACTGCGGCGAGGCCAGCCCCGCCTCGGCGGCGGCGGTGCCCTTCGGCCCGTTCGGGCAGGCGACGGCGAGCGGCCAGGCGCACGGACGGCACAACGGCTACACCGACGGCGTCTCCGAGCAGCCCGGCGCCACGTTCGCGTGGACGACGCCCGACGGCAACGGGCGCGCGGTCACGAGCGTCCAGCTGCGCCTCGACAACGGCAACGGCAGCTGGGGCGCGTGGCAGCAGGTCGCGGCCAACGGCAACCGCCGCATCGACGGCGACTGGGGCCGGACCTACCGCGCCGAGGTCCGCGTCGAGCGGGCCGACGGCGAGGTGCGCACCGCGAGCGCGTCCGCCCGCACGGTCGCGGCCCCCGTCCCGCGCCCGCCCGACCCGCCGCAGCCGAGCGTGACGATGCGCCGGGGTGACTCGGCCGTGGGCATGCCCGGCTGCACCTTCCACACGTGCGCCTACCTCGCCTTCGACTACGCGAACATGCCCTCGGGCAGGTACACGGTCGAGTTCAGCGCCCCCGGTGAGCGCAACCCGTGGAAGAGCTACACCGTGCAGCTGGCCGGTGACGGCCGGTGGCAGGCGACGTCCTACCGCGGCGGCTCGGGGGAGACCGTGACCGTGCGCGTGCGCGGCAACGGGGTCGACCTCTCGAGCAGCCACACCTGGCCGAGATGACCCCTGCCCGCACCGCCCCCCAGCCCGCCGACGCCCTCCGCCCCACCCCGACTGGAGTCCCCGCATGACCATGACCGAGCAGCAGACCACGATGACGCCCGAGCAGGCCGCGTGGTTCGCCGACACCTTCGAGAAGATCGTCTCCGCCGTCGGCGGCGCCGTGGTCGGCAAGGCCGGTGTCATCCGGCTCGTCGTCACGACGATGCTCAGCGGCGGGCACGTGCTCCTCGAGGACGTCCCCGGCACGGGCAAGACGCAGCTCGCGCGCTCGCTCGCCGCGGCGGTGCAGACGTCGAGCTCGCGCATCCAGTTCACCCCGGACCTGCTGCCCTCCGACGTCACCGGCGTGTCGATCCTCGACCCCAAGACCCAGCAGTTCGAGTTCCACAAGGGACCGATCTTCGCCTCGGTCGTCCTCGCCGACGAGATCAACCGCGCCTCGCCCAAGACGCAGTCCGCGCTCCTGGAGGTCATGGAGGAGGGCCGGGTGACCTTCGACGGCGTGGCCTACGAGGTGGGCCGCCCGTTCGTCGTGCTCGCCACCCAGAACCCGATCGAGCAGGCCGGGACCTACCGGCTGCCCGAGGCGCAGCTCGACCGCTTCCTCATGAAGACCTCGATCGGCTACCCGGACCACAACGCGACGGTGAGCATCCTCGCCGCCTCGGCCACCCGGGACCGCGCGGGCGGGGTCACGCCCGTCATCACGGGCGCGGCGGTCGTCGACATGATCGACCTCGCCGGCACCGTCCACGTCGACTCCGCCGTCCTGGAGTACGTCTCGCGGATCGTCGCCGAGACCCGCCGGACGGAGAACGTCACCGTCGGTGTCTCCGTCCGTGGCGCCATCTCGCTCATCCGCGCGGCGAAGACCTGGGCCGCCGCCCACGGGCGCAACTACGTCGTGCCCGACGACATCAAGGACCTCGCAGAGCCCGTCCTCTCCCACCGCATGGTGCTCGACGCCGAGGCGGAGTTCGAGGGGGCGACGGCCGCCGGCGCCATCCGCACCGTGCTCGCCGAGATCGCCCCGCCCACCCGCCGCGGCGGCGACCAGTAGCCCGTGACCGAGCCAGCCATCACCACCCGGGCCCGCAGCGCACTCTCCGACCGGATCGGGGAGACCAGCGCGCTGCGGAGCCTCGTCGAGCGCACCCGCGGCCCGCGTCTGGGCGTCGAGCGGGCCCTGCGCGCCGTCAGCGTCGCCGGCTGGGCCGTGCTCGCCGTCGGCCTCCTCGCCCTGGTCGCCGGGCGACGCCTGGGCTGGGTCGAGCTCGTCGTGCTCGGCGCCGCCCTCGTCACGACCTTCGTCGGGGCGCTCGCCTTCACCCTCGGGCGCCATCCCTACGACGTCACCCTCCGGCTCAGCGACCGGCGCGTCGTCGTCGGTGACCGGGCCATGGCCGGGGTGACCGTCCGCAACACCGCTCACCACCCGGTGCTGCCCGCCCGGGTCGAGCTGCCCGTGGGCGTGGCCCAGGTCGCCTTCCACCTGCCCGGCCTGGCCGGTGGTGAGGACCACGAGGAGATCTTCGCGATCCCCACGAGCCGCCGCAGCGTCATCCCCGTCGGCCCGGTGCGGACCGTGCGTGGCGACCCGCTCGGGCTCATGCGCCGCGGCGTCGCCTGGGGTGAGCCGCAGGACCTCTACGTCCACCCGCTCACCGTCCCGCTGAGCTCCTCCGCCGCGGGGTTCATCCACGACCTCGAGGGCCGGCCCACCCGGGAGGTCACGAGCGCCGACCTGTCCTTCCACGCGCTGCGCGAGTACGTGCCCGGTGACGACCGCCGCTACGTCCACTGGCGCACCTCCGCGCGCGCCGGAAAGCTCATGGTCCGCCAGTTCGAGGAGACCCGTCGCTCCCACCTCGTCGTCGGGATGTCGCGCAACGAGCGGGACTACGGCGACGACGAGGAGTTCGAGGTCGCCGTCTCCACGCTCGGCTCCCTGGCCCTCCAGGCGATGCGCGAGGAGAAGGACCTCACCACCCTCACCAGCCACGAGACGCTGCGGTCCGTCTCCGCGGGGCAGTACCTCGACGTCCTCACCCGCCTCGAGCACGGCGACGGCCCCGGCGGGGTGCTGTCCATGGCCCACAAGATCAGCCGGGAGGTCGAGCGCGCGTCGATGGTCGTGCTCGTGTGCGGCTCCACCGTGACCGCCGACCAGCTGCGCGCCGCCGGCGCGGTCCTGCCGATCGACGCGCGCGCCTTCGCCGTCCAGGTCGTCGCCGGCGCCGAGACCGCCGTCCACACCGTCGGCGTCGTCACCGTCCTCACCATCGGCGAGCTCTCCGAGCTGCGTCGCGGCTTCCGGAAGGCGGAGCACCGGTGAGCCCCTACCTCGCGCTGCTGCGCGCCCGCTGGGTCGACGTCCTCGTCCCCTTCGCCCTCGTCCTGCTCGCCCTCGTCCCGCTCCTGCCCGTCTTCGGCACCGGACGGCTCGTCGCCGCCGCCGTCGGGGGTGCGGTGCTCGGCACCCTCGTCGCCACGCTCGGCGCGTGGCGCCGGTGGGCGACCCTCACCGTCCTCGCCGCGCTCCTCGTGGCAGCCGTCCTCGGTTCGTCCCTGGGCGCCCCGACGACGGCGCTGGCCGGCGTCGTGCCCACGCCGCAGACCCTCGGCGCGGTCGGCAGCGGCGCGGTGACGTCGTGGAAGTCGGTCGTCACCCTCGCCCCGCCGCTGGGCGCCGTCGGCAACACGCTCACCGCGCCCTACCTCCTCGCGCTGCTCGCGACCGTCGTCGCGGTCACCGTGTCGCTGCGCACCCGCCGGCCCGCGTGGGCGCTCCTGGCCCCCGCGGTCGTCCTCGCGGTCTCGATCCTCCTCGGCACGGCGCGCGAGGTGCTCTCCGTCCCGCTCGGGCTCACCGGGGCGCTGGTCGGCCTGCTGTGGGCGACGTGGCGCACCGGCCGGCTGCAGCAGGGGCGGCCGGTGGCCGTCCTCGTGCTCGTCGCGGTCGCCGCCGTCGGCGGCACCGGCGCCGGCCTGCTCGCGCCCGGCGGCAACCACCGCCTCGTCCTGCGCGAGGTCATCGAGCCGCCGCTCGACCCGCACGACTACCCCAGCCCGCTCGCCGGCTTCCGCTCCTACCTCAAGGACCACCGCGAGGACACCGTCCTCACCGTCACCGGCCTGCCCGCCGGCGCCCCCGTCCGCCTCGCGACGATGGACGCCTACGACGGCACGACGTGGGCGGTGGCGGGCAGCGCCGACGGCAGCGGCGCCGGCTCGGGCACGTTCACCCGGATCGGCGAGCGCGTCGAGGCGACCGTGCCCGAGGACGCCGTCACCGTGGAGGTCGAGCTCGGGGAGTACGCCGGGGTGTGGCTGCCCAACGTCGGACGGACCTACGACGTCGAGTTCGCCGGGCCGGACGCCGTGGAGACCGCCCGCAACCTCTACTTCAACCGCACGTCGGGGACCGGCATCGTCACGACCGGGCTCCGGTCGGGGGACCGGTACTCGCTGGTCGCCACGCCCGTCATCGAGCCGCCGGTCAGCGCCCTGGAGGGCGCGCCGCTCGCCCGCGTGGACCAGCCCGAGCTCTCCGGCGTGCCGGAGATGGTCGTCGCCGAGGCCTCGGCGATGGTCGCCGCCGCCGAGACGCCGCTCGCGCGCGTCCAGGCACTCGTCGGCGGGCTGCAGGAGGGCTACTTCTCCCACGGTCTGGAGGGCGACGCGCCCTCCCTCGCCGGTCACGGCGCCGCGCGCCTCGCCCAGATGGTCACCGACGAGCTCATGATCGGTGACGAGGAGCAGTACGCCGCCCTCATGGGCCTGCTCGGCCGCGCGGTCGGGCTGCCCACCCGCGTGGTCATGGGATTCGCGCCGCAGGCCGTCGCGAGCACCGGGCCGGTGGAGATCACCGGCGACGACGTCACCGCGTGGGTCGAGGTCGCCTTCGAGGACCACGGCTGGGTGCCCTTCTACCCGACCCCCGACGAGGACCGGATCCCGCAGGTCGAGGAGCCCGAGCCGCAGGACCGCCCGCAGCCGCAGGTGCTCCAGCCGCCGCCGCCCGCCCAGGAGCCGCCCGAGGCACCGCCGATGGACCGTGACGAGGTCGACGCCGAGGAGGAGGACGTCCCTGAGGACGAGCCGCTGAGCTACACCCTCCTCATCGTGCTCGGGGTCGGCGGCTCGCTGCTCGTCCTCCTCCTGCCGGTCCTCCTCGTCCTCCTGCTCAAGCTGATCCGCCGTCGACGCCGCCGGACGCGGGGGAGCGGCTCGGGACGCGTGGCCGGCGGGTGGGCCGAGCTCGTCGACCGGGCCCGCGACCTCGGGGTGCCGGTCACCGCCGAGGCGACCCGCCGCGAGCAGGCCCGCGAGGTCGTGGAGAGCCTGGCCACGGGGCGCAGCACCCGCCGCCGCAGCCCGCGGCCGGTCGACGTCTCCGGGCTCGACACCACGACCCTCGCCGGCTACGCCGATGCCGGCGTCTTCGGTCCCGTCCTGCCCGACGAGACCGCCGTCTCCGGCTACTGGGACCACGTCGAGTCCACCGAGGGCCGCCTGCGCCGGGCCGTGGGCCGGCGCCGCTGGCTGCGCTCGCGGGTCTCCCTCACCTCACTGCGAAAGGGCCGCTAGGACATGCGGATCAAGCTCACGCTGCTGCGCACCGCCGCCGACCCCGCCGACCTCGCGGTCACGGTGGACGGCACGGCGACGGTCGCCGACCTCGCCCGCGCGATCGCGGAGACCGACCCGGTGCCGACGTTCCTGTCGGACCAGGAGCTGCGCGACCTCACGCTGCGCGTCCACGGCACGCCCGGCACCGACGACCGCTCCACGCGGCTGCTGCTGCCCGAGGACTCGGCCGCCGAGGCCGTCCGGTCCGGCTCCACGGTCTCCCTCGCGCAGGCCGCGGGCCGCTACGACGGGTCGGGGCAGGACCGTCCGGCCGCCGCGCGCCTCACCGTGCTCGACGGGCCCGACGCCGGCATGGAGGTCGCCCTGCCCGAGGGCACCTCGGTCATCGGGCGCGGGAAGGGCTGCGACGTCCGGCTCTCGGACCCGACGGTGTCCAAGGAGCACGCCCGGCTCGCCGTCACCGACATCATCGAGCTCGTCGACCTGCGCAGCGCCAACGGCCTGCTCATGGGCGACGGCCTCGTGCAGCGCGCCGCCCTCCTGCCCGAGGACACCGTGACGCTCGGCGACACGACCATCCGGGTCGTGCGGATCGCCGCCAGCCGGCACGCGGCGCCCGGGGCCGCGCACGTGGAGTTCAACCGCTCCCCGCGCCTGGCCCCCGTCTACGAGGGGGAGGAGCACGACGCCCCCAAGCCCCCCGAGCCGCCGAAGCCGGTCAAGCTGCCGATCGTCATGCTCGTCGTGCCGCTCATGATGGCCCCGGTGTTCCTCCTCGTCGGGCGCGGGCTCCTCGGCCTGGTGTTCATGGCGATGATGCCGCTCATGGTCGTCGGCAACTACATCGACAAGCGGGTGACCGGCAAGCGCGAGTACCGTGCCGCGATCGAGCAGTTCGGCCAGTCCGTCGACCTCATGCGCAGCGAGCTCACCATCGAGCGGGACCGGGAGCGGGCCACCCGCCTCGGGGAGTCCCCGGCGGTCCAGGACGTGCGGAGCTCGGCGCTCGCGCTCGAGCCGCTGCTGTGGACCCGGCGCCCGGAGCACGACGCCTACCTCGACCTGCGGCTGGGCCTGGGCACGCTGCCCTCGCGCACCCGGGTCAAGCTGCCCCAGCGCAACGACGCGCTGCCCGAGCACTGGGAGATGGTCTCCGCGATCCGGGCGGACTTCCGCGAGATCGACGGCGTCCCGGCCACGGTGCAGCTGCGGGAGAGCGGCGCGCTCGGGCTCGCCGGCCCGCGTGCCGTGCTCGACGACGCCGCCCGCGCCGTCGTCGCCCAGCTCGTCACCCTCCACTCGCCCGCCGAGCTCGTCCTCACGGTCGCGACGTCCGCGGCCAGCGCGGCCCGCTGGGAGTGGACCAAGTGGCTGCCGCACGTCGGGTCGGTGCACTCCCCGCTCGAGGGGGCGCACATCGGCTCCAACCAGGCCGGCGTCATCCAGCTCGTCGGCCGCATCGAGGGGCTGCTCGACGCCCGCCGCCGGACGCCGTCGATGAGCAACACCCTCCACCTGCCCACCGTCGTCCTGCTCGTCGAGGACGACGCCCCCATCGAGCGCGGACGGCTCGTCCGGATCGCCGAGGAGGGCCCGGCCGTCGGCATCCACGTCGTGTGGTGCGCCTCCGCCCAGGAGCGCCTCCCGGCCGTCTGCCGCACCTTCCTCACCGTGACGACGTCCACCGAGGGCGCCACCGCCGGGCACGTGCGCTCCGGCAGCGCCGTCCAGCCCCTCGTGTGCGACACGGTGAGCGCGGACCAGGCGCTCGCGCTGGCCACGCACCTGGCCGCCGTCGTCGACGCCGGCGCGCCGGTCGACGACGCCTCCGACCTGCCCGCGCGGGTCAGCTACCTCAGCCTGCTCGGCCCGGACACGGCCGAGGGCCCGGCCGCCACCCTGGAGCGCTGGCGCGAGAACGGCTCGCTGGTCCCGCGCGACGGCAGCCCGCCGCAGCGGCGCCGGCACGACGCCAACCTGCGCGCCCTCATCGGCCAGGCGGCGACCGAGCCGTTCACCCTCGACCTGCGCACCCAGGGCCCGCACGCCCTCGTGGGCGGCACGACCGGTGCCGGCAAGTCGGAGTTCCTCCAGTCCTGGGTGCTCGGCATGGCGGCCGCGCACAGCCCCGACCGGGTGACCTTCCTCTTCGTCGACTACAAGGGCGGCTCGGCCTTCGCCGACTGCGTCGACCTGCCGCACACGGTCGGCCTCGTCACCGACCTGTCCCCGCACCTCGTGCGCCGGGCGCTCACCTCGCTGCGCGCCGAGCTCCACTTCCGCGAGCACCTGCTCAACCGCAAGGGCGCCAAGGACCTCATCGCCCTCGAGCGCACCGGCGACCCCGAGTGCCCGCCGAGCCTCATCATCATCGTCGACGAGTTCGCGGCCCTCGCCACCGAGGTGCCCGAGTTCGTCGACGGCGTCGTCGACGTCGCGCAGCGCGGCCGCTCCCTCGGGCTGCACCTCGTCCTGGCCACCCAGCGCCCCGCCGGCGTCATCAAGGACAACCTGCGGGCCAACACCAACCTCCGGGTCGCGCTGCGGATGAACGACGAGTCCGACTCCAAGGACGTCCTCGGCCTGCCGGTCGCCGCGGGCTTCGACCCGGCGCTGCCGGGCCGCGGCGCGGCCCGCACCGGGCCCGGGCGGGTGACGATGTTCCAGACCGGCTACGCCGGTGGGCGCTCGAGCACCTCCCGGCCCAAGCCGCAGGTGCAGGTCGAGACGCTCGCGATGGGCACCGGGACGCGCTGGCTGCGCCCCGAGCGTCCGGAGGCCGAGCCCACCGGACCGGTCGACGAGGGCCCCACCGACATCCGCCGCGTCGTCGACGCGATCCGCGACGCCGCGCTCACCGCCCGGGTGCCCGAGCCGCGCAAGCCCTGGCTGCCGACGCTCGCCGACGTCCAGGACCTGTCCGCGCTCCACCCGCGCACCGACTCGGCGCTGCCGCTCGGCGTCGTGGACGACCCGGCCCACCAGCGTCAGGTCACCTCCTACTACCGGCCCGACGTCGACGGCAACATCGCCTTCTACGGGGCGAGCGGCTCGGGCAAGTCGACCGCGCTGCGCACGCTCGCGACGGCGGCGGGGATCACCCCCAAGGGAGGGCCGGTCCACGTCTACGGGCTGGACTTCTCCTCCGGCGGCCTCGCCGCGCTCGAGGCGCTGCCGCACGTCGGGGCGATCATCGACGGCGACGACGCCGAGCGCGTCCAGCGGCTCATGCGCCAGCTGCGCGAGACCGTCGAGGAACGCTCGGCGCGCTACGCCGAGGCCCGGGCGAGCACGATCGAGGAGTACCGGGAGATCGCCGGGCGACCGGACGAGCCGCGCATCCTCCTGCTCATCGACGGGTACGCCGCCTTCCGCAGCGAGTGGGAGTCGGTGTCCTCGCGGATGGCCTACTACCAGCTCTTCCTCCAGCTCCTCGTCGACGGACGCGGCGCCGGCGTCCACGTCGCCGTCACCGCCGACCGGCACGGGGCGATCCCGTCCTCGGTGGCCGGCAGCCTCAACCGCAAGGTCGTCATGCGACAGGTCGACGCCGGCGCCTACGCCATGCTCGGCGCCCCCAAGGACGTCCTGGACGAGTCCTCCCCGCCCGGGAGGGCGATCGCCGGCGGCCTGGAGATGCAGGTGGCCGTCCTCGGCGGCTCGACCAACCTCGCCGAGCAGGTCCGGGCGATCGAGAAGCTCGCCGGGACGCTGCGCCGCGCCGGCGTGCCCGAGGCGCCCGAGGTGCGCCGTCTGCCCGAGCTCGTCCCCGCGGACGCCATGCCCGCCCACCTCGGCGGGTTCCCGGTGGTCGGCGTCGCCGACGACACCCTCGAGCCGGTCGGCATCGAGGCGCTGGGAACCTTCCTCCTCGCGGGCCCGCCGCAGTCCGGTCGCAGCAACGCGCTGCACTGGCTGGTCACCTCGATCCGTCGCGCCCACCCCGAGGCCCGGTTCCTCTATTTCGGAGCCCGGCGCTCGGCGCTGCGCGGCCTGGACCTGTGGGAGCACGCCGCCACCGGGCCCGCAGAGGTCGCCGAGCTCGCCAAGGCGGTCGTCGGGGACCTCAAGGAGCCGCCGCCGGAGGGCCAGGTGGGCACCGTCGTCGTCATCGAGTCGCTCGCGGACTTCCTCACGACCCCGGCCGACGCGCCGCTCGTCGAGGTCATCAAGGCCGTCAAGCGCAACGAGCACCTCGTCATCGGCGAGGGGGACACGAGCACGTGGGGCGCCTCGTGGCCGCTCGTGTCCGAGATCCGCAACGGACGCCGTGGGCTGGCCCTGCAGCCCGACCAGCTCGAGGGGGACACGCTTTTCCGCACGTCCTTCCCGCGCGTCCAGCGCAAGGAGTTCCCGGTGGGCCGAGGCATGCTCGTGGACAAGGCGAAGGTACGCCGCGTCCAGCTGCCTCTCCTCGGCTGAGCCGGGGGTCCCCGGCGCGTGGAAAGTGCCGGGGGCCAGGGGAGATCTCCCCATGAGGAAGGCGCGACAACCCACCCGTCGTGCCGGTAGGAATGTCCTGTACGACCCCGCCGGTGGGCGGCGGGGTACCGACCTGAAGGAGACAGCTCCGTGGCTAACATCAACGTCACCTACGAGGAGATGCGCAGCGCCGCCACCTACCTGGTGGCAGGCAAGGACGAGGTCCAGATCAAGCTGGGCGAGCTCAAGACCTACATCGAGAACCTCGTGAACTCCGGCTTCGTGACCGACCAGGCCTCCGGGGCGTTCAACGAGACCTACTCGGACTTCACGACGAACGCCACCGAGGTCATCGAGAACCTCACCAACCTCAGCAACTACCTCACCGGTGCGGCTGACCAGATGCAGGCCACCGACGAGGCGCTCGCCGCCCAGGCGCGCGGCTGACCCACGACGTCTCCGCCGGGCACGGGCCACACGGTCCGTGCCCGGCGGTGTTCGTTCGTTCGCTTGACGACGAGAGGACTGCAACGGTGCGCGAGGCCCGGCTGGTACCCAGGGCGGCGGTGCCCTACCTGGTCGTGCCCGACCACAGCCACCACGCGGGGCTGGCCCACCTGAGGCGTGAGGCGCTCGACGTGCTCGCCGCCGGCTACCGGTCCTCGGGACGCACGCTCCTCGGGCTGCTCGCCTGGGTGCTCGGCACCGGGGGAGCGACGGTCCTGGCCGCCCTGCCCTGGTACGACGCCCCCGCCCTGCACACCGGCGTGCTCGCGGCCCTCGGCCTCCTGCTCGTCGCCGGTGCCGTGTGGCTGGCGGCAGCGGTCCTGCGCTCGGGCCGGCGGATCACCGACGCCGCCGCCCAGTGGCTGCGGGTCCCCGCCGCCGGGGCGACCGACTCCGACGCCTCCCTCCTCCTCGGCGTCGTGCGGTGGCGCGCCGTGCTCGCCGTCGCCGCGGCCGCCACGGCGGTCGCGCTCGCGGTCACCCTCGTCTACGTCCTCGCCCAGACCGGCACCCCGGCCGGCGCGAGCCTGACCACCGGCCCCTCCCTGGTGACCGCGGACACCGCCCGCGCGCTGCTCGTCGCGGCGCTCGCCGTCCTGTCCCTCGCCACGGCCGGCGCCGCCGTCGGCACGATGGCCGGGGTGCGGACGGTGGCCGAGGCGGCGTGGCGGCGCCCGACCGTCGCCGCCCCGCAGCCGGCGCCGGCGCCGCCGGGGACGTTCGCGCCGCGGCCCACGGTCGACGGGCCGCCGACCGTCGCCCTCGACCTGTCCGCGCTGCGCGCCCCGGCCGCCGAGCCCGCCGACGCCCGGACCCCGGCGCCGACCGCGCTGGAGGTCGAGGTCCTGCTCCCGGGCGGACAGGTCCTGCGCGCGGGCACCACCCTCGTCGGCCGGCGCCCGTCGGCCCGACCCGACGACGTCGTCGACGACGTCGTCGTCCTCAGCGACCAGACCGTCACCAAGACCCACGCGGCGATCACCGTCGAGGGCGGGACCGTGCGGGTCGTGGACCGCGCGTCCACCAACGGGACGCTGCTCGAGGCCCCGGACGGCTCGCTCGAGCGCTGCCGCGCGTGGCAGGCCACTACCGTCCACGCCCCCGCCGTCATCCACCTCGGCCGCACCCGGCTCTACGTCCGCCCGGCCGCCGCCCGCCGCCCGCTCGAGGTCGCCTGATGCTCCTCACCCCTGCCTCCGCCCGCCCCTGGCTCGGGCCGGACACGCGCAACCGCCCGTGGCCCGGCCACGGCGCGATGATGATCCGCCGCCGGGAGGCGCTGACCGCGCTGGGCGCCGCCTACGGCTCGTGGGCCCGGTTCGCGCTCGGCGCGCTCGCCTGGGCGCTCGGCGTCGTCGGTGCGGTGCTCGCCGCGGACGTCGCCGCGGGCGGCACGACGCGGGCCGCCGGCACCGGGCTGCTCGTCCTGGCGACCGTCCTCGGCGGCGCCGTGGTCGCCACCGGCTCCGCCCTGGCCCGCGCGACCGCCGGCTGGCTCACGCTGGCGACGGCCGTCGGCGCCGACGGCGGGCGGGTCGACGCCAAGCCCGGGCCCGAGACCGCGCGCCTCCACGAGGAGGCCGTGGCCGCCGACCGCGCCGTCGGCCGCGGGGAGCTGTGGCGCCTGCCGCTGCTCCCGCGGACGCTCGCCGCCGTGCTGCTGTCCGGCGCCGGCGCCGTCCTCGTCGTCCAGGCCGTCCTCGGGTACGCCGAGGCGTCCACCCCCTACGCCGCCGACGACGTGCGCGGCGCCTGGCTCGCCCGGGTGCTCACCGCCGTCGTGTGCCTGCTCGTCGCGGCGCTCACGGCGAGCGGCCTGCGCCGGGTCCACCGCGCGAGGATGCACAACGTCGCCCACGACGAGCCCGCCTCCGCGCCCGCGCCGACGCTCACCCCCGCGCTCGGCAGCGGCGCGATCGTCGTCGGCGGCACGCACCCGGCACCCGGCAGCGTCGCCGGACCGCCGGCCTGGGCGTCCTCGGCGCCGTCCGCGGACGCGTCGCCGGCAGTGCCCCCGCCGCCGCCCGCGCCGGTGGCGTCCCCCGCGCCGCCGCCCGCGGACACGGTGCCCCCCGCCGATGTCACCGTCCCGGGCCCGCCCGTGCAGCCCCCGCCCGCACCCGGCCCGCGGCCGACGGTCCCGGCGGCCACGACCACGCCACGGGTGCGCCTGTCCGACGGCCGTGAGCTCGCCCCCGGCACCACCCTCGTCGGCCGCGCCCCCGCCCCGAAGGCCGGCGAGCACGCCGACGCGCTCCTCGCCGTCGCCGACGAGCGGGTCTCCAAGACCCACCTCACGGTGCACGTGGAGGGCGGCGCCGTCGTCGTCGTGGACCGCGCGTCGACCAACGGGACCGTCGTCCACGCCCCCGACGGCACCAGCCGCCCGCTGACTGCCGGGGAGCCCGCCGAGCTGACCGACGGCGACGTCGTCGTGCTCGGCTCGACCACCCTCACCGTCGGCGAGCCCGCCGACGTCGAGCACACCGTCCTGCGCTCGGACCCCAGGTGATGGGGACCCCTCCCCATGCCGAAGCCGCGACACCGCGCCGCACCCTGCGATAGAACGTTGACCAGCGACTTCCCCCGAGGAGAGGACCCACCCGATGGGCGACATCGTCATCGACGATGACTACCTGACGACGACCATGACCGACCTGCGCGGCCTGAGCACCGAGCTCGGCGACCTGTGCGGCCGGCTCAAGGGGCTCGACGGCCTCGTCGTCGGCGCAGCACCGGTCTTCGACGAGCTCTACGAGTTCGCCGAGCAGTGGTCCAACGCCGCCGACGAGCTCGCCGAGGAGGCCACCGGCGCCGCGGACTACGTCCAGGGCGTGCTGGTCGTCTTCGAGGACGCCGACTTCCGGCTCGCCGAGCAGCTGGTCAACCGGGCGCAGGAGGGGCGGGGCTGATGGGCAACTACGTCACGACCGCCATGCGGCCCCACCCGACCATCGGCTACGACCCGTGCCCCGGCTCGCCGGAGGGCACCCGTGCGCTCGCCGGCCAGATCCGGGAGTTCGCCTGGAAGATCGAGGACCTCTCCGCCTTCCTCCAGGGTGCGCGCAGCGACATCGACTACGGCGGATGGGTCGGGGAGAGCCGCCTGGCCTTCCAGGAGTCGATGGTCGAGTTCCCGCCCAAGCTCGAGGAGTTCAGGGGTGCCCTGGAGTCCGTCCACGGCGCGCTCGACGGCTGGGCCGACGACCTCGAGTCCTTCCAGTCCCGCAGCCTCGAGCTCGACACCCAGCTGAGCGAGGCCCAGCAGGCGGTCTCCACCGCCGCCGGGGCCCTGGAGGGCTGGGAGGACACCGGCGACAACCGCGACGAGCTGCTCGGCCTGCAGGACGACCAGCTCGCCGCCTCGAACCTCCTGGGTGACGCCCAGGCGGCCGTGAAGAACCTCGAGGACGAGTACCGCGAGCGGGCCGAGCACTACGGCGACATCATCAACGGCGCCGGCGACCGCTCGTGGGACCGTTCCTTCTGGGACCGGCTCGGCGACGTCGCCGACTGGATCGAGGACTCCTGGATCGGGGACGTCGCCCGCGCGATCGCGCCGGTGGCGGACTGGCTGAGCAACTGGGGCGGCATCGCCTCGGCCGTGCTCACCGTCGTCGGGGTCATCTGCCTCGCCATCCCGCCCGCGTGGCCCGCCGTGCCCTTCCTCTTCGGCGGTGCCGCGATCACCGGCACGATCGCCACGGCCGGCGACGTCGTGCTGGCCAGCGGGGGGCAGGGTGACTGGGGGACCGTCGGGCTCGGGCTCGTCACCATCGGCATCGGCAAGGGCGTCACGGCCGCCGGTGCCCGGATCATGAAGATCTACCGCGACTCCGGTCGCGCCGACCAGCTCGTCCGCGTGAGCACCCGCTCGGGCAGCTACGAGTACGTGCCCACGATGTTCACCGCCCGCGAGATGCACGACTCCGAGCTCGTGTGGCAGCTCGTCCGCTACAAGGGCACGCAGGCGGAGTGGGCGCTCACCGGGTACTCGATCTACCAGAGCAACCAGCCGGACGGGGCCGCCGGTTCCGTCTCCGTGGGGTTCGCCGGGCACGAGTCGACCAACCCGTGGGACCTGCCGCCCAACGCGGCCTACCTCGAGGACCGGGACGGGGCGCTGGTCAAGTGAGGGTCCGTCCGCAGGTCCTGGACGTCGAGGCGCTGCCGCTCACGTCGGTGGCCGAGTTCCGCGACGCCGCGCGCCCGCTGCTCCACGACAACCTCGCCGGCGTCGTCGCCATGCGCCTCTACCTCACGTGGGCGGCGCTCGCGGCGGGGCTGTGCATCCTCGCGTTCGGGCTGTTCGGCCTGACGATCGACCCGATGGCGTGGACCGCGGTGGCCGCGGGTCTGCTCGTCACCGGCCTCGTCGTGTGGCGCCTGCGCCGGCAGTTCGGCCGGGCCGCCGACGTCCGCCGGCGCCTCGACGCGCTCAGCCGCGAGGTGGACGCCCGCGCGGCACGCGGGGAGATCCCGGTCTCCCCGGCGGGACGGTCCCAGCCCGTCCCGCCGCCGCCCCACGAGCGGGCCGGCTCGTGGACCTGACGACGAGGGCGGGGGAGTGGGAGGTCCTCCTCACCGCGCCCGCCGACGTCGGTGACTTCGGGCTCCACCAGGACGCCGACGTCGCCGCAGCCGCGTTCCGCCGGCAGTTCGCCCGCGCGTTCGCCGGCACACCCGTGGCGGAGCACGGCGCGGCCGCCGAGGCCCAGTTCCGCCAGGCCCGCGAGCTCCTCGTCGGCCGTCCGGTGCTGTGGAGCGGCTTCCTCATGCTCATGACCCCGGCGGCAGCCGGGACGCCGGTCGAGGGGGTGGTCGACGGCGAGGCCGGCGACAGCCCGGAGGAGCTCGCCCGGCTGCGGGCGCTCGCCGAGGTCCCCGCCGTGTTCGTGATCCAGCTCAGCGTCCAGGTCGGGCGCCTCGCGCCGCACGTGCCCGGCGCGCCGATGTCACAGGCCGCCTCCCTCGCCCGCGCCCTGCGCGGACGGTACGGGCAGGAGGCCGGGGTCCACCAGGTGCGCTACGGCACGGTGGACGGCGTCGCGACGGTCCGCACCGTCGAGCACGAGGTCGCCGGGACCGGCACCTTCGCCGCGGACTCCCCGCCCGTCGAGCACCTGCTCGCCGAGGTCTCCCTCCTCTTCCCCGCGGAGGAGGCGCTCGTCACCGTCACCGCCGCCGCCACCCACGGCGCGGCGCTGCAGGACGCCGTCCTGCTCGCCGGGAGCATCGCGGGCGGGGTCCGGCTGAGGGCCGCCGGCGGCTCGGGCGAGGAGCCCGCCGAGCGGGACGCGTCGTCCGAGGTGCCCGTTGCCGTGCCGGTTGCCGTGCCGGTTGCCCCGTCGCCCGAGGCCGCGGCGCCGACCCGCCTGGGAGCGCTCCTGCCCTGGGGCGGGTGGGCGCCCGCCGGACGCACCCTGCTGGGACGCGCCCCGCGCGGTTCGGCGGACCACGTCCTCACGCTGGACGACGAGTCGGTCTCGCGCACCCACGTCGCGCTCGACGTCACGGACGGCGCGGTGGCGGCGACGGACCTCGGCTCGACCAACGGCACCGTCGTGCGCCGCCGGGACGGCGAACTCGAGCGTCTCGTCCCCGGGGTGCGGGCGGAGCTCGGCGAGGGCGACGAGCTCAACCTGGGCGCGTTCGTCATCCAGGTCGCGGGCAGGTGAGGGGACGCGCGTCGGACGGCTCGGCCACCCGCCCCGGGCGGTGCGCTAGAGTCTGCCGGGTGCACGCACGGAGCCTTCTCCTTCGCTGCCGCGGCGAGGCCCACTAGCGGCCGGCCCCTCGTCGCGGTGTCCCTCTCGCCCGGCGCGCCCGACGAGCGAAGTGGACGACGATGAAGACCCGCAAGCCCAGCAACCAGCAGCACCCCTCGCGGATGCCGATCGGCAAGTACCGCCCCTTCCACGAGGTCAACGGCATCGACCTGCCGGACCGGCAGTGGCCCTCCCGCCGCATCACCCAGGCCCCGCGGTGGCTCTCCACCGACCTGCGTGACGGCAACCAGGCGCTCATCGAGCCGATGGACCCCGCCCGCAAGCGGCGCATGTTCGACCTCATCGTCCGCATGGGCTACAAGGAGATCGAGGTCGGGTTCCCGGCGGCGAGCCAGACCGACTTCGACTTCGTGCGCTCGATCATCGAGGACGAGGCGATCCCCGAGGACGTGACGATCTCCGTCCTCACCCAGGCGCGCACCGAGCTCATCCAGCGCACGGTCGACTCCCTCGTCGGCGCCCACCGGGCCACGGTGCACCTGTACAACGCGACCGCGCCGGTGTTCCGCGACATCGTCTTCCGCAACGACCGCGAGGCGACGAAGGAGCTCGCCGTCGCCGGCACGCGCGAGGTCATGGCCTACGCGGAGAAGGTGCTCGACCCGCAGACGATCTTCTCCTACGAGTACTCGCCCGAGATCTTCATCGACACCGAGATCGAGTACGCCCTCGAGGTGTGCGAGGCGGTCATGGACGTGTGGCAGCCCGACGCCTCGCGCGAGATCGTCCTCAACCTCCCGGCGACGGTCGAGCGCGCCACCCCGAACGTGTACGCCGACCAGATCGAGTGGATGAGCCGCAACCTCTCGCGGCGAGAGTTCATCGCGCTGTCGGTCCACCCGCACAACGACCGCGGCACCGCCGTCGCCTCCGCGGAGCTGGCCGTCATGGCCGGCGCGGACCGCGTCGAGGGCTGCCTGTTCGGCCAGGGCGAGCGCACCGGAAACGTCGACCTCGTCACCCTGGGGATGAACCTCTTCAGCCAGGGCATCGACCCGCAGATCGACTTCTCGGACATCGACGGCATCCGCCGCACGGTCGAGCAGTGCACCCAGATGGACGTCCACCCCCGCCACCCCTACGGTGGCGACCTCGTCTACACCGCCTTCTCCGGCTCCCACCAGGACGCCATCAAGAAGGGGCTCACGGCGCGCCAGGAGCGCGTGGCGAAGGCCGGCGGGAAGCGCGAGGCCGTCCCGTGGGACGTGCCCTACCTGCCGGTCGACCCGGTCGACGTCGGCCGCAACTACGAGGCGGTCGTCCGCGTCAACTCCCAGTCGGGCAAGGGCGGGGTCGCCTACCTGCTGTCGAGCACCCGCGCCCTGGACCTGCCGCGCCGCCTGCAGATCGAGTTCTCCGGCGTCGTCCAGAAGGTCACCGACGCCTACGGCGGGGAGATCAGCGCCGAGCGGCTGTGGGACATCTTCTGCGACGAGTACCTGCCCGCCCCGCCCGGGTCCGGGCTGGCGCCGTGGGGCCGGTTCGCGCTGCGCGGCACCACCCTCACCTCCGGCGGGGAGGGGGAGCGGGCCACGCTGTCCCTCACGCTCGTCGACCGCGGCGAGGAGCGCACGCTCACGGCCACCGGCACCGGCCCGGTCGACGCCTTCACCAACGTCTTCGCCGAGCTCGGCGTCCGGGTCGGCGTGCTCGACTACGCCGAGCACGCCCTGTCGACCGGTGGGGACGCCACCGCCGCCGCCTACGTCGAGTGCGAGGTCGACGGTCAGGTGCTGTGGGGCGTGGGCATCGACCCGTCGATCACGACGGCGTCCTTCATGGCCATCGTCTCGGCCGTCAACCGCGCCGTGCGCTGACCCGGTCGGGGCCCGTCCGCGGGCGGGCCCCGACCGGAGCGGTCAGTCGCTCGTCACCTGCGGGTACTCGATCGGCCACACGATGCGGGTGCGCCAGGTCCCGGGGTCCTGGTCGGAGGACGGGCCGGATTCGTAGATCTCCCACCACTCCTCCTGCAGCTGCAGCTTGTGCTCGGCGACGAACGCCTCCAGCGCCTGGTAGGTCTCGCGCAGGGTGTCGTAGCTGCCCTGGTGCACCGCCTCGACCGCCCGCGCCGTCGGGAGGGTTCCGGCGAGGAGCTCACCGTCCGCGCCGCCGGGCCACGGGGCGGTGAGGGGGAAGCCGGCCTCGATGTCGGCCACGTCCCCGGGGACCCCGCGGTACCGGGCGAACGGCGCGCCACCGATCTGGATGCCGGCGCGCTCCACCTCGGCGGACACCTCGTCGAAGACGCCGGCGAAGAATTCGGCCAGCGCGTCGGTCCGGACCTGGCGCCGCAGGGCGACGGTCGGGCGCTCCTCGACGTCGATGAGCGAGATCTCGGTCATGGTTCCTCCTTGGTCGGGTCGTCCGGGCTGGACGCGAGTGCGGCGAGCTCGGTGCCCCACGCACGGGCACGGTCGAGCTCGCCGGGCAGCAGCGGCCCCTCGGTGCCCTCGACCCAGAAGCTCTCCGGCTGGGTGAGGAGGTCCGCCCCGAGCCGGTGCAGCGCCTTGGCCGCCTTCCGGCTCGCGTGGCCGGGCAGGTCGGGGTGGCGCAGGTGGGTGTCGAAGGCGGCGCCCCTCAGGTCCAGGGGCTCGGAGGACGCGAGCCACTCGCGGATCCCGGTGCCCACGTGCTGCCCGCCGCGGTGCTCGGCGTCCTCGCGGGTGGCGGGCCGGCTCATGCCGAAGGCGTGGGTGGGACCGCCGACGACGAGCACGTCGACCGTGAGCTCGTGCGGCGGGGGTGCGGTACCGACCTCGAGCACCTCGACGTCGAGGCGCTCCCGCAGGCCCTGCGCGACGGCCTGCGCGACCGCCCGGGTGTTCCCCCAGGACGACTCGTAGACGACTGCGGCGTCCACCGTGCCCCACCTCCCCCCACGAGGCGACTGCTCCCACGACGGTACCCCAGCGCCGTCGGGCGGTGGAAGGCCCGCGCGGACCACGACACGCGGCGGCCGCGGGGCGGGACCGGGCGCGCAGAGGGCGCGGTGGGCGACAATGGGGCGGTGAAGCTCTACCGGGACGAGGCCGTGGTGCTGCGCACCCACAAGCTCGGGGAGGCGGACCGCATCATCACCCTGCTCACGCGCCGCTACGGGCGCGTGCGGGCGGTCGCCAAGGGCGTGCGCCGGACGAGCTCGAAGTTCGGCGCGCGGCTCGAGCCGTTCTCCCTCGTCGACGTCCAGCTCCACGTCGGCCGCAGCCTCGACATCATCACCCAGGTGGAGTCCCAGGCCCCCTACGGGCGGGCCATCTGCGCGGACTACGCGCTCTACACGACGGCGACGGCGATGGTCGAGACCGCCGAGCGGCTCACCGAGGTCGAGGAGGAGCCGGTGCCCCAGCAGTACCTCCTCCTCGTCGGTGCGCTGCACGCCCTCGCGACGCGCCGCCACCCCGCGAGCCTCGTCCTGGACTCCTACCTCCTGCGCTCGCTGGCCGTCGCCGGCTGGGCACCGAGCTTCGGTGACTGCGCCCAGTGCGGGCGCCCCGGGCCCCACCAGGCCTTCCACGTCGTGCAGGGCGGGGCGGTGTGCGAGCGGTGCCGCCCGCCGGGCTCCTCCGCGCCCGCCCGCCAGACCCTCGAGCTGCTCGGCGCGCTCCTGTCCGGGGACTGGGCGGCCGCGGAGGCCTCCGGCCGGCGGGAGCGCGACGAGGCCTCCGGGCTGGTCGCCGCCCACCTCCAGTACCACCTCGAGCGCCAGCTGAGGTCCCTTCGTCACGTGGAGCGCGTGTGAGTCCGGTCCCGCCCCCGCCGCACCCCTCCGGTGCCCGCCCGCCGCGCATCGACCGGCGGTTCGTGCCCCGGCACGTCGCCATCGTCATGGACGGCAACGGGCGGTGGGCCAACGCCCGTGGCCTGCCGCGCGTCGAGGGCCACAAGGCGGGCGAGGCGGCCCTCCTCGACGTCGTCGCCGGGGCCATCGAGATCGGCGTGACCCACGTGTCCGCCTACGCGTTCTCCACCGAGAACTGGAAGCGCTCGCCCGAGGAGGTCCGCTTCCTCATGGGCTTCAACCGCGACGTGCTGCGCCGGCGCCGCGACGTCATGAACGAGTGGGGCGTGCGGGTGCGGTGGGCCGGGCGCCGGCCGCGGCTGTGGAAGTCGGTCATCGACGAGCTCGAGGAGGCCGAGCGGCTCACCGCCGGCAACGACGTGTGCACGCTGACGATGTGCGTGAACTACGGCGGGCGCGCCGAGATCGCCGACGCCGCGCGGGCGGTCGCCCGCGAGGTCGCCGCCGGGCGGCTGGACCCGGAGAAGGTCACCGAGCGGACCATCGCCCGGCACCTGGACGAGCCGGACCTGCCCGACGTCGACCTCTTCGTGCGCACGTCCGGCGAGCAGCGGATCTCCAACTTCATGCTCTGGCAGTCCGCCTACGCCGAGCTCGTCTTCCTCGAGGAGCACTGGCCCGACGTCGACCGCCGCAGCCTGTGGCGCGCCGTCGAGATCTACGCCTCGCGCGACCGGCGGTACGGTGGCGCCGTCGACGCCGCGGCCCAGCCCTAGGGGAGGAGCTCCTCCGCGACCCGGCGCGCGCGACGGCGGCGCAGGACGAGGAGGAGGACGATGCCCGCGACGAGCGCGACGAGCGCCGCGATCCCGGCGGGCGAGCCGGCCGCGGCGGCGATCGCCGCGCTCCACACGGCGAAGCCGATCGTCGAGTAGATCCCCGCCCACGCGAGGGAGCCGGGCACCTGCGCGAGGGTGAAGCGCGGCCAGCCGATGCGCAGGATGCCCGCGCCGAGCATGACCATGCTCTGGAACCCGACGGTGAGGTAGGCCAGCGGCACGATGACCAGCCCCCACGTGCGGACGGCCGCGACGCCGCGCTGGGCGCCGTCGCCGCTGAGCGCGCGGTGGGCACGCAGCCGCCAGCCGCCCTCGGGGTGGGTACGGCGCAGCGCCTGGTCGGTGGCGAGGCGACCGAGCCAGTAGATGCCCTGGCCGCGCAGCATCGCGCCGAGGAACAGGAAGCCGAAGACCAGCCAGAAGGGCCAGCCGCTGAGGAACTCAGGCACGGTCGTCGTCGCGGGTGCACTCGGCGCACAGCCCGAACAGGTCGAGGGTGTGCTCGACGGCGGTGAACCCGTGGAGAGCGGCCATCTCCTCGGCCCACGACTCCACCCCGGCACCGCTGATCTCCACGGTCGTCCCGCAGCGGCGGCACACGAGGTGGTGGTGGTGCTTGGCGCTCTCGCAGCGGCGGTAGAGGGTCTCGCCGTCGTCGGCGCGCAGGACGTCGACCTCACCGGAGTCGGCCAGGGCCTGCAAGGTGCGGTAGACCGTCGCCAGGCCGATGGTGTCGCCGGACTCCCGCAGCGACTCGTGCAGCTGCTGGGCGCTGCGGAAGTCCTCGGTGCGCTCGAGCAGCGCGCTGACGGCAGCGCGCTGGCGCGTGATCCGGGGTCTCATGCTGCCTCGTGGAGCTCGACGTCGTCCTGGACGTCCGGGTGCGGGTCGGCCGGAGGGCGGCGTCGCCCGAGCAGCGGACGCACGAGCGATACTACGCCGAACACCGCGATCGCCAGCATGACGATGGTCGCCCCGGGGGAGAGCGGGTAGGCGTAGGTGAGGGTGAGCCCGGAGACGCTCACGCTCACGCCGATGACCATCGCCAGCGTCATCGTGGCCCGGAACGAGCGGGTGACGAGCTGGGAGGTGGCGACCGGGACGATCATGAGCGCGGAGACGAGGAGGACGCCGACCACCCGCATCGCCACCGACACGGTGAGCGCGGCGAGGACGGCGACGACGACGTTGAGCAGCCGCACCGGCACCCCGCTCGCCCGGGCGAACTCCTCGTCGTGCGACAGGGTGAACAGCGCCGGGCGCAGCCCGATCCCGACGGCGAGGATCGCCACCGCGAGGGCGATCGTCAGCCACAGGTCGGTGAGGCTCACGGTGGCGATGGACCCGAAGAGGTAGCCGTTGAGGTTCGCCGTCGTCCCGCCGGCGATGCCGATGAGCAGGACGCCGCCGGCGATGCCGCCGTAGAAGAGCATGGCGAGGGCGAGGTCGCCGCTCGTGCGCCCGCGCTCGCGGACGACCTCGATGAGCACCGCGCCGACGATCGAGGCGACGACGGCGCCCGGGACGGCGAGCACGTCGTGCGGGGTGAGGCTCATCGCGCCGCCGACGAGCCACCCGACCGCGACGCCGGTGAGGGCCATGTGGCCGATCCCGTCGCCGAGCAGAGCCAGGCGCCGCTGGACGAGGTAGGTGCCCATGACGGGGGCGACGAGGCCGACGAGGACGGCGGCGATGAGGGCCCGTTGCATGAGCGGGCTGGCGAGCATGTCGGCGAGCAGGGTCATGACAGGTCCAGCCGCAGCTCGGGGCCGCGGGGGTTCGCGGCCGGTTCCTCGAAGGGGTGCAGGTGCTCGTGGTCAGGGCCGCGGTGCCCGGGGGCCGCGGGCGGGGGAGGACCGTCGTGGACGACCCGGCCGTGGCGCAGGACGACGGCGCGCTCGAGCAGCCCGCCGAGGGAGCCGAGCTCGTGGAGCACGACGAGCACCCCGGTGCCCCGGTCGCGCAGCCCGGTGAGCGTGGCGGCCAGCGCGTCCTGGGAGTCGCGGTCGATCCCGGCGAGCGGCTCGTCCAGGACGAGGAGGTCGGGGCGGCGCACGAGCGCGCGGGCGATGAGCACGCGCTGCTGCTGGCCGCCGGAGAAGACGCTCACCGTCTCCTTCGCGCGGTCGGCGAGACCGACCTCGTCGAGCGCCTCGAGCGCGCGCTCACGCCAGTGGCGCGGCGGGCGCAGGCGGCGGTTGTCGAGCAGCCCGGAGCCGACGACCTCCAGCGCCGTCGCGGGCGTGCCGGAGGCTGCGCCGGCCCGCTGGGGCACGTACCCGATCCGGCGCCACGGCACGTGGCGGGCGTCGCGCACGTCGACGCCGTAGAGCTCGACCGTCCCCGACGTCACGGGCACGACGCTGAGCAGCGCCTTGACGAGGGTCGACTTGCCCGAGCCGTTGGCGCCGAGGAGGGCGACGAACTCGCCGTCGTGGACGTCGAGGTCGATGCCCTGGAGGATGGGGGCGCCGCCCAGCGTCACGCGCAGGTCGCGGACGTGAACCGGTGGGGCCATGGGTCGGTATGCTCCCACGTCCTCACGCTCGCGCGCGGTCGCGCTCACGGGGCCTCGCAGCCGAGGGCGTCCTGGAGCGCGGCGAGGTTGGCGCGCATGACGGCGGGGTAGTCGAGGTCGGGGTCCTGCTGGTTCTCCAGCGGGTCGAGCACCTCGGTGCGCAGCCCGAGGTCCGAGGCGAGTGCCTCGCTCACGGCCGGGCTGACGAGCGACTCGACGAAGACGGTGTCCACGCCGTGCTCGTCGACGACGTCGGCGACCTCGGCGAGCCGGGCGGGGGAGGGCTCGGCCTCGGGGTCGATGCCGGACAGGCCCTCCTGGCGGATCCCGTGCTCGGAGGTGAGGTAGCCGTAGGCCTCGTGCGTGACGACGATCGTGTCCTGGGCGCACCGGGCCAGGCCGGCGTCGATCTCCGCGTCGAGGTCGGTGAGCTCGGCGACGACCCGCTCGGCGTTCGCCTCGTAGGTGGCAGCCCCGTCGGGGTCGACGGCGGTGAGCTCCTCGGCCAGGGCCGCGGCGACCTCGGCCAGGCGGGCCGGGTCGAGCCAGAAGTGGGGGTCGAGGAACTCCCCGCTGTGGTCGTGGTCGGCGTGGCCCTCGTGGTCGTGGTCGTGGCCGGTCTCGCCGGTGGTGAGGAGCCGGGTGTGCTCACCGGCGTCGAAGGCGGTGGCGCCGGTGACCGCGACGGCCTCGTCGACGGCGGGCTGGAAGCCGGAGAGGTAGGCGACGAGGTCGGCGCCCTCGATGTCGGTGACGGTGCGCGGGGAGAGCTCGACGGTGTGGGGGTCGACGCCGGGCGGGGTGAGGGACTCGACCTCCACCCGGTCACCGCCGATCTCGGAGGCGAGGTACAGCAGCGGGTAGAAGCTCGCGAGGACGGTCGTGCGCGCGTCGTCGGACGCCTCTGGGGTGCTGCTGGTCGCTGTCGCGGCGTCGCCGGACTGGAAGGCCGCGCACCCGCCGAGGGCGAGGACGGCGACGAGGGAGGCGGGCACGACACGGCGCAAGAGCATGAGACTCATTCTCAATAAGGATGAGAACCGTTGTCAAACCGGCGTGGGGCTCCCGGCGTACGGCGCCCGCCGTGCCCGGTCCCCACCCCTCACGCGCCGAGAGCTGGATCGCGCGCGCACGATCCAGCTCTCGGCGGGGTGGGGTCAGGCGCCGACGAGACGCTCGGCGAGGTAGGCGCGGAGCTGGGTGAGGCCCACGCGCTCCTGGGACATCGTGTCGCGGTCGCGCACGGTGACGGCCTGGTCCTCGAGGGTGTCGAAGTCGACCGTCACGCAGAACGGCGTGCCGATCTCGTCCTGACGGCGGTACCGGCGGCCGACGGCCCCCGCGTCGTCGAACTCGACGTTCCAGTACGTGCGCAGCTCGGCGGCGAGGTCCCGGGCCACCGGGGAGAGCTGCTCGTTGCGCGACAGCGGCAGGACGGCCGCCTTGACCGGCGCGAGGCGCGGGTCGAGCTTGAGCACGGTGCGCTTGTCGACGCCGCCCTTGGTGTTGGGGGCCTCGTCCTCGGTGTACGCCTCGACGAGGAAGGCCATGAGCGAGCGGGTGAGGCCCGCCGCGGGCTCGATGACGTAGGGCACCCAGCGCTCGTTCTTCGCCTGGTCGAAGTAGGACAGGTCCTGACCGGAGTGCTCGCTGTGGGTCTTGAGGTCGAAGTCGGTGCGGTTGGCGATGCCCTCGAGCTCACCGAACTCGCTGCCGGCGAAGCCGAAGCGGTACTCGATGTCCACCGTGCGGGTGGAGTAGTGGGACAGCTTCTCCTGCGGGTGCTCGTAGTGGCGCAGGTTCTCGCGGCTGATCCCGAGGTCGACGTACCAGTCGGTGCGCGCGTCGATCCAGTACTGGTGCCACTCCTTGTCCGTCCCGGGCTCGACGAAGAACTCCATCTCCATCTGCTCGAACTCGCGGGTGCGGAAGATGAAGTTGCCGGGGGTGATCTCGTTGCGGAACGACTTGCCGATCTGGGCGATGCCGAACGGCGGCTTGCGGCGCGCGGCGGTCATCACGTGGCCGAAGTTGACGAAGATGCCCTGGGCGGTCTCGGGCCGCAGGTAGTGCAGGCCGGACTCGTCCTCGACGGGGCCGAGGTAGGTCTTGAGCATCATGTTGAAGTCGCGCGGCTCGGTCCACTGGCCGCGGGTGCCGCAGTTGGGGCAGGAGATCTCCGACAGGCCCTCGGGGGCGCGGCCCTTCTTCTCCTCGAACTCCTCCTCCATGTGGTCGGCGCGGAAGCGCTTGTGGCAGGAGAGGCACTCGGTGAGCGGGTCGGTGAAGACGCCGACGTGGCCCGAGGCGACCCACACCTGGCGGGGCAGGATGATCGAGGAGTCGAGGCCGACGACGTCCTCGCGGGCCTGGACCATGGTGCGCCACCACTGGCGCTTGATGTTCTCCTTGAGCTCGACGCCGAGGGGCCCGTAGTCCCACGCGGAGCGGGTGCCGCCGTAGATCTCCCCACTCGGGAAGACGAAACCGCGCCGCTTGGCGAGGTTGATGACCGAATCAAGTCGGGAAGGCGCAGCGGCCACGTCAATCACTCCAGTCTGTGTGCGTCCGCACCTGGCGGGTGCGAGCTGGTCAGACCCGCGCCTGGCTGGCGCGAGCACCGGACCAACCTACCTGGACCCGGCCGGACGGAGGACCCGGCCGCGCCCCCACACCGGCGGCCGACGGGGGCGTGACCGTGTCGTGGCGGCCGGGACGACGGGCGTCGCGTTAGGTTCGGGGCGATGAGCCACGCCCACGTCCACGTGCTCGACGAGACGCCCACCCCGCTGCCGCCGGACCAGGCGCGCCGGGTGCGCCTCGTGCTCGCCGCGATCGTCGTGCCCCTCCTGCTCGCCACGGTCGCCGGCCTCGTGTGGCTGTGGCCGAGCGGGGAGAGCCCGGTCGGCTCGGTGCCGCTCCTCGGCGACGGCATGTCGATCGAGACCGCCGAGGTCGTCGAGGTCACCGGTGAGCAGGGCGCGGAGGTGCGCGCCGAGCTGCTCACCGGCGTCGGGGAGGGCCAGGTCATCCCCGTCCAGGTGCCGCCCGAGGTGCTCGACAACGGGGCCGACGTCGGGGACCGGGTGCGGCTGCTCTTCAGCCCGACCGCCCTCGGCTCGGGCGTCCCCTACGTGTTCTGGGACTTCGAGCGCACCGTCCCGGTGGCGTGGCTCGCGGTCCTCTACGCCGTCGTCGTCCTCGCCGTGGCCCGGTGGCGCGGGCTGGCCGCGATGGCCGGGCTGGGCGCCTCGCTCGCCGTCGTCGTCGTCTTCGTCCTGCCCGCCCTCATGACGGGCGCGCCGCCCCTGGCCGTCGCCCTCGTCGGAGGCAGCGCGATGATGTTCTTCTCCGTCTACCTCGCCCACGGTGTGTCGATCCGGACGACGACGGCGCTCGTCGGCACCTTCATCGGCCTGGCGATCGCGACGGCGCTGGCCATGTGGGGGACGCGCGCGGCGAACCTCACCGGGACGACCTCGGACACCTCGCTCATGCTCTCCGGCACCTTCCCCGGGCTGCGGCTGCAGGACCTGCTCCTGTGCGGGATCGTCATCGCCGGCCTCGGGGCGCTCAACGACGTGACGATCACGCAGGCCTCGGCCGTGTGGGAGCTGCACGCCGCGGACCCGACGATGCCGCGCCGGCGGCTGTGGCTCGGGGGCATGCGCATCGGGCGCGACCACATCGCCTCGACGGTCTACACCCTCGCCTTCGCCTACGTCGGCACGGCCCTGCCGGTGCTGCTCATGGCAGCCTCCTACGACCGCGGCGTCGTCGACACGCTCATGGCGGGGGAGATCGCCGAGGAGGTCGTGCGCACGCTCGTGTCCTCGATCGGTCTCGTGCTCGCCATCCCGGCGACGACGGCGATCGGTGCCGCGCTCGTCGTCACGACCGCAGGCCGCGGCGCCCCGGCCGAGCGCTGACGCGGCTCGTCGTCGCGGCTCGGAGCACGCCGGCGGCGGACCCGTGACGGCGGCCACGATGACGGGGTCGCGGACGTCGGGGAGAATGTCCGGGTGAGTGCGCTGCGGATCGGATCGGTCACGGCGGGCAGCCCGGTGGTGCTGGCCCCGATGGCCGGCGTCACCAACCCCCCGTTCCGGCGGCTGTGCCGGGAGGCGGGACTCGCCGCGCTCGACGACGCCACGCGCGCCACGGCCCGGCCCGGAGAGCACGCCCCCGCGGGCCTCTACGTCACCGAGATGGTCACCTCGCGCGCGCTCGTCGAGCGCAACGAGGAGACGATGCGGATGGTCGAGCCCGACCCGCTCGAGCCGGTCCGCTCCGTCCAGCTCTACGGCGTCGACCCGGCGACGGTGTCGGCGGCGGTGCGGATCCTCGTCGAGGAGGACCGCGCCGACCACGTCGACCTCAACTTCGGGTGCCCCGTCCCCAAGGTCACCCGCAAGGGCGGCGGCGCCGCCCTGCCGTGGAAGCGCGACCTGTTCCAGGCGATCGTGACCGGCGCCGTCGATGCCGCTCGGCGCGGCTCGCGCGGCCGCGCCCGCGAGGTCCCGGTCACCGTGAAGATGCGCATGGGCATCGACGACGACCACCTCACCTACCTCGACGCCGGACGGATCGCCGAGCGGGCCGGCGTGGCCGCCGTCGCCCTCCACGCCCGCACCGCCGCCCAGCACTACTCGGGCCAGGCGCGGTGGGAGACCGTCGCGCGGCTCAAGGAGACCGTCCGCAGCGTCCCGGTGCTCGGCAACGGGGACATCTGGTCCGCCGAGGACGCGATCGCGATGGTCGAGCAGACCGGGTGCGACGGCGTCGTCGTCGGCCGCGGGTGCCAGGGGCGGCCGTGGCTGTTCACCGACCTCGTCGCCGGGTTCGCCGGCTCGCCGCTGCGGGTGCGGCCGGGGCTGGCGGAGGTCGCCGCGACGGTCCGCCGCCACGCCGAGCTCATGGTCGAGTACTTCGACAACGAGAACAAGGCGCTGCGCGAGCTGCGCAAGCACATGGCGTGGTACCTCAAGGGCTACGTCGTCGGCAGCGAGGCGCGTCGGTCGCTCGGGCTGGTGAGCACCCTCGCCGAGCTCGACGAGCGCCTCGCGACCCTCGACCTCACCCAGCCCTACCCGGGCGAGGGCGCCGAGGGACCGCGGGGACGGGCGGGCTCGCCGCGCACCCCGCACCTGCCCGAGGCGTGGCTCGACAGCCAGGACGTCGACGAGCGCCTCCGGGCCCTGCTCACCGAGGCCGAGCTCTCCATCTCCGGCGGCTGACCCCGCCCAGGTCGTGCGGAAGTCGGCTGTCGTGCGGAAGTCGGCTGTCGGCGCAGGGGGGGTGGGGGCAAGGGCAGGGGGGCGGGAGGGCGCGACCTCAGTCGCGGGTGCGGTAGAGGTGCATGGTGATGGGGGCGAAGACCGCGGTGAGGGCGGCTGAGGCGACGAGCACCCAGGCGACGCTGGAGAACGTCGTGGCGCCCGCCATGAGCCCGCGCACGGCGGTGACGAGGTGGCTCACCGGGTTGACGTCGACGACCGCCTGGAGGCCCGAGGGCATCGTCCGCGGGTCGACGAAGATGTTCGAGGCGAACGTCAGCGGCATGATGACGAGCATCGACACGCCCATGACGGCGTTCGGGCTGCGCATGACCAGGCCGAGGATGGTGAACACCCAGCTGAGGGAGAACGCGAAGACGAGCAGGAGCAGCAGCCCGAGGACCACCCCGGTGACCCCGCCGTCGGGCCGGAAGCCGAGGACCAGCCCGAGCGCGAGCGTGACGCACGAGGCGATCGTGTAGCGCACGGTGTCCCCGAGCAGCGCGCCGACGATCGGTGCCGGGCGCCAGATCGGCAGCGAGCGGAACCGGTCGAAGACGCCCTTGGTGATGTCGTTGTTCAGGGTGAAGCCCGTGTAGACGCTGACGATGAGCACCGTCTGGACCATGATCCCGGGCAGCAGGAACTGCAGGTAGGTGCGCGTGTCACCCGCGATGGCCCCGCCGAACAGGTAGGTGAACATCAGGGTGAAGATCACCGGGGAGAGCGTGACGTCGAACAGCTGCTCGGGCACGTGCTTGATCTTGAGCAGCGCCCGGTGGGCGAAGACGAGCGTGGTGACCGGCGCGGAGGCGCGCTCGGGCGGGTCGGTGACCGCGACGGCGTCGCGCAGCGCGGTGTTCGCGCCGATGTCGAGGGATCTCATGACGTCCTCTCCGCGGGTGAGGGCTCGGTCTGCTCCTCGGCCGGGCTTCCGGTGAGCGCGAGGAAGACCTCGTCGAGGCTCGGCTGGCCGAGGCTGAACTCGGGCACGTCGAGACCTGCGGAGTGCAGGGCGACGAGCGCCCGGGCCGGGGAGTCCGGCGCGTCCTCCGGGACCCGTGCGCTGAGCCCGAGCCCGTCGGGCAGCTCGGTGACGGGGGTGCCGAGGACGTCGGCGAGCACGGCGCCCGCGGCGGGGCGCTGGGAGTGCTCGGCCACGCGCAGGGTCACGGTGCCGGTGCCGACGGAGGCCTTGAGCTGGGGTGCGGTGCCCTCGGCGATGACCCGGCCGCGGTCGATGACGGCGATCCGGTCGGCGAGCTGGTCGGCCTCGTCGAGGTACTGGGTGGTGAGCAGGACCGTGGTCCCCCCGGAGACGAGGAGCCGGACGATGTCCCAGACCTGGTTGCGGCTGCGGGGGTCCAGCCCGGTGGTCGGCTCGTCGAGGTAGAGCACCCGTGGGCTCATGACGAGGCTCGCCGCGAGGTCGATCCGGCGATGCATGCCCCCGGAGTAGGTCTTCACCGCCTTGTCGGCGGCCTCGCTGAGGTCGAAGGCGGCGAGCAGCTCCCGGGCGCGCTCCTTGGCCCGTGCCCCGGGGAACCCGTAGAGGCGGGCGAGGAGGCTGAGGTTCTCCGCGCCGGTGAGGTCCTCGTCCACCGAGGCGTACTGGCCGGTGAGCCCGACGCGGGCGCGGACGGCGTCCGGCTCGCGCCGGATGTCGTGACCGAGCACCCGGGCGGTGCCGGCGTCGGGGGCGAGCAGGGTGGCGAGCATGCGGACGACGGTCGTCTTGCCGGCGCCGTTGGGTCCGAGCAGCCCGAAGACGGTGCCCTGCTCGACCGAGAGGTCGACGCCGTCGACGGCGGTCGTCTCCCCGAAACGTCTGACGAGGCCCTCGGCCTCGATCGCCAGGGCGAGTTCCATGGCGGCTCCTTCGCGATGGTGGTGTGCCGGGTAGAGACCGGCGCGGTGCCCCGAAGTCATCGCAGGCGCCGATCCTACGTCCGCGGGTGGAACCGGGTGAAGGGGAGTTTCCGGGCAGCAGAAGACGCACCCCGCCACCCGGCGGACCGGGGGCGGGGTGCGGGTCGGGCGCGGGTCAGGCCTGGTCGCGCAGCCAGACGGTGGTGTCGGCGGGGACGGCGCCGTCGGAGAGCGGACCGCTGGCGAGGAGCACCTCGTGGCCCTCGGGCAGCGGCACCGGGTCGGCGCCGATGTTGGTGAGGACGAGGACGGCGGGCCGTCCGTCGCCGGTGTTGCGCGCCGCGACGACGTCCTCGCCGGCGGGCACCAGCTCCAGGGCCCCCGCGCCGAGCCCGAGCCCGGCGCGCAGCTCGAGGGCCGCGCGGTACATCCGCAGCGTCGAGCCCTCCTCCTGCTCCTGGGCGTCGGGTGCCAGCGCGGCCCACGACTCGGGCTGGGGCAGCCACGTGCGTCCGGTGGGGGAGAAGCCCAGTCCCGGGGCGTCCGAGCGCCACGGCAGCGGGACGCGGCAGCCGTCGCGGCCCTTCTCGGCGTGCCCGGTGCGCCACCACGCCGGGTCCTGGCGCAGCGAGTCGTCCAGGGTGGTGTGCTCGGGCAGACCGAGCTCCTCGCCCTGGTAGAGGTAGGCGCTGCCGGGCAGGCCGAGCATGAGGAGGCTGGCCGCGCGGGCGCGGCGCAGGCCGAGCTCGGCGTCGGGCTGCGGGTCCTCCGCGCCGATGCCGTTGGGGCCCTTGCCGGTCTGGGCGAAGCCGAGGCGCGAGGCGTGGCGCACGACGTCGTGGTTGGACAGCACCCACGTCGTCGGCGCGCCGACGGCGTCGTTCGCGGCGTAGGAGGAGGCGATCGACTCACGCAGCGCCGGAGCGTCCCACCGGGTGACGAGGAAGTCGAAGTTGAACGCCTGGTGCATCTCGTCGGGGCGCACGTAGCGGGCCAGGCGCTCGAGCGGCTCGACCCACGCCTCGGCGACGAGGATGCGCGCGTCGTACTCGTCCAGGACGGCGCGCCACTCGCGGTAGATCTCGTGGACGCGGTCCTGGTCGAACATCGGGCTGCGGCCGGTGACGGCGTCGTCGCTCGCGTCGGGCGGCGCGACGCCGTCGTCGGGGACGTCGGTGCCCTCGACCATGCGCACGTGGCCCGCCCAGTCCGGCAGCCCGGCGGCCTTGACCAGGCCGTGGGCGACGTCGACGCGGAAGCCGTCCACGCCGCGGTCGAGCCAGAAGCGCAGGATGCTGCGGAACTCGTCGTGGACCTCGGCGGACTCCCAGTTGAGGTCGGGCTGGGTGGAGTCGAAGAGGTGGAGGTACCACTGGCCGTCGTGCTCCCACGGGCTGCCCGGGGCGTCGGGACGGTCGCACACGCGGGTCCACGCCTGGCCGCCGAAGACGGACTGCCAGTTGTTCGGCGGCTCCTCCCCGCGCTCGCCGCCGCCCTCGCGGAAGACGTACCGGGAGCGGGCCGCGGAGTCGGGCCCCTCGGCCAGCGCCTGGCGGAACCACGCGTGCTGGTCGGAGGTGTGGTTGGGGACGAGGTCGACGATGACCCGTAGACCGAGCTCGTGGGCGCGGGCGATGAGCACGTCGGCGTCCTCGAGGGTGCCGAAGATCGGGTCGACGTCGCGGTAGTCGGCGACGTCGTAGCCCGCGTCCTTCTGCGGGGAGCGGTAGAAGGGGGAGAGCCACACGGCGTCCACGCCCAGCCGCGCGAGGTGCTCCAGCCGCTCGGTGATGCCCGGCAGGTCCCCGATCCCGTCGCCGTTCGCGTCCCCGAAGGAGCGCGGGTAGATCTGGTAGATGACGGCGGTGCGCCACCAGTCGGCGTCAGCGGCCGGCTGGTGGACCACCTGGCCGGTCGCGGGCAGGGAAACAGGGCTGGGTGAAGTCACGGGCGTTCCAGTCGGGGGTCGAATGACGGGTCTCGTTACGGTACCCACGGTGCTGCCTCCCTCCCAACGTGGGGCGGGAAACCCCGGCGACCCACGTCCGCAACCGGAGTGAAACACCTCACTGCGAGTGTGTCGCCACACGGGGACGAAGGTCCCGGTGTCCGTGCCGGCGGTCCGCCCGGCGAGGACCACGAGGAGGACACGCATGACGAGGACCAACTCACGCCGGGCTCTGCCGGCGGCGCTGCTGGCCGTGGGGCTGGCGCTCGCCCCCGGGACGGCCACGGCGGCCCCCGAGGACAGGCCGCACGTCACCATCATCGCCACGGGCGGGACCATCGCCGGCAAGGCCGAGGGCCGCGACACCTACACGAGCTACCGGGCGGGCACCTACCCGATGAGCGACATGCTCGCCCAGATCCAGCCGGAGGTCGGGGCCTTCGCCGACGTCGACGTCGTGCAGTTCGGCAACGCGGGCTCCGGCGGCTACACGATCGAGCAGTACCGCGAGCTCACCCTCGCCGTCGAGGACGCGCTCGAGGAGTCCGACGCCGTCGTCGTCACCACGGGCACCGACACGATGGAGGAGTTCGCCTACTGGCTCGACCTCACCGTGCAGAACCGCAAGCCGGTGGTCCTCACCGGGGCGATGCGGCCCTGGGCGGCCGGTGAGACCGCGGGCGAGGCGGGCGTCCTCGGCGCCGACGGCCCGGCCAACCTCCTCCAGGCGGTGCGGCTCGGTGCGAGCGGGCAGACGTACTGCTTCGGCACGGTGCTCATGCTGAACGACGAGATCCACGCCGCGCGGGACGTGACGAAGGGCAACACGACCCGCAACGACACGTTCATCACCCGTCAGCTCGGCGTCCTCGGGTGGATCGACGGCGCCGACGTCCACGTCCAGCGTGCGCCCGCCCGGGTGCTCGACTGCGCGCAGGAGGAGTGGTTCACCCCCTTCGACCTCAGCGAGGTCGCGGCCGGCTCGCTGCCGCGCACGGAGATCGTCTACAACTACCAGCAGGCCGGCGGCGAGGCGATCACCGCCTTCACCGAGGCCGGGGTCACCGGCATCGTCACGGCCGGGACGGGGGCCGGCGGGATCTCCTCGGCTCCGGGCCAGGCGCGTCGGGCCGCGATCGCCGAGGGCGTGTGGTTCGCCAGCTCGAGCCGGACCGGCTCGGGGACCGTCTCGGGTGGGGGGACGGGGATCATCGCCGCCGGGGACCTGCTGCCGCAGAAGGCACGGCTCCTGCTGCTCCTGAGCCGCGCGTTCACCCAGGACATCGAGCAGGCGCGCGAGTGGTTCGCCACGCTCGGCACCCCGAGCTTCGACCAGTCGGCGCTCGCGGCCGTCCTCAGCCCGACGCCGGGGGCGGCGCCCGCGCCGGAGCCCACGCCGACCGAGCCGGCGCCAGAGCCGGGCGCGACGGCCGAGCCGACGACGGCGCCGCCCGCCGGGCCGCCGGCCGGCGAGGAGCCCCCGGCGGGCGAGGTCCCGGGCGGGGGAGAGCCGGGCGGTGAGGAGGCCCCGGACGGGGCGGAGCCGACCGAGGCCGGTGGCGCCGGCGGGACCGGTGGTCCGGGCAGCGCCGGCTGGCTGCCGGCGCTCGGCGCTCCGGTGCAGGGCGCGCTCACCGTCGCGGCGCTCGCGCTGCTCGTGGGCGGCACGCTCTACGCCTACCGCCGGCGGGCGTTCACGGTGGCGTTCGGGGAGTGACGTACGCGCCTGGGGGGAGGGGCCGGTGGGCCCCTCCCCCCAGGCGTGCTCAGCGCTGGATGGCGGCCGCCGTGGAGTGGCGGACGATGAGCTCGGCGACGAAGAGCAGCTCGCTGCGCGGGGCGCGGGCGCCCTTGACCTCGGCGATGAGGGAGGTGACCGCGGCGTGGCTCATCGCGTCGACCGGCTGGCGCAGGGTGGTGAGCGGCGGGTCGGTGAAGGCCATGAGCGGTGAGTCGTCGAAGCCGACGACGGACACGTCCTGGGGGACCGAGAGGCCGCGGGAACGGACGGCCCGGACGGCGCCGAGCGCCATGAGGTCCGAGCCGCAGATGATCGCGGTGCAGCCGTGGTCGAGGAGCATCCCGGCCGCTGCCTGGCCGCCCTCGAAGGTGTAGAGGGTGGGCACGACCGGGTTGGTGCCCCCGGGCAGGAGCTGGGCGGTGGCGCGCTCGAAGCCGAGGCGCTTGCGCTGGGAGGGGACGAAGCGGTCGGGACCGATCGCCAGCCCGATGCTGCGGTGTCCCTGGGACACGAGGTGGCGCACGGCCAGCTCCATGCTGCCGCTGTCGTCGGTGGAGAACGCGGGGGCGTCCAGCTCCCCGGTGTACCCGTTGACGAGCACGAAGGGGATGTCGCGGGACTGCAGGCGGCGGTAGCGCTCGGCGTCGGCCTGTGTGTCGGCGTGGAGGCCCGAGACGAAGACGATGCCGTCGACACCGTGGTCGAGGAGCATCTCGACGTACTGGTCCTCGGTCGTGCCGCCGGGGGACTGGGTGCACAGCAGCGGGGTGTACCCGAGGGTCGAGAGCACGGACTCGATGGACTGGGCGAAGGCCGGGAAGACCGGGTTGGTGAGCTCGGGGACGATGAGCCCGATGAGGCCGGCGGAGCGCGCCCGCAGCCGCTCGGGGCGCTCGTAGCCGAGCATGTCGAGCGCGGCGAGGACCGCCTTGCGGGTCTCGGCGGCGACCTCGGGCTTGCCGTTGAGCACGCGCGACACGGTCGCCGTGCTGACTCCTGCCTGCTCGGCGACGTCCATCAGTCTCGTGCGGCCTTGCATGGCAGACCCCTTCTTCTGCAGCGGCTCCGTCTGTGTGTGCAATCGTTACATGAAATCTCTGCAACGTGTTGCAATCGCCGTCCGTGGCGACTTACAGTTCCAGCAAACGGCACAGCGACGCGGCTCACAGGCCGTGATGTCGCCTAGGCCACACGACAAGGAGAGATAACGCATGCGTCGCAGCATCGTGATCACCGCCGCCGCCGCTTTGACTCTCGGTCTGGCCGCCTGTGGCGGAGACGCCGAGGAGACCCCGGCCGACGACAGCACCACCACCGACGAGGCCACGGCCGACGCCGGGGCCAACGGGGACGGGGGCAGCCTCACGATCTGGGTGGACGACACCCGCCAGGCGGCCGTCGAGGCCGCCGCGGAGGCCTTCGAGGCCGAGACCGGCACCGCCGTCGAGCTCGTGCAGAAGAACTTCGACGACATCCGCCCGGACTTCCTCGCCCAGGTTCCCACCGGCGAGGGCCCGGACATCACCGTCGGTGCCCACGACTGGCTCGGTGAGTTCACCGCCAACGGCGTCGTCGCCCCGGTCGAGCTCGGCGACAAGGCGTCGGAGTTCGAGGAGGTCGCGGTCGAGGCCTTCACCTACGAGGGCCAGGTCTACGCCCTGCCCTACGCGATCGAGAACATCGCGATCTACCGCAACGCCGCGCTGGTCGACGAGACCCCCGCGACCTTCGACGAGATGATCGCCATGGGTGAGGCGTCCGGCGCCCAGTACCCGTTCCTCGTGCAGGTCACCGAGGTCGGCGACCCCTACACGATGTACCCGTTCCAGACCTCCTTCGGGGCCCCGGTCTTCGAGATGAACGAGGACGGCAGCTACTCGCCCGAGCTCGCGCTCGGCGGCGAGGCCGGCAACAACTTCGCCACCTGGCTCGCGGAGCAGGGTGCGGCCGGCACGCTCAACACCTCGTGGGAGTACGACATCGTCGTGGAGGCCTTCGCCAACGGTGAGGCCGCCTACCTCCTCGGCGGCCCGTGGATGCTGTCCTCCTTCGAGGGCATGGACATCGCGGTCGACCCGATCCCGTCCGCGGGTGGCGAGCCCGCCCGTCCGTTCACCGGCGTCCAGGGCTTCTACGTGAGCGCCCAGAGCGACAACGCGCTCCTCGCGAACGACTTCCTCGTGAACTACATGGCCACCGAGGAGGCCCAGGTCGCTCTCTACGAGGCCGGTGACCGCACCCCGGCGCTCATCAGCGCCGCGGACACCGTCTCCTCCGACCCGATCGCCGCGGGCTTCCGCGAGGTCGGCGCCGAGGCCGTCCCGATGCCCTCCATCCCCGAGATGGGCGAGGTGTGGAACTTCTGGGGCGTCACCGAGGGCCAGATCATCGCCGGCGCCGTGAACCCGGTCGAGGGCTGGGAGAAGATGGTCGCTGACATCCAGGCCGCGATCGGCGGCTGATCCGACAGCGGCGCGCCCGGGTCGCCCCGGGCGCGCCGCCGCGCGATCCTGGTCCTACGCGCTGGCCCCGCCCGCGCACCTCCCGGAAGGCTTTTGATGTCCCAGCCTCAGCATCCTCAGCTCTCGGCGGCGAGCGACGACGCCAAGCAGCTGCGGACCCGACCTCTGCGTACTCCTCACTCGCGGACGTACACGCCGGGGTTCTTCTTCAAGATCGCCGTCATGGCGCTCATCAACGCCCTCGGCGTCTACATCCTCATCCAGGCGTTCACCGTGGAGTCCTGGGGGGTCTTCGCGGGGATGCTCGCCCTGCTCGTGCTCGCCGACTACGTGTACTTCTCGCGGCGCGCGCTGCCGATGAAGTACATCCTCCCTGGTCTCGCGTTCCTCCTCGTCTTCCAGGTCTTCACCGTCGCCTACACCGGGTACGTCGCCTTCACCAACTACGGTCAGGGCCACAACTCGACGAAGGGCGACGCGATCGAGGCGCTGCTCATCCAGAACGAGCAGCGGGTCGAGGGGTCGAGCTCCTACCCCCTCGCCGTCGTCGACCGTGACGGGGAGCTCGGCTTCGCCGTCCTCGAGGACGGCGACGTGCTGGTCGGCACGGCCGAGCAGCCGCTGCGCGAGGTGGATGACGCCGTCGTCTCCGACGGCACCATCACCGAGGTCCCGGGCTGGGAGATCCTCGACCGGCAGGAGGTCATCGCCCGGCAGTCCGAGGTCGTCGACCTGCGCGTGCCCTTCTCCGAGGACGCCGAGGCAGGCTCGGTGCGCACGCAGGACGCGCGCAACGGCTTCGTCTACCGCTCGGTCCTCGACTACGACGAGGCCACGGACACGATGACGAACGTCGAGACCGGCGTCGTCTACACCCCCAACGACAACGGTCAGTTCGAGGCCCCGGACGGCTCCACGCTCAACGTGGGCTGGCGGGTGAACATCGGGCTCGACAACTTCACGACGGCGTTCGCGGACTCGCGCTACGCCGAGCCCTTCCTCAAGGTGCTCATCTGGACGTTCGCCTTCGCGATCCTCACCGTCGGCCTGACGTTCTTCCTCGGCCTGTTCTTCGCGCTCGTCCTCAACGACGAGCGGGTACGCGGCCGCAAGGTCATGCGCGCCTTCCTCATCCTGCCCTACGCCTTCCCGGCGATCATGTCCTACCTGCTGTGGCGGGGCATGCTCAACACCGACTACGGCTTCATCAACCAGGTGCTCCTCGGCGGCGCGGAGATCCCGTGGCTGTCCAACGAGTGGCTGGCGCGCGCCGTCGTGCTCGGGGTCCAGCTGTGGGTGGGCTTCCCGTACATGTTCCTCATCACGACCGGTGCGCTGCAGTCGATCCCGAGCGACGTCATGGAGGCCGCCCGCATCGACGGCGCCGGCCGCTGGCGGATCTTCCGCTCGATGACGCTGCCGCTGCTGTTCATCGCGGTCGCCCCGCTCCTCATCTCGTCCTTCGCCTTCAACTTCAACAACTTCAACGGCATCGAGATGCTCACCGAGGGCGGGCCACGCTTCCCGGACAGCTCGGTCCCCGTCGGTGCGACCGACATCCTCATCACGATGGTGTACTCCATCTCCGGTCTCGACGGACGCGCGGCGACGAACTACGGGCTCGCCTCGGCGCTCTCGCTCGTCATCTTCCTCATCGTCGCGACCATCTCGGTGATCACGTTCCGCAAGACCCAGGCGCTGGAGGACATCAACTGACATGGCCACCATGACCGGTTCCCCCCAGGCCACCCTCGCCGAGCGGCGCCCGAGCCGACGCCGCTGGTGGAGCGAGGTGGGGTGGCGCTACATCGTCGCCCTGCTCGCCATGCTCTACGCGGTGTGGCCCATCGTCTACATCATCTCGGCCTCGCTCAGCGAGCGGGGCACGCTCACCGGCTCCAACGCCCTGTTCACCGACATGAGCACGGCGAACTACGCCCAGCTCGCCGACACCTACTTCTGGACGTGGCTCGGCAACACGGTGTTCATCGCGGGCGTGACGTCCATCGGCACCGTCCTCATGGGCGCCGCCGCGGCGTACGCGTTCTCCCGCTTCCGGTTCACCGGGCGGCGGGTGGGCCTCATCGCCCTGCTCATCGTCCAGATGTTCCCGCAGCTGCTCGCGTTCGTCGCGATCTTCCTGCTGCTGCTGCTCCTGGGTGACATCACCCCGGTGCTCGGCCTCAACTCCCAGATCGCGCTCATCATGGTGTACCTGGGTGGGGCGCTGGGCGTGAACACGTTCCTCATGTACGGGTTCTTCAACACCGTGCCCAAGGAGCTGGACGAGGCGGCGAAGATCGACGGCGCCACCCACGCCCAGACGTACTGGACGATCATCCTGCGTCTGGTCGTGCCGATCCTCGCGGTCGTCGCGCTGCTGTCGCTGATCTCGACGTTCTCCGACTTCCTGCTCGCCAAGCTGATCCTGCAGTCGGAGTCGAACTGGACGGTGGCGGTGGGCCTGTACGGGTGGGTCTCGGACCAGCTCTCGGCGAACTGGGGCCTGTTCGCGGCGGGTGCGACGATCGCGGCGATCCCGATCGTGCTCATCTTCCTGTTCCTGCAGCGGTACATCGTCTCCGGACTCACCGCCGGCTCCGTCAAGGGCTAGGACGCACCACCACCGAGAGCAGGGTTCCCCCCGGGGAGCCCTGCTCTCCGCGTTTCCTCCCCCGCCCCCCGCCCCTCGCCCGCGACAGCCGACTTCCGCGCGACAGTCGACTTCCGCGCGAGAGCCGACTTCCGCGCGAGAGCGGAGTTCCGCGGGCGGGCTACCGCCGGGCGCGGGGGTCGCGCACGGGCGGCCGGGGCTCCTGCCACATCCACACGGCGGTGTGCCGCGGCAGGTTCTGCCGGGCGCCCGGGCCGACGGCGAGCGGACCGGACGCGAGGAGCACCTCGCGGTCCTCGGGCAGCGGAAGGTCCTCCTCGCCGAGGTTGACGACGACGAGGATGTCGCCGCAGAGGAAGCTGAGCACCTGCGCGGGCACGGGGCCGCCGAGCTCCTCGACCCACGCGAGCGGGGCGAGGCCGAGGCGGTGGTCCGAGCGCAGCCGCAGTGCCGCGCGGATCGTCTCGTAGGGGGTGCCGGGTATGCCGCGCTGCTCCTCCAGCAGCTCCGCGGCCCGCGCGACCCGGGCGTCGTCCCGCTCGGGCGACGTCTTCACCGGCAGACCGAGCTCGATGCCCTGGCGCAGGTAGACGGCGCCGGGCATGGCGAGGACGACGAGCGCGCCGCTGAGCGCCAGCAGCGGGGTGCCCGCCTCGGCGACGTCGGGCACGAGCCAGGCACCGGCGGTCCCGAGAGCGTCGCGGATGCGCAGGCTCGCGGTCACCGAGGCGATGAGCTCGGACGGACTGGCGACGTGGAGCAGGTCTGCGTCGACGAGGTGGTGCAGCCAGTCCTCGTGGAGCATGTCGGCGGCGCGGGCCTGTACTGCGGGGGCGAGGCGTGTGGAGAGGATCGGGTCCTCGGTGCGGGCGTGCTCGGCGAGCAGGGCGTGCAGCTCGCGGTAGCGGGCGTGGGAGACCGGGGCGGACTCCTGGACGGGGCCGAGGTCCAGGCCGTCGGCGCCGCGACTGAGCCAGAACCGGGCGCACGCCTCGTCGCGCGGGTCGAGGGGGTCGACGCGCAGGATGACGCGCAGGCCGGTGCGCCGGGCCCGCTTCAGCAGCTCGTCGACGGCGGCGACGACGCCTTCTCCCGCCTCACCGGGCAGGGGCGGGCAGCCGATGCGGATGGCCTGGACGCCGAGCCGGGAGACGCGGCGCAGCTGCGCGATGCGCTGGGCGACGTCCTGCTCCGTGGCGACGGCGCCCAGGAGCGGCGGCTCGTTGACGTAGACGACGGCGTAGCGCCACCACTCCTGGTGTCCGCGTGAGGCGCGGTGGACCATGCGAGTGGTCACCGGCCCCGCGGCGGTCGCGACGCCCGTCGGTGGGCTGGGGGCGGTCATGGCGCCCATTCTCGCACCCGGTCAGGCTCCCGTCTCCTGGCGGGCTCCCGTCTCCTGGCGGGCCCTCCACTCAGGGCGCAGGACGGACATGACGAGCTGGTCGACCCGCGCACCGCCGTAGCGCAGCGCGTCGCGCTCCCGGCCCTCGAGGACGAAGCCGACCTTCTCGTAGACGTGCTGCGCGCGCGGGTTGAAGGCGTAGACGCCGAGGGAGATGCGGTGGAGGGGCAGGTGGCTGAAGGCGTGGTCGAGCAGGAGGCGGGTGGCCTCGGTGCCCAGCCCGCGGTCGCGCCCGCCCGGCCCGAGGAGGACGCGGAAGTTGCACGTCTCGTTCTCGGGGTCCCAGTCGTTGAGGACGACCTCGCCGGCCCAGGTCCCGGTCGCGTTGTCGACGACCATGAGGTCGAGTCGGCCGTCGCGGGCGGCCAGCCCCTCGTACCACTCGCGGACGTGGTCGACGTCGACGTCGGGCCGGCTCGCCTCCTCGTCGCTGTGGACGCTGCCGGTGAGGCGGGCGACCTCGGGGTCGGCCAGGGCCTCGAGCACGTGGGGGAGGTCGGCGGGCTCGTAGGGGCGCAGGGTCACGAGGGCCCCGGTGATCACCGGTGCGGTGAGCCAGGGGGAGGGTGTGGTCACGGGTGGACTGTGCCGTGCCGCCCGGCGCGTTGTCGAACCGGGGTGTCGCCGGCGTCACTGGCGCACGATACCCCCGGGGGTATAAGTTGGTGCCATGAGCACCACTGGATTCGCGAACAGGCTCCGCTCCCTCCTGTGCCGCGGCAAGGACGACGGCGCCCTCGGCACCTCGGTGAGCGCGGAGCGCGCCGTCGAGCTCGTGCGCGACGGCGCCGCCCTCGTCGACGTGCGCGAGAGCCACGAGTGGAAGGCGGGCCACGCGCCGCAGGCGCTGCACGTCCCGCTCGACAGGATCGACACCGCATCCCGGCGACTGGCGGGCAGGAGCCCTGTCCTCGTCGTGTGCGCGAGCGGCATGCGGTCCCGTGCGGGCGCCAGGAAGCTGCGCGACGCCGGCCTGGAGGCCGCGAGCGTCTCCGGCGGGATGGCCGCGTGGCAGCGCGCCGGCGGGGTGGTGCGCTGATGAGCGCGAGCCGGCGCATCGTCGTCGTCGGAGGCGTGGCGGGTGGCATGAGCGCCGCGGCCCGCGCCCGGCGTCTCGACGAGCACGCCGAGATCATCGTCCTCGAGCAGGGCAGGTACGTGAGCTTCGCGAACTGCGGCCTGCCCTACCACCTGTCCGGCGAGATCGGCCGGCGCGAGGACCTGCTCCTCCACACCCCCGAGTCCCTCGCCCGCACGCTGGACCTCGACGTGCGCACCGGCCACCGGGTGACCGCGATCGACCGCGCCGCCCGCGCGGTCACCGTGGACGGGCCCGACGGGACCTCCGAGCTGTCCTACGACGCGCTCCTCCTCGCCCCGGGCGCCGTCGCCGTCCGCCCGCCGATCGAGGGCCTGGACCACCCGGTGGTCCACTCCCTGCGTACGGTGCCCGACCTCGACGCGATCGAGTCGGCGGTCGCCGAGCTGCTCGGCTCGCGCCCCGAGGGCCGTGCGCCCCGCGCCGTCGTCCTCGGTGCCGGCTTCATCGGGCTCGAGGCCGTGGAGGCGCTCGTGCGGCGCGGGCTGGAGGTCGAGCTCGTCGAGCTCGCCGACCACGTCCTCCCGCCCCTGGACCCCGAGCTCGCCCCGCTCCTGGCCGCAGAGCTCACCGCGCACGGCGTCGGGCTGCACCTGGGCGTCTCCGCCGACGCCGTCACCGGTACGCCGGACGGCGCCGCGACGGTCGCCCTCTCCGACGGCACCGTGCTGCCCGCCGACCTCGTCGTCGTCAACGTCGGGGTGCGTCCGGCGAGCACGCTCGCCGAGCAGGCGGGCCTGGAGCTCGGCCCGCGCGGCGCGATCCGCGTCGATGCCGACCAGCGCACCTCCGACCCGCACATCTGGGCCGTCGGCGACGCCGTCGAGGTCCGTCAGGCCGTCACCGGCGCCGTCGGCCCCGTGCCGCTCGCCGGACCGGCGAACCGGCAGGGCCGGCGCGCCGCCGACTCGATCTGCGGCCACCGCACCACCCCCCAGCAGCCGGTGCTCGGTACCGCGATCCTGCGTCTCTTCGGCCTCACCGCTGCCGTCACCGGCGCGAACCAGGCCGCGCTGCGGTCCGCGGGGATCGACCACGAGGTCGTCCGGGTCCACCCGGGCCACCACGCCGGGTACTTCCCGGGCGCCGAGCAGGTCCACATCGTCGCGAGCTTCGCCCCCGACGGGCGCCTCCTCGGTGCCCAGGCCGTGGGCCGGGCCGGGGTGGACAAGCGCATCGACGTCCTCGCCACCGCCATCCGCGCCGACATGGGCGCCGACGACCTCGCCGAGCTCGAGCTCGCCTACGCCCCGCCCTACGGCTCGGCCAAGGACCCGGTCAACATGCTCGGCTTCGTCGCCCAGAACGTCCTGGACGGCACCATGCCGCAGTGGCAGCCGGGCGACCTCGACGACGTGCGCGCCACCAGCCTCGTCCTCGACGTCCGCTCGCCCCCGGAGCACGCCGCCGGGCACCTCGAGGGTGCCCTGCTCATCCCGCACACCGAGCTGCGCGGGCGCCTGGACGAGGTGCGCGCCGCAGCCGCCGGCCGGCCCGTGTCCGTGCACTGCGCCAGCGGCGTGCGCTCCTACCTGGCCACCCGGATCCTGCGCGGCGAGGGCATCGACGCGCGGAACCTCTCCGGCGGCTGGCTCACCCTCAGCGCGCTGCGGCCCGACGCCGTCGTGGCCCCCGCCCTTGCCTGACCCCTCGTCCCGACCCCGTCACCCCCACCCCGAGGAGAACGACCATGTGCAGCCCCATTCGATGCGCCACCTGCGGCAAGACCACCTGGACCGGCTGCGGGGTGCACGCCGAGGAGGTCATGGCCCAGGTCGAGCCGCAGGACCGGTGCACCTGCGAGTGACCTGCCCGCGCACCCGCCCACCCAGACCAAGGAGCACCCCATGAGCACCGTCGACCTCACCGCCGACACCTTCACCGAGACCATCTCCCGCGACGGCATCGTCCTCGTCGACTGGTGGGCGTCCTGGTGCGGCCCGTGCCGCATGTTCGCCCCGGTGTACGACAAGGCCGCCGAGGCCCACGAGGACATCGTCTTCGCCAAGGTCGACACCGAGGCCGAGCAGGGCCTCGCGGCGCAGGCCGCCATCACCTCCATCCCCACGCTCATGGCGTTCCGGGACGGGATCCTCGTCTTCGCCCAGCCCGGCGCGCTGCCCGCGCCGGCGCTGGAGGAGGTCATCGCCGCGGTCCGCGGCCTCGACATGGACAAGGTCCGCGAGGAGCTGGCCGAGCAGGACGCGACGTCGGGTGCCTGACCCGGCGAGCGACCCGTCCGCGGACGACTCCCACGGGCCCCGGCCCCGGGTAGCGTTCGCGGACCTGACCAAGGAGGCGCGATGAAGCTCGACCCCGGTGAGATGGGCAAGGTCGTCAACCGGCTCAAGCGGGCGCAGGGCCAGCTCGCGGGCGTGATCCGCATGCTCGAGGAGGGCCGGGAGTGCGAGGACGTCGTCACCCAGATCGCGGCGCTGTCCAAGGCCCTGGACCGGGCGGGGTTCGCGATCATCGCCTCGGGCATGAGGCAGTGCCTCGTGGAGTCCGACGGCGAGGAGACCCTCGACGTCCAGAAGCTCCAGAAGCTCTTCCTCTCCCTCGCGTGAGGGCCGGCCGGCCGCGGCTGCCCCGCGGCCGGCCGTGCGCGCACTAGGCTGCGGAGCGTGGCAGTCGATGTGGAGCGCGCGCCGTACGACGCCGCCGACCGTGAGCGGTGGTGGCAGGAGGAGCCGAAGAACCCGGGCCGGACCGCCTTCGAGCGGGACCGTGCCCGAGTCGTGCACTCCTCGGCGCTGCGGCGCCTCGGCGCCAAGACCCAGGTGCTGGGGCCCTCGAGCGACGACTTCGTGCGCACCCGGCTCACCCACTCCCTCGAGGTCGCGCAGGTGGGCCGCGAGCTCGGCAAGGCGCTGGGCTGCGACCCGGACGTCGTCGACACGGCGTGCCTGGCCCACGACCTCGGCCACCCGCCCTTCGGGCACAACGGGGAGCGGGCGCTGGACGAGGCGGCCGCCGGCATCGGCGGGTTCGAGGGCAACGCCCAGACGCTGCGGCTGCTCACCCGCCTCGAGCCCAAGACCTTCACCGACGACGGCTCGCCGGTGGGCCTCAACCTCACCCGGGCGAGCCTCGACGCCGCGACGAAGTACCCGTGGACGGCCGAGGAGGCCCCGAAGAAGCCCGGCGGGCGCCCGTCGCGCAAGTTCGGCGTCTACGCCGACGACCTGCCGGTCTTCACATGGATGCGCGAGGGGGCGCCCGAGCGGCGGCTGCCCATGGAGGGTCAGGTCATGGACCTGGCCGACGACATCTCCTACTCGGTGCACGACGTCGAGGACGCCGTCGTCGGCGGGCGGATCGACCTCGCGCTGCTGCGCCGCGCCGACCAGCAGCGCGCCGTCGTCGCCCAGACGCGCCAGTGGTACAACCCGGCGGTCTCCGACGACCAGCTCGGGGCGGCCCTCGAGCGGCTCGTCGCCCTGCCGGTGTGGCTGGAGTCCTTCAGTGAGTCCCGGAGCGACCGCGCCGCACTCAAGGACATGACGAGCCAGCTCATCGGCCGCTTCTGCAACGCCGCCCACGACGCGACGCGCGAGAAGCACGGCACCGGCCCGCTCACCCGGTACGAGGCCGGTCTCGTCGTGCCCGCCGACACGCTCGCCGAGATCGTCGTCCTCAAGGGGGCGACCGCCCACTACGTCATGGCCCCGCGCGAGCACGAGCCGGTCTACCGCCAGCAGCGCACGATGCTCACCGAGATCACCGAGGCGCTGCTCGACGCCGGTCCGGACGCCCTCGAGCCCATGTTCGTCGCCGACTGGCACGCGGCGCCCGACGACGGCGCCCGGCTGCGCGTCGTCGTCGACCAGGTCGCCTCGCTCACCGACCACAGCGCCCAGGCGTGGCACGCCCGGCTGTGCGGCAGGTGACGGTGGAGGACGGCCGGAACGGCTCGCCGAGCACCTAGACTCGGGGCGTGGCAGGCCTGATCAAGCGGGAGGACATCGCGACCGTCCGCGAGCGCGCCCGCATCGAGGAGGTCGTCGGCGCCCACGTGACGCTGCGCCAGGCGGGCGTCGGGTCGATGAAGGGCCTGTGCCCCTTCCACGACGAGCGCACCCCCAGCTTCCACGTGCGGCCCCAGCTGGGCCTGTGGCACTGCTTCGGCTGCGACGAGGGCGGGGACGTCATCTCCTTCGTCCAGAAGCTCGACGGCCTGAGCTTCGCCGAGGCGGTGGAGTACCTCGCCAACCGCACGGGCGTCCAGCTGCGCTACGAGGAGGGCAGCGGGCCGGCGCGTCCGGGCGGGGACCACGGCCGACGTCAGCGGCTCGTCGAGGCGCACCGCGTGGCCGAGGAGTTCTACCGGGAGCAGCTGCTCACCCCGCAGGCCCAGCTCGGCCGCCGGTTCCTCGCCGAGCGCAGCTTCACCGAGGAGGCGGCGGCGACCTTCGGCGTCGGCTTCGCGCCCGCCGGGTGGGACCACCTCCTGCGCCACCTGCGTGGGCGCGGCTTCACCGAGCCCGAGCTCATCGCCTCCGGCCTGGTGAGCCAGGGCAACCGGGGCGTGTACGACCGGTTCCGCGGGCGGCTCGTGTGGCCGATCCGCGACGTCACCGGGGAGACGATCGGGTTCGGCGCGCGTCGCCTGTCCGAGGACGACCAGGGCCCCAAGTACCTCAACACCCCCGAGACGCAGATCTACAAGAAGTCCTCGGTGCTCTACGGCATCGACCTCGCGAAGCGGGCGATCGCCAAGGAGAAGCGGGTCGTCGTCGTCGAGGGCTACACCGACGTCATGGCCGCGCACCTGTCCGGCATCGGGACGGCGATCGCGACGTGCGGCACCGCGTTCGGTGAGGAGCACGTGCGGATCGTGCGCCGGCTCCTGGGGGAGAGCGGCGACGCCGCCTCCGGGCTCATGTTCGCCTCCGGGGCGACGCGCGGGGGAGAGGTGATCTTCACCTTCGACGGCGACGAGGCCGGGCAGAAGGCCGCGCTGCGCGCCTTCGGGGAGGACCAGAAGTTCGCCTCGCAGACCTTCGTCGCCGTCGAGCCCTCGGGGATGGACCCGTGCGACCTGCGTCAGCAGCGCGGGGAGGCGGCGGTCCGTGACCTCGTCGAGCGCCGCGAGCCGCTGTTCGCGTTCGCGATCCGCTCGGCGCTGCGCCGGGTGAACCTCGACACCGCCGAGGGGAGGGTCGCCGGGCTGCGCGCCGCGGCGCCCGTCGTCGCCGGGATCCGTGACCGGGCGCTGCGCTCGGAGTACGCCCGCGAGCTCGCCGGGTGGCTCGGCATGGAGGAGCACACGGTGCGCCAGGCCGTCGCCACCGCCGAGCGGGCCGGGGGCGGCCAGGGGGGCGTGGCCGGTGCGCCCTCGCGGGACCAGGGCCGGCCGCAGGGCCAGTACGGCAACGGTCGCCCGGGCGACGACGGCGCGTCCCGTCCGGGCTCGGGTCCCGGGCCCGCGCAGGGTCGCTCGACGCGTCCGGGCCGGGAGGACCCGGTCGCCCGCCTGGAGCGTCAGGTCCTCGAGGTCGTCGTCCAGCTCCCGCACCTCGCGCTGGGCGCCGGCTTCGACGACCTCCCCCCTGACACCTTCACCGTCCCGGCCTACCGCGGGGTGCACGACGCGATCCGCGCGGCCGGCGGTACCCGTACCTACGGCGCCGAGCTCGACCGCGCCGTCACCGAGCGCGGCCGTGAGCAGGGCGAGCGGCACGCGGCGGCGTGGTGGACCGAGATGCTGCGGGAGAACGCCGGCGGGCCGGTGGCCGGTGTCGTCACGGAGCTGGCCGTCTCCCCGTTGCCCGAGGACCGGCCCGAGGCGCTGGGGAACTACGCCCGCGGGGTGCTGCTCTCGCTCATCCAGATGGGCCTCACCCGCCAGATCGCCGACCTGCGCGGGCGCCTGCAGCGCACCGCGCCGGACAGCGAGGAGTCGGTGCAGGTGTTCTCCGAGCTCGTGGCGCTGGAGAACCGGCGCCGTGCCCTGCGCACCGACGACTGAGCCGAAACCGGGCGAAACGCCTGGGCAACGGCGACGAAACACGCTTCTCCTAGCGTCCCGGCAGGGCCACCGGCCCTCGCGCGCAGCGCGTCGTCCGAGCGAGGAGAACCATGCGCACTTCCGACACGAGCCGACCGGCACGGCGACGGATCGTCGCCGCGACCGCGACCGCGAGCATCGCCTGCCTGGGGGTCAGCGTCCCGGCAGCCTCCGGCGTGGTGGTCCGGCCCGACCCGTTCCCTGCCGTGGTCGAGCTCACCGTGGCCGACGCCGCCGCCCTCCTCGAGGCGGGGGAGACGTCGTCGGTGGCCCTCGTCGAGCGCTACCTCGCCCGCATCGCCGCCTACGACGACGCCTACGGGGACCAGCCCGGCCTCTCCTCGGTCATCACGGTCAACGAGAACGCCCTCGCCGAGGCGGCGGCGCTGGACGCCGAACGCGCGGCGGGCACGGTGCGCGGCCCGCTCCACGGCGTGCCGATCGTCGTCAAGGACAACTACGACACCGGCGACATGCCGACCTCGAACGGCTCGGTGGCGCTCGCGGACTTCCGGCCGGCGGACGACGCCACGCAGGTGGAGCGCCTGCGCGCCGCCGGCGCCATCGTCATCGCCAAGACCAACCTGCACGAGTACGCCGCCGGCATCACCTCGATCAGCTCGCTGGGCGGGCAGACGCGCAACCCCTACGACCAGACCCGCAACCCGGGCGGCAGCAGCGGCGGCACGGGCGCGAGTGTGGCGGCGAGCTTCGCGACGGCGGGTCTCGGCTCCGACACGTGCGGCTCGATCCGCATCCCCGCCGCGCAGAACAACCTCGTCGGGCTGCGGCCGACGACGGGGCTGCTGAGCAGGGACGGGATCGCGCCGATGTCCGACACGCAGGACGTCGGCGGGCCCATCGCCAAGACGGTGGAGGACGTGGCGATCTTCCTCGACGCCACGGTGGGCTACGACCCGAAGGACCCGGTGACGGCCCGCTCGGAGGGGCTGGTGCCGGCGTCCTACCGCGACGTCCTGGACGAGACCGCGCTCGAGGGGCGGACCATCGGGCTGCTCACCAACCCGGAGTACCTCGGTGTCACGCCCGCGGAGGCGCCGACGACGGCCCTGGTCCGCGCGGCGGTGGCGGACCTCGAGGCCCAGGGGGCGACCGTCGTCGAGATCGAGATGCCGCAGGAGTACGTCGAGGCCGTCGCCGGCTCGGGGGTGATCGGGGACGAGTTCAAGCGGGACCTCAACACCTACCTCGCGCAGGACGGCGCCCGGTGGCCGGTGGGCCTGGCGGCGCTCACCGCGCCGGCGGACCGCCTCACGCTCTCCGACATCGTCGCGAGCGGGGACGTCACGCCGTCGGTGCTCACGAGCCTGGCCCGGTGGGACGCGACCGCCGAGATGCCCACCCCGGAGTACCTCGAGCGGCTCGACCTGCAGCAGCAGGTCCGCGACATGCTCACCGAGACGCTGACCGACGGCGGCATCGACGCCCTCGCCTACCCGACGATCCGCGAGGTCGCCCGGCCGGTCGAGGAGTCCCAGCCCGGCACCAACTGCGCCGCCTCGGCGCAGTCGGGCTTCCCCTCCCTCACCCTCCCGGCGGGCTTCACGGACGCCGGACTGCCGGTCGGCCTGGAGCTCATGGGGCTGCCCTTCTCCGAGCCGGACCTCCTCGCGATGGGCTACGACTACGAGCAGGCCACCGGTCACCGGACCGCGCCGGCGAGCACGCCGGAGCTGGCGGCCGCCCAGCCCGAGCCGGTCGAGCCCGAGCCCAGCCCGGAGCCTGCCGAGCCGGCGCCCGCCGAGCCGGAGCCCGCCGAGCCGGAGCCGGCCCCGGCACCGGCCGACCCGGAGCCCGCCGGCTCCACCCCGCCCGTCGTCGTCTCCCCGCCCACGCCGGGCTCGGGCGAGCTGGCCCGGACCGGCGCCGGCGTCGGGGCGCTCGCCGGGCTCGCCGCGCTGCTCGCCGCCGCGGGTGCCGTCGCGCCGGTCCTGCGGCGCCGGCTGGGCGAGGGCGACTGAGCCGAGTGTGCTGACGGGGGCGGCGGTCAGCCGCCCCCGTCAGTGCCCCAGCCCGGTTCGACGTCGACGAGGAGTGCGCGGTGGTCGGAGATCCCCGTGGCGATCGCGCGCGCCCGCCCGACGGCGCGGAGCGGGCCCTCGGCGAGGATGTGGTCGATCTGGCGGTCCGGGTGGGTCACCGGGAAGGTGAGCGCGCCGGCGAGGGAGCGCCAGCCGGTCGCGACCGACGGGCGCGAGCCGGCCATGTTGAGGTCTCCCATGAGGACGGCCGGGCGGGGCAGCTCGGCGAGGGCGGCGACGACGCGCTCGAGCTGGATCGTCGTCCAGTCGGGGATGAAGGTGAGGTGGGTGGACACGGCCGTGAGAGGACCGTGCGGCGTCTCGACGACGGCGACGAGTGCGACGCGCGGCTCGTCATGGACGAGCGTGGGTTCCTCCTTGCCGGGGAAGACGATCGGCACCGGCCCCTGCCGCGCCTCCAGCGGGACGACCGACCACGAGCTCACGGGCCAGCGGGACAGGAGCGCGACGCCGTAGCTCGCGGTGCCCGGCTGGAGGTCGCCGGTGGCGGCGGACCACGCCGTCGGCAGACCGGCGAGGGTCGCGGCGAAGCGGTGCTCGACCGCACCCATCGCCTCCGCGGCGATGGCGGTGAGGTCGGCGCCGTGCGAGCGCGGCTGGTCCCGGTCGACCTCCTGGAGGGCGAGGACGTCGGCGTCGAGCGTGGTGACGGCGCGCGCGTAGCGGTCGAGGTCCACCGCGTCGTCGACGAGCGAGCGGCCGTGGAGGATGTTGAAGGTCGCCAGGCGCATGGGCCCGATTGTGTCCGCTCGTGGTGCAGGGGCGCACACGCTCGTACACCCGTGGCATGGCAGAGGACGAGCGAGAGGCGCTGCACGACGCCCTGAGGATGGCCGCGGTCGCTCTCACCGAGGCCGAGATCCCCTTCGCGCTGTGCGGGAGCTACGCGGCCTGGGTGCGGGGCGCCCCGGAGCCGGAGCACGACGCGGACTTCGTGGTCAAGGAGGAGCACGTCGAGACCGCCCGGGAGGCGATCGGGGCCGCCGGCCTGGACGTGCAGGAGCCCGCCGAGAACTGGCTGTTCAAGGCCTACCACCGGGGTCAGCTCGTCGACGTGCTCTACCGGTTGTCGGGGGAGCCGGTGCACGACGAGCTGCTGGAGCGCGCCGAGATGCTCGAGGTGCTCGCCGTGCGGATGCCGGTGCTCAGCGCGACCGACGTGCTGTCCTCCAAGCTGCGCGTGCTCGGGGAGCACTACTGCGACTTCGGGAGGCTGCTGCCGCTCACCCGGGCGCTGCGCGAGCAGATCGACTGGGAGCGGGTGCGCGACGAGGTGTCCTACAGCCCGTACGCGCGCGCGTTCCTCCACCTCCTCGAGGACCTGCGGATCGTCGAGCCCGCGCCCGCGCACTGAGCCGCGGCGTCCTCGCACTCGCCGGCGCCTCCTCCTTTAGGCGGAACCGTGTCCTGCGTAAGCGTGAACTTCTCCCGGCTTGGCGGGATCCGCGGAATCTCGGGGATAAGTTGAGAGAACTGTCTGGTCGGACGCCACGGGCGGTGGTGATCCAGCACCCGACGGGAAAGGGCGACCATGGGCATGCAGGCGATCACACCCTCGATGCTGGCCACCACGGCACTTCGGTCCTCCTGGCGTGACGCACTGGCGGCACGCTACGAGGTGGACCAGGCACGCCTCCGGATGCGGCTCGACGCGCCGGAGGAGGCCGAGGAGCACATCTAGCCGTCAGCGGCGTAGTCCGCCGCCCCCGACCCCCGCTTGATCGAGGGTTGGCGGGGGCGGCTTCCGCCGTGACCGGCTACAGGTGCTCCTCGATGTCGCCGGAGAGCTCGATCTCGAGTCTCGCCTGCGACAGCTCGTAGTCTGCCGTCAGCTCCTCGCGCCACGATCGCTCACGCGTACTCGTCGCCGGATTGTCCGACCGGGTCTCTGGTCTCATGCGGTCCCCCCAGGGCGGGTGCCGGCACCGCCCGATGCCGCTCACCCGTTTCTCCAACATATCGGGGCACCGGCTCGTGTTCGGGCCGGTTTCGCCCAGGTCCAGACTCAGGGAGGAGCCATGCATGGGATATCGGCCCGCAATTCCTGCTTTCGAACGACCCGGCGCTGCCGATAGATCCGGGTGAGGCGCCGTCCCGCGGCCCCCACCGGTTCCGTCACCCCCCGGACGGACCGTGCGGGACGGTGCCACCCGCGTCGTCGCGGTCGAGGGCGTCGATGTGCCGGTGCCCCAGGTGCGGCTTGAACCCGCGACCGACGGATTATGAGTCCGGCCCGGCCTTCCCACCCCTTCCCGCTCGGGCGCATCTGTGCAGGTCATGCATGACTCCGGCAGGAAGTGCGCCCCGTCCATTCCCACAGCGTCTCGACCTGCTGAGGGACACGTTGGGGGGCACCCAAGCGGCCGTCGATGCGCAAAGGGGGGCCATTCTAGGCGCATGCGGCCGGGCAGGCGCAAGCAGGACTGAGCCGCGCTGGGGCGGCTATGAAAGCTACGCGTTGTGCGGCACTTCCGGGCAGGATGTGGGACGTGACCGTTCCTGTATTCGAGGTGGAAACGATGGGTGCGTCTGATTGGGTGGCGATCTATGCGGCCGCGCTCTCGACAGTCATTGCCGTAATTTCCAGCGTTCGATATCTGCTCAATCGCCGTGTGTATGTGGAGTGCCATCAATTCAAGTCCGAGTTTCACCGCAATGGAGAAACGCCCCACCTTAAAATTACGGCTATCAATCGCTCCCCATACCCCGTCCAGGTGGTTAGTTGGAGTCTGGAAGACACATCTTCCCGACGAATCTCATTCGCCAACCTCAAGCCTCTGCGGTTCTTGCACCGTTGGCCCCGTATTAAACGACTGCTCGGTGGTGGCGGTGTCCGGAATTATCGATCGGCTCCCTTGGGGCCAGGTGCTGCCGAGTCTTTGGATGCCCCGAAGCTTCCCTGCATGCTTGATCCTTATGGAACCGTTGAGTTGTATCTGATGTTGGATGGTCTGCGGCGCGACCTTGAATCGGTGGTGGGGGCGAACGTTGACCATATGCGTGCACGAATAGTTCTCGGCGATGGCCGGTCCTTCGCTAGTGATTGGTTCCGGGTGGAAGACTATGTAGCGCCGTCCGAGCCGGGCGCCATCACCTTCTCAACCCCGCCCTTTCAGTCAACTGATGACTGACTGGCGCGACCGTTGAAATGACCCTCGCGTCTCGGTCGCCGCTGGACGTGATGGCACTACCCGGACTAGGGGCGGCGGGCATCCGCACTGCGAATGCCCGCCGTACCTTGCCCTGGATCAGGAGCAAGGCTTGCCTGCCGCGTCCAGCGGGATGGAGCGGTACGTCATGCTGTCCATGGCCTCGCCCCGGAGATCGGGAACCTCCCGCAGCACTCGACGGGTCTTCTCCCAGGGTGCCTTGGGACGGCGGCTGTCGGTGTCCACGCGGAACGCCTCCACGTCTGCCTTAAGAACCCGAGCTTCTGCCATGGCCGATCTCCTCGACGCGCTCTGCTGGACCGAGGAGCTTGAGGAGGCGGCCGACGAGCTGTGGGTCGACCTGGACACGCTCAAGGCGCGCCTCGACACTCTGACCGCGGGGGAGCGGGCTCAGCTGTGTGCCCTCGCCGAGCGGCTGGACCGCACTGCGTGACCGTTGGCTACAGTCCTGGCTACAGTGGCACCGTGGAACCGGTGCCCCAGGTGGGGCTTGAACCCACGACCGACGGATTATGAGTCCGCTGCTCTGACCGGCTGAGCTACTGGGGCAGCAGTGCGGAGGGCGCACGGCTCCGCAATCGTAGCGGGGCCCTCGGTTACCGTGGTGACGTGCCTGTCTTCCGCCGCCGCGCCCCCCGCCTGCCCGACGCCGTCACCGCCCACCTGCCCGCGGGTGACAAGCCGCTCGCCGTGGCGCCGATGAGGAACGGCTCGTGGGCCGTCGTCGCGCGCGAGGCGATCCTCGTCGTCGGCGAGGACGGGCTGGGGCAGCGCACGACGTGGCACGAGATCGACACCGGCACGTGGGACGGGGACACCCGGACGTTCACCATCACCTGGGCCGACCGGGAGCGGCCGGACGAGCGGCTCGTCCTCGACTCCGACGACGTCGGGACGTTCACCGCCGCCATCCGCGAGCGGGTGCAGGCCTCCGTCGTCCACCAGGAGGTCATCGACGTCGAGGGCACCAGGGTGCGTGCCACGGTCCGGCGCCGGGAGGACGGCAGCCTCTACTCCCAGCTCACCGCCTTCGGCCCGCTGCCGCGCCGGGAGGACGTCGACCAGCAGCTCGACGAGCTCGAGGCGCGGGTCCGCGAGGCCGTGGGACTGCCGCGCTGAGCCAAGTGCGGCCCAACTCACACCTCGGGGCGCCGGTCGCGGCTCCCGACCGCCCGCTCGCTCCTGTTACAGTCGAGCGGCACGATCCCGCGTAGCTCAATTGGCAGAGCATCCGACTGTTAATCGGACGGTTACTGGTTCGAGTCCAGTCGCGGGAGCAGGCGAGGCCCGGAACCCCTGGTTCCGGGCCTTCGTGCATCCCCGGCCGGCGCCTGCGCTCGCGCCGGACCGGGGGAGCGCTGAGGATGGCAGGGCCGCGGACGGACGCAGCCTCGCCCGGCGGCCCACACCCAACCGGAGGCACTCGCATGACCCAGATCCCCACCGTCACGCTCAACACCGGGACGACGATGCCCATCCTCGGCTTCGGCGTCTTCCAGGTCCCGCCCGAGGAGACCGAGCGGGTGGTCACCGACGCCCTCGCCGCCGGCTACCGCCACCTCGACACCGCGGCCGCCTACCGCAACGAGGACGCCGTCGGCCGGGCGATCGCCGCCAGCGGCATCCCGCGCGAGGAGCTCTTCGTCACGACCAAGCTGTGGAACCACGACGGCGGCGAGGACGGCACCCGGACGGCCTTCGCGACCTCGCTGGACAAGCTCGGCCTCGACTACGTCGACCTCTACCTCGTCCACCAGCCCTTCGGGGACTACTACTCCTTCTGGCGCGCGATGGAAGGGCTGTACCGGGAGGGGGCCGCCCGGGCGATCGGCGTGTCGAACTTCTTCCCCGACCGCCTCGTCGACCTCACCGCGCACAACGAGATCACCCCCGCCGTCAACCAGATCGAGACGCACCCCTTCTACCAGCGGACCGTCGACCAGGAGGTCATGGTCGGGCTCGGCGTCCAGATCGAGTCGTGGGGCCCGCTCGCGGAGGGGAAGAACGACATCTTCACCAACCCCACGCTCACGTCGATCGCCGAGACGTTCGACAAGACCGTCGCGCAGGTGGTGCTGCGCTGGCTGGTCCAGCGTGAGGTCGTCGTCATCCCCAAGTCGGTCCGTCCCGAGCGGATGGCGGAGAACCTCGACATCTTCGACTTCGAGCTGGGGCCGGAGGAGATGAGCCTGATCGCGACGCTCGACACCGGCCGCTCGGTCGCGCTGGACCACCACGACCCCGACGTCGCCGAGCGCCTGGGCGGCGTGCGGATCGGCTGAGACGCGTCCGTCGCTCCCGTGCTCTGCTGGTAGGATCGTTCCCGCGCGATCCCGCGTAGCTCAATTGGCAGAGCATCCGACTGTTAATCGGACGGTTACTGGTTCGAGTCCAGTCGCGGGAGCAGCGAGAGGCCCGGTCGGCGTGTGCGCCGCCCGGGCCTTCCTCGTCCCGCGGCCGTCCAACGGGGGAGCGTGCGTCGACACGTCAGACTGCCCCGTGAGGTGGGGCAGTCTGACGTGTCCCGACAGGCTTCCCCCTCAGGACGCCGGGAGCGTCACCTCGACGTCGCCGTCCCGGTCGAGGGTGAACGCCGCCCGCGCGCCGGACGCGCTCACCGCGTACTCGCCCCGGAAGCCGCGCACGCTCACCCGTCCCTCGGCGTCGGTGCGCAGCGTCGTCGGCGCCAGCCACCACTCGTCCTTGAGGAGCCCGTGCAGCGCGTCGAAGGACGGCTTGGTGCTCCCGTCCGCCCGCACGAGCCCGACCGGCGCCCCGAGCCAGCTGCCCTCGTCGGTGAGGCCCCAGTAGGTGACGGCCTCGACGGCGGGGTGGGACACGAGCGTGCGGTAGTGCCGCACGATCTCCTGCGCCTGGCGCTCCTCACCCTCCGGCGTCGTCGGCCACGACTCCACCTGGTGGTCGTTGAGGTCGACGACGTCGGCCGGCATGAGGTCCCCGGACAGCAGCGTGCTCTCGGTGAGGTGGAGCGGCAGCCCGAACCGCGCGAAGCGGTCGAGCGTCTCCAGCGTGCGCTCCTCGCCCCAGTAGCCCTGGTGCATGTGGCTCTGCAGGCCGATCGCGTCGACGCGGATCCCGGCCTCGAGGACGCCCTCCACGAGGCACTCGAACGCAGGGGAGAGGTTGAAGTCGTTGAGCAGCAGGGTGGCCGACGGGTTCGCGGCCCTGGCCTCCTCGAACGCGAGGCGCACCGTGGGGATGCGGCCCCGCTCCCAGCACAGCCGGGTGATCGCGTTGCGCCGCTCCTCGTTGCTGAAGACCGGCATGATGACGACCTCGTTGATCGCGTCCCAGACGTCGACGACGCCGGCGAAGTCGCTCACCTCCCGGCGGATGCGCTCGCGGAGCAGCGTCTCGACCTCGTCGGTGGGCACGTCGAGCAGCCAGTCCGGCGCGAGGGTGTGCCAGGCGAGCGGGTGGCCCTTGACCGTGACGCCCCGCTCTGCGAACCACCGGGCCGCGCGGAGCAGGCGCGTGGTGTCCGGCGTCCCGCGCCGCGGCTCGAAGCCCGCCCAGTAGAACGGGAGCGTCGCGGTGTTGAACAGGTCGAGCCACAGGGCGGCGAGGTGCTCGCCGGAGGCCGGCGGTGCTCCGCCGAACGGGCTGTCGGGGTCGGCCTCGGTCTCCCCGTTGGCGTGCGCGACGAGGTCGAAGCCGATGTTGCCGAAGGAGAAGGCGTGCCGGGTCTGCGCGACGGTGACCTCGGTGTCGGCGAGCGGGGCGCCGTCGCCGCGGCGGACGGTGAGGAACGCCTCGGCGTAGCGGTGGCGCAGCGACGCGTCGGCGGCGGACGTGACGGTCATGCGCGCGGGTGTGCGGTCGAGGCGCGCACGACGAGCTCGGTCGGGAGGCGCAGGTGGCTGCCGGGGTCACTCGTCCCGTCGAGGATGCCGACGAGGAGCCGCAGCGCCTCGCCGCCCATCTCCTGGATCGGCTGAGCGACCGTCGTCAGCGGGGGAGAGGTGAGCGCGGACTCGGGGACGTTGTCGAAGCCGATGACCGACAGCTCGTCGGGCACCGAGATGCCGAGGTCGTGGGCGACGTCCATGGTCCCGATGGCCGAGAGGTCGTTGGCGGCGAAGATCGCCGTCGGCCGCTGGGGGAGGGTGAGCAGCTCACGCGCCGGCGCGCGGGCGCTGTCCCGGCGGTAGTCCGCGACCCGCAGGAGAGCCGGGTCGACGTCGATGCCCGCCGCGGCGAGCGCGGCCCGGTAGCCCTCCTCGCGCAGCCGGGAGGACTCGAGGTCGGGACGTCCGCCGAGGAAGCCGATGCGGCGGTGCCCCAGGGAGAGGAGGTGCTCGGTGGCGGTGAGGCCGCCGCTGAAGTTGTCGGAGTCGACCGTGGGCATGCCGGTGGGCCCGGCGTGGGGGTCGATGGCGACGACGGGCGTCGTGCCGCCGGAGTCGACGACTGTCGGGGTGACGACGATCGCGCCGTCGATGAGGGTGCCGCTGAGCCGGGACAGTGAGCGGCGCTCCCAGCCGGCGCGCGAGCCGACGCTGTCACCGCCGGAGTAGGCGAGCAGCTCGTAGCCGGTGCCGTCGATGGCCGTGGAGACGCCCTTGAGGATCTCGGCGCTGAACGGCTCGAACTCCGCGACGAGGATCCCGATGACGTTGGTCCGGTGGCTGCGCAGGCTCCGGGCGACGAGGCTGGACTCGTAGCCGAGCTCCTCGATGACCGCCTGGACCCGCTCGCTCGTGGCGTGGGCGACGCCGTACCGCCCGTTGATCACCTTGGACACGGTCGCCGGCGAGACGCCCGCCGTCCGGGCCACGTCGTGGATGGTCACCCGCGGGGTCATGGTCACCGGTGCACCATACCGCGACGAAACCGTTATCGATATCGATTGACAGTGTCCGGCGTCACGCGGCATGCTGGCATCGTTCGGTCAGTCAACGACGACGAAGGATGCGTCCTATGGGAAGCAGCAAGCGAGTTCTCACCGCGGCGGCACTCACCAGCGCCGCCCTCCTCCTGGCCGCCTGTGGCGGCGGCGGTGAGACGAGCGAAGGCAGCACCACGGGCGAGGGCGGCGACGTCACCCTCACCTGGTGGCACAACTCGAACAACGAGCCCGGTCTGGGCTACTACGAGCAGGTGGCCGCCGACTTCGAGGCGGCCAACGAGGGCGTGACCATCGAGATCACCCCGATGGCGCACCAGGACATGCTCACCCGGCTCGACGCCGCCTTCCAGACGGGCGACGCGCCGGACGTCTACATGGAGCGCGGCGGCGGCGAGCTCGCCGCGCACGTCGACGCCGGCCTCACGATGGACCTCACGGAGCTGGCCGCCGAGGAGATCGAGATGATGGGCCCCTCGGTCGGCGGCTGGCAGTACGAGGGCAAGACCTACGCCCTGCCCTTCTCCGTGGGCGTCGTCGGCTTCTGGTACAACACCGACCTCTTCGAGCAGGCGGGCATCACCGAGGCCCCCGAGACGATGGAGGACCTCTACGCGGCGATCGACGCGCTCAAGGCCGCGGGCATCGAGCCGATCTCCGTCGGCGCCGGCGAGAAGTGGCCCGCCGCGCACTACTGGTACTACTTCGTCACGCGCCAGTGCAGCGAGGACGTCCTGGCGGAGACCGCGGACACGATGGACTTCTCCGACGAGTGCTTCGTCCGGGCGGGCGAGGACCTCGAGGAGCTCGTCGCCGCCGAGCCGTTCAACGCCGGCTTCCTCGCCACCCCCGCGCAGACCGGCCCGACCAGCGCCTCCGGGCTGCTCGCCACCGAGCAGGTGGCCATGGAGCTCGCCGGCCACTGGGAGCCCGGTGTCATGCAGGGCCTCACCGAGGACCAGCAGGGCCTGGGCGACAAGACCGGCTGGTTCCCCTTCCCGACCGTCGAGGGTGGCGAGGGTGACCCCGCCGCGCCGATGGGTGGCGGTGACGCGTGGGCCTGCTCGGCCGACGCCCCGCCGGAGTGCGTGGAGTTCATCCGCTACCTCCTCAGCGACGAGGTCCAGTCCGGCTTCGCCGAGCTCGGGATGGGCGTGCCCACCAACCCGAACGCGATCGCCTCGCTCACCAACCCGGCGCTCGCCGACCTCGTGACGATCCGTGACGAGGCCCCGTACGTCCAGCTCTACCTCGACACGCTGTTCGGGGAGAACGTCGGTGGTGCCATGAACGACACGATCGCCCTGGTGTTCGCCGGTCAGGCCGGTGCCCAGGACATCGTGGACGCGACGCAGGCCGCTGCCGGCACGCGGTGACGACGTGGTCGACGACGTGACCGCCCCTCCTGCGGGCACGCGCGCCGACGGCGACACCGTGGACGCCGCCTCCCGGGTGCAGACCCGGGGGGCGGCGCCCGCCGCCGCCCCCGCGCCGCGTGGACGCCGCCCGCTGCGCCCGGCCGTGCGCAAGCGGCTCGAGATCGCGTTCTTCGTCCTGCCGGCGCTCGCCCTGTTCGCGGTCTTCATCGTCACGCCGGTCGTCCAGGCCGTGCGGTACTCGGTGTTCCGCTGGAACGGGCTCGGCCCGCTCGACGACTTCGTCGGGCTGGCGAACTACGCCAACGCGCTGCGCGACACGATCTTCACCGACGCGGTGATGAACAACTTCATCATCATCGCGCTGTCGATCCTCATCCAGCTGCCCCTCGGGCTGGGCATCGCCCTCCTGCTCAACCGGGAGATCTGGGGCCGGACGGTGCTGCGCGTCGTCATCTTCGTGCCCTACGTCCTCGCCGAGGTCGTCGCCGGTGTCATCTGGTTCATGCTGCTGCAGCCGCGCGGCGTCATGGACGCGCTGTTCGACACGGTCGGTCTGGGGGAGTACACCCAGCTGTGGCTCGGGGACCCGAAGGTCGCGCTCGGCACGGTGATGTTCGTGCTCACCTGGAAGTACGTGGGCCTGGCGATCATCCTCTTCCTCGCCGGTCTCCAGGGCGTGCCGGCCGACCTCTACGAGGCGGCCCAGCTCGACGGCGCCTCGTGGTGGCAGGTGCAGCGGCGGATCACGATCCCGCTGCTCGGCCCGACCATCCGCACGTGGGGCTTCCTGTCGATGATCGGCTCGCTCCAGCTCTTCGACATGGTGTGGATCCTCACCGGCGGCGGCCCGGCGAACTCGACGATGACGATGGCGGTCTACCTCATCAACCAGGGGACCGAGCGCAGCCTGTACGGCTACGCCTCCGCCGTCGCCGTCATCCTCTTCGTCATCTCCCTCGTGCTCGCCGCCTTCTACCAGCACTTCATCCTGCGCCGGGACAACCCGGACGCACCCCAGCCGCGAAAGGCCAGGCGATGAGCGCTCCCCTCACGACGCCCGCCCCCGGTGGCACGGTCGGCACCCTGGAGACCTCGCCGCGGCGCCGACGCAGCAACGCCTTCTCCCGCGGGAACCCGCTCGTCTACGGCATCGCGCTCGTCGTCGTCCTCGCCACCCTGGGCCCCGTCGTCTACGCAGTCCTCGGCGGCTTCCGGACCAACGCCCAGCTCGCCTCGGACCCGGTGAGCCTGCCCGACCCGTGGGTCCTGACGAACTACGGCCGCGTGCTCACGTCCCCGGCGTTCTGGCGGTACGCGCTCAACTCGACGATGATCGCGCTCGCGACGACCGCGATCGTCGCGATCTTCGGCGTCATGGCCGCCTACCCGCTGGCGCGCTACCAGTTCCGCGGGCGGGGGTTCCTCACGACCTTCTTCACCCTCGGGCTGCTCTTCCCGCTCACCGTGGCGATCATCCCGCTGTTCCTCATGGTCCGGGAGCTGGGCCTGACGAACAGCATGTGGGGGGTCGTGCTGCCGCAGGCGGCCTTCGCCCTGCCGATGACGATCGTCATCCTGCGCCCCTTCCTCATGGCGCTGCCCAAGGAGCTGGAGGAGGCCGCGGCGATCGACGGCGCCTCCCGGATCGGCTTCTTCTGGCGGATCCTCCTGCCGCTGTCCGGGCCCGGGCTCGTCACCGTCGGCGTGCTCGCCTTCGTCGCGTCGTGGAACGCCTACCTGCTGCCGCTCCTCATCCTCAGCGACCCGCAGGCCCAGACCCTGCCGCTCGGGGTGGCGAACTTCTCCACCCAGTACGCCCAGGACACCGCCGGGGTCCTCGCCTTCACCTCCGTCGCGATGATCCCCGCCCTCGTGTTCTTCCTCGCGATGGAGAAGCGGATCGTCAGCGGCCTGCAAGGAGCGGTGAAGGGCTGACCGCAGCCTCGTGCCCACACCAGAGCGGCCGTCACGCCGTCGTCGCGCTCGCTCGCGCAACCACAAGGAGACAGTCCCGTGCTACAAGCGTCCGTCCCGGCGATGCCGGTCGTGTCCGAGCGTGTGCGTGAGCTGCACGCGCGGATGACGCTCGAGGAGAAGCTCGCGCAGATCGTCGGCTACTGGCTCGACCAGGGCGGCGACGTCGTCGCCCCCATGCAGGGGGAGATGGCCGCAGGCCAGCGGGGCGCAGACGCCCTCGCCGACATCACGCGGCACGGCATCGGCCACTACACCCGCGTCTACGGCACCCGTCCGGTCGACGCCGCGGAGCGGGCGGCGTGGCTGTGGGGCGAGCAGCGCCGGCTCAAGCGGGAGACCCGCCTGGGCATCCCCGCGCTCGTCCACGAGGAGTGCCTCACCGGCCTGGCCGCGTGGCGGGCCGCGACCTTCCCCACCCCGCTCGCCTGGGGCGCCGCCTTCGACCCCGCGCTCGTCGAGGAGATGGGGCGGGTCGTCGGGGAGTCGATGCGCAGCCTCGGGGTCCACCAGGGCCTCGCCCCGGTGCTCGACGTCGTCCAGGACCCGCGCTGGGGACGCGTCGACGAGTGCATCGGGGAGGACCCCTACCTCGTGGGGACCGTCGGCACCGCCTACGTCCGCGGCCTGCAGTGCTCCGGCGTCCACGCGACCCTCAAGCACTTCGTCGGGTACGCCTCCTCGCGCGCCGGACGCAACCACGCCCCCGTCTCCGCCGGGCCGCGGGAGATCGCCGACGTCCAGCTGCCGCCCTTCGAGATGGCCCTGCGCGACGGCGGTGCCCGCTCGGTGATGAACTCCTACACCGACGTCGACGGCGTGCCGATGGCCTCGAGCGTCGAGTACCTCACCGGGGTGCTGCGTGAGCGGCTCGGGTTCGACGGCGTCGTCGTCGCCGACTACTTCGCCGTCGCCTTCCTCGAGGTCATGCACGCCGTCGCCGCCGACCGCGGTGAGGCTGCGGCGCTCGCCCTCGAGGCGGGCGTCGACGTCGAGCTGCCCACCGGGGACGCCTACCTCGAGCCGCTCGCCGCGCGCGTGCGCGCCGGGCAGCTCGACGAGCAGTACGTCGACCGCGCCGTGCTGCGGGCGCTGTCGCAGAAGGAGGAGCTCGGGCTGCTCGACCCCGACGCGTTCGAGGACGAGCCGCCCGCCGTCGTCGACCTCGACTCCCCCCGCCACCGGGACGTGGCACGCCGGCTGGCCGAGAAGTCGATCGTCCTGCTCGCCAACGACGGCGTCCTGCCGTTGCGCAGCTGGGTACGCGCGCCGCGGCGGGTGGCCGTCATCGGCCCCAACGCCGACCGGGCCGCGGCCCTCCAGGGCTGCTACTCCTTCACCAACCACGTCCTCGCGCACTACCCCGACCACGACCCCGGCCTCGCGATCCCGACCGTCCGCGACGCGCTCGGCACGGCGTTCGCCGCCGCCGGGATGCCGCAGCCCGAGCTGGTGCACGTCCCCGGCTGCGCCGTCGAGGGGGAGGACACCTCGGCCTTCGCCGAGGCGGTCGCGGCGGCGGAGGGCGCTGACGTCGCGGTCGTCGTCGTCGGCGACCAGGCCGGCCTGTTCGGCCGCGGCACGGTGGGCGAGGGCAACGACACCGAGTCCCTCGACCTGCCGGGGGTGCAGCGCGAGCTCGTCGAGGCCGTCCTCGCGACCGGCACGCCGGTCGTCATGGTTCTCGTCACCGGCCGTCCCTACGCCGTCGGCTGGGCCCTGGAAGGGCCTGGTCCTCGGCCGGGTGCCGTCCTCCAGGCGTTCTTCCCCGGTGAGGCCGGCGGTCTGGCGATCGCCGACGTCCTCACCGGCGTGGTCGCCCCGTCCGGGCGGCTGCCGGTGTCACTGCCGCGCTCGGCGGGTGCGCAGCCCTACACCTACCTCCACCCGATCCTCGGCGGCCCCTCGGAGGTGACGTCGGCGGACTCCACGCCGCTGCGCCCCTTCGGCTTCGGGCTGTCCTACACGCAGTTCGCCTACACCGACCTCGTGGTGGACCCCGAGGTCCGGGCGGGCGGCACGTTCACCGCCGCGGTGACGGTGAGGAACACCGGGCAGGTCGCGGCGAGCGACGTCGTCCAGCTCTACGGGCGCGACCTCGTCGGGTCCGTCGCGCGGCCGGTGGCCCAGCTCCTCGGCTACGCCCGCGTCCCGCTGCAGCCCGGGGAGTCACGCCGGGTGACGTTCACCGTGCCGACGACGCGCCTGGCGTTCTCCGACCGCCGCCTCGTGCGGGTCGTCGAGCCCGGCGACGTCGAGGTGTGGGCCGGTTCCCACGCCGCGGCCTCGGCGCCCGCGGCGGCGGGGGAGGAGCCGGCGAACTACGCCATCCGCAGCGAGCGCAAGGACGAAGGACCCGCGGTCCCCGGGACGGCGACCCCGCGGGCCACGCTCACCGTCCGCGGGCCTGTCCACGAGGTGACGGCGGAGGACGCCCGCGTCGTCGGGGTCCACGTCGCGGCGCCGGGGACCGCCGGGCGCACCGGAACGACCGTGCCCGTCGGCAGCGGCCGTTAGCCTGGCGACGGTCGGCGGGGGCGCCGGTGCGAGGAGGGGTTCATGGACGCCGACGTCGTCGTCGTGGGGGCGGGCCTGGCTGGGCTCGTCGCGACCGCCGAGCTCGCCGGTGCCGGGCGCCGGGTGGTCCTCGTGGACCAGCAGCCGCTCACCGACCTCGGCGGGCAGGCCTTCTGGTCCTTCGGCGGGCTGTTCCTCGTCGACTCCCCGGAGCAGCGCCGCATGGGGGTGCGCGACAGTGCGGAGCTCGCCTGGCAGGACTGGGCCGGCACCGCCGGCTTCGACCGCCCGCGCGAGGACCTGTGGCCCGAGCGCTGGGCGCGTGCCTACGTGCGCTTCGCCGCCGGGGAGAAGCGCGCGTGGCTGCACTCCCTGGGCGTGCGGTTCTTCCCCGTCGTCGGCTGGGCGGAGCGCGGGGGCGGGCTCGCCGCCGGGCCGGGGAACTCCGTGCCCCGCTTCCACATCGTCTGGGGCACCGGGCCGGCGATCGTCGCGCCCTTCGCCCGCCAGGTCCGGGCCGCCGTCGACGCCGGGCTCGTGCGCCTGGCGCCGCGCCACCGCGTCACCCGGCTGACGACGACGGGAGGCGTCGTCGACGGTGTCGCGGGGGACGTCCTCGCGCCCGACGGGGCCGCGCGCGGCGAGCCGACGAGCCGCGAGGTCGTCGGGGAGTTCCGGCTGGGCGCCCAGGCCGTCGTCGTCGCCTCCGGCGGGATAGGCGGCAACGGAGAGCTCGTGCGGCGCTGGTGGCCCGAGTCGCTCGGGACCCCGCCGGCCCGGATGCTCACCGGGGTGCCCGCCTACGTCGACGGCTCGCTGCTCGAGGCCGCCGAGCGGGCGGGGGTGAGCCTGGTCAACCGGGACCGGATGTGGCACTACACCGAGGGCGTGGAGAACCACACGCCGGTCTGGCCCGGGCACGGCATCCGGATCCTGCCGGGCCCCTCCTCCCTGTGGCTCGACGCCACGGGGCGCCGGCTGCCCGCCCCGAACTTCCCGGGGTTCGACACCCTCGCCACCCTGCGCCACCTGCGCTCCACCGGGTACGACCACAGCTGGTTCGTCCTCACCCGCCGGATCATCGAGAAGGAGCTCGCCCTGTCCGGCAGCGAGCAGAACCCCGACCTCACCGGCAGGGACGTGCGCCTTCTCCTCGAGCGTCTGCGCCCCGGCCCGCCCGGACCGGTGGCCGCGTTCACGGAGCGAGGGTCGGACTTCGTCGTCGCCGGCTCCCTCGACGAGCTCGTCGCCGGGATGAACCGGCTGACGCCCGAGGCGCCGCTCGACCTCGACGTCGTCGCCGGGGAGGTGCGCGCCCGCGACCGTGCGCTGGACAACGAGTTCACCAAGGACGCCCAGGTCACGGCGCTGCGCCAGGCCCGCACGTACCGCGGTGACCGGCTGGTCCGGGTGGCCGCCCCGCACCGGCTGCTCGACCCCGACGCCGGGCCGCTCGTCGCCGTCAGGCTCCGCGTCCTCACCCGCAAGACCCTCGGCGGCATCGAGACCGACCTCGACGGGCGAGCGCTCGGCCCGGACGGCGCGCCGGTGCCCGGGCTGTTCGCGGCGGGGGAGGCCGCCGGGTTCGGCGGTGGCGGCATGCACGGCTACCGCTCGCTCGAGGGCACCTTCCTCGGCGGCTGCCTGTTCTCCGGCCGCCAGGCCGGGCGGGGCGCCATCGAGGCGACCTGAGCGGTGCGTACCCGAGCACTGCCTCGTCCGTGGGAAACTTGTCCTCATGGCTATGCGAGACATCCGCGTCGTGGGGGACCCGGTCCTGCGCACCCCGTGCGAACCGATCACGGACATCGACGACCGCGTCAAGGCGCTCGTCGAGGACCTGCTCGAGACGGTCGACCACGAGGGGCGCGCCGGCCTGGCCGCCAACCAGATCGGTGTCAGCCTGCGGGCGTTCTCGTGGAACATCGAGGACGAGATCGGCTACGTCCTCAACCCCCGGATCGTCGAGGTCTCCGAGGAGGAGTACCAGGACGGTGACGAGGGCTGCCTGTCCGTGCCGGGCCTGTGGTTCCCCACCGAGCGCGCCTGGTACGCCCGCGTCGAGGGCATCGACCTCGACGGCAAGCCCGTCGTCGTCGAGGGCGAGGAGCTCATGGCCCGCTGCCTGCAGCACGAGGTCGACCACCTCGACGGGATGCTCTACATCGACCGCCTGGACAAGAGCCAGCGGAAGAAGGCGATGCGCGCCATCCGGGAGATGCTGTAGCACCACTTCCCACGGGGTCCGTGGTCGGCTAGTGTCGGCCACGGTCCGACCGTCGGACCCCTCACCTCGGGGAGGGTGTGTGCTCCGCACCTGGTATCTCACCACGCGCTTCGACTGCGACCTGCGTCGGCAGGCCAGCGCGCTCTGTTGTTGTCGCTGAGCACCTGCGGGACGGTTCAGCTCTGACCTGAGCCCCGGACGCCGGCACCGCCGCCGGCCCCCTGCGCCACGCCGTCGTCATCGGCGTGCCCGCGCGTCCGCACACCCGCGCCCCGGCGCACCATCGCGCCTGCCTCGTCGTCCCTGCACACCCGGAAGGCAGTCATGTCCACCACCACCTCCTCCCGACGGCGGCTACGAGCCCCGTCGTTCACCGTCCAGATCCTGCTCGCGCTCGTCCTCGGCGTCCTTCTCGGCTGGTGGGCGCTGTCCATCGGCCAGACGCCCGAGGGGGAGCCCAACGGCCTCACCGTCGCGCTCGACACCATCGGCGGCGCGTTCGTCAGCCTGCTGCGCGCCACGGTCCCGCCCCTCGTCTTCACCGCGATCGTCGCCTCGATCGCCAACCTGCGGGGGGTGGCCAACGCCGCCCGCCTCGCCGGCCAGACCCTGCTGTGGTTCGCCGTGACCGCCGCCGCCTCGGTGGCGATCGGCATCGGCCTCGGGCTCCTCATGAAGCCCGGGATCAACACCTCGGTCGGCGCGGACGCCGCGGCCGACCCGGGCCGCACCGGCAGCTGGCTCGACTTCCTCAGCGGCCTCATCCCGGCCAACTTCCTCGGCCTGCAGAGCTCGGTCTCCCTCGAGCGCGCCGGCGACGAGATCGCCGGGGTGAGCGGGTCGTTGAGCTTCAACGTGCTGCAGATCCTCGTCATGGCGCTCGTCGTGGGGATCGCCGCGCTCAAGGTCGGGCAGAAGGCCGAGCCGTTCCTCTCGGTCAACCGCTCGCTGCTCGCGATCATCCAGAAGGTGCTGTGGTGGATCATCCGCCTCGCCCCGCTCGGCACGCTCGGCCTCGTCGGGCGCGCGGTGGCCACCTACGGCTGGGAGTCCCTCGCCCCGCTCGGCACGTTCGCCGCGGCCGTCTACATCGGCCTGGCGCTCGTGCTGCTCGTCGTCTACCCGATCGTGCTCAAGAGCAACGGGCTGTCGGTGGTGCGGTTCTTCCGCGGCGCGTGGCCGGCGATCCAGCTCGGGTTCGTCTCCCGTTCCTCGATCGGCACCCTGCCGGTCACCGAGCGGGTCGTCGAGCGCAACCTCGGGGTTCCGCAGTCCTACGCCTCCTTCGCGGTCCCGCTCGGGGCGACGACGAAGATGGACGGCTGCGCCTCGATCTACCCGGCGCTCGCGGCGATCTTCGTCGCGCAGTTCTTCGGGATCGAGCTCGCGATCACCGACTACCTGCTCATCGCGTTCGTCTCGGTCGTCGGCTCCGCGGCGACGGCCGGCCTCACCGGCGCGATCGTCATGCTCACCCTCACCCTGTCGACCCTCGGCCTGCCGCTCGAGGGCGTGGGCCTGCTCCTGGCGATCGACCCGATCCTCGACATGGGCCGTACCGCGACGAACGTCGCGGGCCAGGCGCTCGTGCCGACGATCGTCGCCAAGCGTGAGGGCATCCTCGACGTCGAGCAGTACGACTCGGCCAACGCCACGGACCTCTTCACCGAGGACGTCGAGCACGCGGACGGGGCACCGCAGGAGGTGAGCGGCCGGCCCGAGGCGGCGGCCGCCCCCGTCCGGTCCTGACCTCCCGCCGGTGGGTCCTGGTCGGGCCCACCGGCGGTGTGGCATGATGACCGTGCTACGCCGTGATCGTGGCGGAACTGCTGGTAACTCCGGCTGAGGTCGTAGGGGAAGACGCACCTCAACAGGAACCAGGAGGGTCGACATGAGTGGTGCCAATACCCGCGGCGTCATTTTCGTGCACTCAGCGCCCCGTGCGCTGTGCCCGCACGTCGAGTGGGCGGCCGGCACGGTCCTCGACGGCCGCGTCACGATGGAGTGGACGCCCCAGCCTGCCGCGCCGGGAATGTTCCGCGCCGAGTACTCCTGGGCCGGCCCGGTCGGGACCGGGGCGCGGCTCGCCTCCGCGCTGCGCGGGTGGAACCACCTGCGCTACGAGGTCACCGAGGACCCGACGCCCGGGGTCGACGGCGGGCGCTGGTCGCACACGCCCGAGCTCGGCATCTTCCACGCGCAGACCGACGCGCACGGCAACGTCGTCGTGCCGGAGGACCGGGTCCGTTCCGCCCTCGAGCACGCCGCCGACCCCGTGCGCATGCGCCACGAGCTCAACCTGGCGATCGGCCAGGCGTGGGACGACGAGCTCGAGCCGTTCCGCTACGCCGGTGCGGGCGCGCCGGTGCGCTGGCTCCACCGGGTCGGCTGAGACCGGCCGGGACCGGCGCGGCCGGTCCCGGCCCGCGTCAGACGTTGCGGACGGCGAGGGCGACGTTGTGGCCGCCGAACCCGAAGGCGTTGTTGACCCCGACGACGTCGCCGGCGGGCAGCGCGCGCGGGATGTCGCGCACGAGGTCGATGTCCAGGCCGGCGTCCATCTCGGTGACGTTGATCGTCGGGGGAGCGGTGCGCTCCTTGATGGCCAGGACGGTGAGGATCGTCTCCAGCGCGCCGGCACCACCGAGGAGGTGGCCGGTCATCGACTTCGTCGCGGAGATCGTCACGTGGTCCGCCTCGGCGCCGAGCCCGCGGCGGATCGCGGCGGCCTCGATCCCGTCGCCGACGGGCGTGGACGTCGCGTGCGCGTTGACGTGGACGACCTCGCGGCCGGTGACGCCGGCGTCCTGGAGCGCCAGGCGCATCGCGCGCTCCTGCCCGGCGCCGGTGGGGTCGGGCGGGGCGATGGCGTAGGCGTCGGACGTCATGCCGATGCCGCAGATCTCGGCGTACACGCGCGCGCCGCGGGCGGCGGCGTGCTCGGCGCTCTCCAGGACGACGATCCCGGCGCCCTCGCCCAGGACGAAGCCGTCGCGGGTGACGTCGTAGGGGCGTGAGGCGCCCTCGGGGTCGTCGTTGCGCGTCGACAGCGCCTGCATCTTGGCGAACGCGGCCATCGGCAGCGGGTGGATCGCGGCCTCGGTGCCACCGGCGACGACGACGTCGGCGCGGCCCGAGCGGATCATGTTCACCCCGGTGGCGATCGCCTCGGCGCCCGAGGCGCAGGCGGACACGGGGGCGTGGGCCCCGGCGCGCGCGCCGACCTCGAGGGAGACGTACCCGGCGGGGGAGTTGGGCATGAGCATGGGGACGGTGAGCGGCATGACGCGGCGCGCGCCGCGCTCCTTGACGGTGTCCCACGCGTCCAGGAGGGTCCACACGCCGCCGATCCCGGAGGAGACGACCGCGCCGAGACGCTCGGGGTCGACCTCGGGGGCGCCGGCGTCGGCCCACGCCTCACGGGTCGCGATGACCGCGTACTGGGCGCTCGGGTCCATGCGGCGTATCTCGGTGCGGGCCAGGACGTCCGCGGCGGAGACGGCGAGCTGGCCGGCGAAGTCGACCGGGATCTCGTACCGCTCGGCCCAGTCGTTGTCCAGGGTGCGCACGCCGGACTTGCCGGCGAGGGCGTTGCTCCAGGTCGAGGGCACGTCCCCGCCCAGCGGCGTGGTGGCTCCGAGACCGGTGACGACGACGGTGGGGCTCATGGCTGCTCCTCGAGGTGGGTGGGTGCCGGCCGGGACGACGGTGACGCCGTCCCGGCCGACGAGGTCAGGCCTGCGCGCCGTGGATGAAGGAGACGGCGTCCTGGACGGTGGCGAGGTTGGCGACCTCCTCGTCGGGGATGCGGACCTCGAACTTCTCCTCGGCCAGCGTGACGATGGTCATCATCGACAGGGAGTCGATGTCGAGGTCGTCGGTGAAGGACTTCTCCAGCTGGACGGACTCGGCCGGAAGGCCGGTCTCCTCGTTGACGATCTCCGCCAGTCCGGCCAGGATCTCCTGCTCGCTGTGTGCCATGCGTGTTGCTCCAATTTCGTGTGGATGGGTCGAAAGACAGTGTGGTCCAGAAGGCGTGCGCCGCTCGGGGCGACTCGCCCGGGTCAGGGCAGGGCCACCACCTGGGCGGCGTAGGCGAGGCCGGCGCCGAACCCGATCTGCAGCGCCAGCGCCCCGGACTCCACCGCGCCCTCCCGGATGAGCCGCTCGGCGGCCAGCGGGATGGAGGCGGCGGAGGTGTTGCCGGTCTCGGCGATGTCCCGCGCGATCACCACGGAGTCCGAGAGCCCCACCTGCTTGGCGAGCTGGTCGATGATCCGCATGTTCGCCTGGTGCGGGAGGAACACCTCGATGTCCTCCGGCCGCAGCCCGGCGGCCTCGATCGCCGCGGTGGCGACCTTGGCCATCTCGAAGCTCGCCCACTTGAAGACGGTGGGGCCCTTCTGCCGCAGCGTCGGCCACGAGGTGTCGGTGCCGTCGCGGAAGGTGAGCCAGGAGTGGGTCTGGTAGATCGTGTCCGCCTGCGACCCGTCCGAGCCCCACACGGTGGGGCCGATCCCGGGGGTGTCGGACGGGCCGACGACGGCGGCGCCGGCACCGTCGCCGAGGAGGAAGGAGATCGTCCGGTCGGTGGGGTCGATGAAGTCCGACATCCGCTCGGCGCCGATGACGAGGACGTGGTCCGCCGTGCCGGCGCGGACGAGCGCGTCGGCCTGGGCGATGCCGTAGCAGTACCCGGCGCACGCGGCGGAGATGTCGTACGCCGCGGCAGGGCTCGCCCCGATACGGTCGGCGATGATCGTCGCCAGGGCGGGGGTCTGCTCCAGGTGGGTGACGGTGGCGAGGATGACCGCCCCGATCCGGGAGGCCTCGACGCCGGAGGCCTCGAGCGCCTTGCGGGCGGCCTCCTCGGTCATCGCGGCGATCGTCTGCTCCTCCGTGGCGCGTCGCCGCTCGATGATGCCGGTCCGCTGGCGGATCCACTCGTCGGAGCTGTCGATGGGCCCGGCGATGTCGTCGTTGCTCACGACCCGCTCACCGCGCACCCCGGAGATGCCGAGGATGCGGGAGTAGGCGTGGCGCTGCGGGGAGCGCAGGGTGGGACGGGTCATCGGGCCCCTCCGTGCTCGCGCACCAGCTCACGGGCCGCGTCGATCTGGTCGGGGGACTTCAGGGCGAGGGTCTGCACGCCGGGCAGCGTACGTCGGGCCAGTCCGGTAAGGACACCGGCGGGCGCCAGCTCGACGGCGGCGGTGACGCCGAGGTCGACCATCGCCTCGCAGCACAGGTCCCACCGCACGGGGCGGGCCACCTGCGCGACGATCCGGTCCAGGGCGTCCTGGCCGGAGGTGACGGCGGCGCCGTCGGCGTTGGACAGGAGCGTGGCGCGCGGGGCGACCGGAGTGAGTGACGCGGCGGCCGCGGCCACCTCGCCGACCGCGGGGGCCATGTGCTCGGTGTGGAACGCGCCGGCCACCTGGAGCGGCACGACGCGCGCCCTCGCGGGCGGCTCGGCGGCGAGGGCCGCGAGCTGGTCGAGGGTGCCGGCGGCGACGACCTGTCCGCCGCCGTTGACGTTCGCGGCGGTGAGCCCGTGCCGGGCGAGGACCTGCTCGACCTCCTCGGGGTCACCGCCGACGACGGCGCTCATCCCGGTGGGGGTGACGGCGGCGGCCTCGGCCATCGCCCGGCCCCGGACGCCGACGAGCGTCATCGCCTCGCCGGCGGTGAGCACGCCCGCGACGGCCGCGGCGGCGAGCTCACCGACGGAGTGGCCGGCGGTGACGTCGACCGCGGCGGTGTCCTGCCCGAGCAGCGCCTGGAGGGCGAGCAGCGAGGCGGCGACGATGAGCGGCTGGGCGTTGCGGGTGTCGCGGATCTCCTCGGCGTCCGCCTCGGTGCCGAGGCGGCGCAGGTCGAGACCGGCCGCCTCGCTGTAGGCGTCGAGGGACGTGGAGAGCTCCGGGAGCTCGAGCCACGGGGAGAGCATCCCGGGGGACTGGGCGCCCTGGCCAGGGCAGAGGATCGCGAGCACGGCCTCCACTCTGCCAACAAGGCACGGCACGCCAGCGGCGCGACGCCTACCAACTCCTCACGACCCCCTTGTGGGAGATCGACAAAGCGGTGGCGCCGCAGTGAGCGCCGTCACACCCCGGAGTGGTCCCCGGCCATGGCGGACAGGCGACCGACGACGAGCGCGACCTGGAGCACGAAGGCCTCCCGCGGCGTCGTCGCGTCCCACCCGACGACCTGGGAGATGCGCCGCAGCCGGTAGCGCACGGTGTTGGGGTGGACGTACAGGGCGCGGGCGGCACCCTCGAGGGACCGGCCCTGGGCGAGGTACTCCCCGAGCGTCTCGAGCAGCGGGCCGCCGGCCGTGACGAGCGGGCGGTAGATCTCGTTGAGCAGCGTGCGCCGGGCGAGCGGGTCGCCGTTGAAGAACCGCTCGGGCAGCAGCTCGTCGGCCTCGACGAGCTCGGGAGCGTCGGGCCAGGCCGGCGCGGCGAGCAGTCCGGCGAGGGCCGCGCGTGCGGAGCGACCAGCCTCGGCGATGTCCCCGACCTCGGGGCCGATGACCACGGTGCCCGGCCGCAGCCGGGACATGAGGGACTCCGCCGCCGCGCGCAGGTCGGGCCCGCCGAGGACGATGACGAGCCGGTCGCCCTGGATGCCCACGAGCGCGTCGTGCGCGGCCCGGCGGGAGGCGCGGCGCAGCTCTGAGGTGCTGCGCTCGTCGAGGGGGGTGTGGGTGGTGCCGACGAGGACGACCGTGCGTCCGGTGCCCGACCAGCCGAGGGCCGCGGCGCGCGAGCGCAGCGAGCCGTCGGTGTCCCCACGGACGAGTGAGTCGACGACGAGCGCCTCGAGCCGCGCGTCCCAGGCGCCGCGCGCCTCCGCGGCCCGGGCGTAGACCTCGGCGGCGGAGAAGGCGACCTCCCGCGAGTAGCGCAGGACGGCGTCACGCAGGTCGCGCTGCTGGCCCGGTGCGGCGAGCTGGACGGCGTTCTCCTCCACGACCTCGACGATGAGGCGGACCAGCTGCAGCGTGTGCTGCAGCGAGATCGAGCGGGTGAGCTCGGGCGGCGCCGCCCGGAAGATCTCCGCGGCGTTGTACGTCGCCTCGGCCGAGCTCTCGTACCAGGCGATGAAGGCGGCGATGCCGGACTGCGCGACGAGCCCGATCCACGACCGGTCCTCCGCGGCGAGCTCGCCGTACCAGGGGATCTCGCCGTCGAGGCGCTTGAGCGCGGCGGAGGTGAGCAGGTCGGTGCCGCCGCGCAGGCGCCGGACGACGTCCGAGCTGTCCTGCCTGTCGGCGGGAGTGCTCGCGGGTGACATGGGCAGAGCATAGGGGAGGCGTTGTGGGAAGCCGACAACCCCGCTCGCCAGGTGAGAACGGCGCGGCGACGGCGGAACCGGTGCCCCGTCCACATGAGGGCTGGGAGCCGACCCGCTAGGGTCGACCGCATGGCTCTACTCCAGCGACTCAAGGCACTGCTGACCAGACGCCGGCCCGAGCGGCGTCCGGGGACCCGGCAGGCCACCTCCGCGGCACGCAGCGCCGACGTGCCGCGCGAGAACGTCCTGCGGGCCAAGCTCGTCGAGGATCCCAACGACATGCAGGCGTTCGGTGAGCTCGCCGAGCTCGTGCGCCGTCGCGCCGACTCCGTCGAGCCGGTCGACCCCCTCATCGCCGAGCACGAGCCGACCGACCACCACATCTCCGCCGAGGTGGCGATCTGGGCGCTGGCCGAGGAGCTCGCGGGCAACCCGAAGGCGTGGTTCCCGCTCATCGAGCTCGGCCGCCTGTCCCTCCAGGACGACCACGAGGGCGCCATGCGCCGCCTGAGCGCCGCCTGCGAGCGGGAGCACTCGGGCCTGGCGCTGGCCGAGGGCGTGCGCACGCTGCGTGAGGCCGACCTCCCGGGTGACGGCCTGGGCCTGGGCGTGGGGCAGTGGTCCCCGCGCGACCACATCCCCGAGGCGGGACGCCAGGTCGTCCTCGCCGCCCTCGAGGCCGACCGCCCGCTCGACGCGCGCCGCCACCTCGAGGAGCTCAAGCAGCGCGACGACGCCGAGACGCACGCCGTCGTCGCCGAGCTCGAGCCGCGCGTGGCCGCAGCCGAGCGCGTCTGACGCACCCGCTTCCGCGGTCCTCGCCCCCCGCGGGCCGCAGAGGTGCAGGCGCCGTAGCATGGCGGCGCCGGGGGGCGAGCAGCAGGTGAGGGACATCGGTCCCCGGTCCGGCGGTGTGTGTCCTGGTTCACTGGATCCAGCACCGCACAAGGTGAATCAGCCCGAGGGCGACCACCGAAGGCCCTCGGCACCAGCCAAGGAGGACCACCATGCCTGAAACCATGCGCGCCGCCGTCGTGCCCGAGCTGGGCAGCCCGCTCGAGGTCCAGGACCTCGAGATCCCGCAGCCCGGACCGTTCGAGGCGCTGGTCAAGGTCGACTACAGCGGCGTGTGCCACACCGACCTGCACGCCGCGCACGGCGACTGGCCGGTCAAGCCGACCCCGCCGTTCATCCCGGGCCACGAGGGGGTCGGCACCGTCGTCGCCGTCGGCGACCGCGTCGACCGGGTGAAGGTCGGCGACAAGGTCGGCAACGCCTGGCTCGCGTCCGCCTGCGGCGAGTGCGAGTACTGCCAGACCGGCTGGGAGACGCTGTGCCCGAAGCAGCAGAACGGCGGCTACTCCGTCAACGGCTCCTTCGGCCAGTACATGCTCGTCGACTCCCGCTACTGCCCGATCATCCCCGACGGCGTCGACCCCGCGGGCGCCGCCCCGATCCTGTGCGCCGGCGTCACGGTGTACAAGGGCCTGAAGATGACCGACACCAAGCCCGGTGAGTGGGTGCTCATCTCCGGCATCGGCGGCCTGGGCCACATCGCCGTCCAGTACGCCGTCGCCATGGGGCGCCGGGTCGTCGCGGTCGACGTCGAGGACAGCAAGCTCGAGCTCGCCCGCAAGCACGGCGCCGAGGTCACCGTCAACGCCCGCACGAGCGATGACCCGGCCGAGGAGATCAAGGCCGCCACGGGTGGCGGCGTCCACGGCGCGCTCGTCACCGCCGTCAACGCCCACGCCTTCCCGCAGGCCGTCGGCGCGCTGCGCCGCGGCGGCACCGTCTCCCTCGTGGGCCTGCCGCCGGACCAGTTCCCGCTCGACATCTTCACCACGGTGCTCTTCGGCCTCACGGTCCGTGGCTCGATCGTCGGGACCCGCAAGGACATGAGCGAGGCGCTGGACTTCTTCGCCCGCGGCCTCATCAGCCCGACCTACACGGTGCGCCCGATGGACGACATCAACGAGATCTTCGCCGAGATGGAGGAGGCCAAGATCGACGGTCGCATCGTCATGGACATGAACGCCTGACGACCCCGTCCCACCCCGCAAACGCCGAGAGCTGGATCGTGCACGGTGCACGATCCAGCTCTCGGCGCTTCAGGAGGAGGGTCTCCTCCGGGTTGGACGGCTGCGGTCAGGAGTCGCCGCCCGCGGTGCCGGACTCACCGGCGTTGACGTCCCACAGGCGGTAGCGCTCGACGGCCTGACGCGGGGCGTCGGGGTCGATCGAGCCCTGGGCGGCGAGGGCCTGGAGGGCCTTGACCACCATGGAGTGGGAGTCGATGAGGAACTGGCGACGAGCCGCCGGGCGGGTGTCGGAGTAGCCGAAGCCGTCCGCGCCGAGGACGTGGTAGTCGCCCGGCACCCACTGGCGGATCATGTCCGGGACCATGTGGTCCCAGTCGCTCGAGGCGATGAACGGGCCGCCCGCGTCACGCAGCTTGGCGGTGACGTACGGCTCGGGGTGCTCACCGGTCGGCTCGAGCAGGCGCTTGCGCTCGATCGCCAGCGCGTCGCGGCGCAGCTCGCCCCAGCTCGTCACGGACCACACGCCTGCGCGCACGCCCCAGTCCTCGGCGAGGATGTCGCGCGCGTGCATCGCCCACGGCACACCGACGCCCGAGGCCATGAGCTGGACCCAGGGGCCCTCACCCTCGGACGGGGCGATGCGGTGGATGCCCTTGAGGATGCCCTCGACGTCCACGTCCTCCGGCTCGGCCGGCTGACGCATCGGCTCGTTGTACACCGTGAGGTAGTACATGACGTTCGGGTCGCGCGGGTCGTCGGCGCCGTACATGCGCTGCAGACCGTCGCGCACGATGTGCCGGATCTCGTAGGCGTACGCCGGGTCGTAGTTGACGAACGCCGGGTTGGTCTGGGCGATGACGAGCGAGTGCCCGTCCATGTGCTGCAGGCCCTCGCCGGCAAGCGTCGTGCGCCCGGCGGTGGCGCCGATGACGAACCCGCGGGCCAGCTGGTCCCCGGCGGCCCAGAACTGGTCGCCGGTCCGCTGGAAGCCGAACATCGAGTAGAAGATGTAGACCGGCACGAGCGGCTCGCCGAGGGTCGCGTAGGACGTGCCGACCGTCTGGAAGGCGGCGGCCGACCCGGCCTCGTTGATCCCCATGTGCATGATCTGGCCGGTCTCGGACTCCTTGTAGGAGAGCATGAGCTCGGCGTCCACGGCGGTGTAGTTCTGCCCATGGGTGTTGAAGATCTTCGCCGTCGGGAAGATCGAGTCCAGGCCGAAGGTGCGGGCCTCGTCCGGGATGATCGGCACGATGCGGTTGCCGAACTCCTTGTCCTTCATCAGCTCCTTGAGGAGACGGACGAAGGCCATCGTCGAGGCGACCTCCTGCTTGCCCGACCCGCCCTTGAGGATCTCGAAGGGCTTGTCGCCCGGCATCGGCAGGGAGCCCTTGTCGTCGCGACGCTCGGGGAGGAACCCGCCGAGGGCCTTGCGACGCTCGAGCATGTACTGCAGCGTCGGGTCGTCCTCCGACGGCCGGTAGTACGGCGCGTTGAACGGGTCCTCGAGCTGCTCGTCCGAGATCGGGATGCGAAGAGCGTCACGGAGCATCTTGAGGTCCGTGGTCTTCATCTTCTTCATCTGGTGCGTCGAGTTGCGCCCCGCGAAGCTCGGGCCGAGCCCGTAGCCCTTGACCGTCTGCGCGAGGATGACCGTCGGCTGACCCGTGTGCTCCATCGCCGCCTTGTAGGCCGCGTAGATCTTGCGGTAGTCGTGGCCGCCGCGCTTGAGCGCCCAGATCTCGTCGTCGGTCATGTCCTTGACGAGCTCCTTGGTCCGCGGGTCGCGGCCGAAGAAGTGCTCACGGACGTAGGCGCCGTCGTTCGCCTTGTAGGTCTGGTAGTCGCCGTCGAGCGTCTCGTTCATGAGGTTGACGAGCGCGCGGTCCTTGTCGGCGTTGAGCAGGGAGTCCCACTCGCGGCCCCACAGGACCTTGATGACGTTCCAGCCGGCGCCGCGGAAGAACGCCTCGAGCTCCTGGACGATCTTGCCGTTGCCGCGCACCGGGCCGTCGAGGCGCTGGAGGTTGCAGTTGACGACGAACGTGAGGTTGTCGAGGTTCTGCTGCGCCGCGAGCTGGAGCATGCCGCGGGACTCGGGCTCGTCCATCTCGCCGTCGCCGAGGAACGCCCACACGTGCTGCTGGGAGGTGTCCTTGATGCCGCGCTCGTGCACGTAGCGGTTGGTGAACGCCTGGTGGATCGCCTCGGCCGGGCCCAGGCCCATCGAGACGGTCGGGAACTCCCAGAAGTCGGGCATGAGCCGCGGGTGCGGGTAGGACGGCAGGCCGCCGCCCGGGTGGGAGTACTCCTGGCGGAAGCCGTCGAGGTCGTTCTCCGAGAGGCGGCCCTCGAGGTAGGCGCGCGCGTAGTTGCCCGGCGCGGAGTGGCCCTGGAAGAAGACCTGGTCACCGCCGCCCGGGTGGTCCTTGCCCCGGAAGAAGTGGTTCATCCCCACCTCGTACAGCGTCGCGATCGAGGCGTAGGAGGAGATGTGGCCACCGACGGACACGTCCGGGCGCTGGGCGCGGGTGACCATGACGGCGGCGTTCCAGCGGATCCAGCCGCGGTACTTGCGCTCCGCAGCCTCGTCACCGGGGAAGTAGGGCTCCTCGTGGACGCCGATCGTGTTGACGTACGGGGTGGTGAGCGGTGCGGGCACAGCGACGTTGCGCTGGCGAGCCCGCCGCATGAGGTTGAGCAGCATGTACCGCGCACGCGGCCCGCCGCGGTCCTCGATGAGCCCGTCGAGGGACTCGAGCCACTCCTGGGTCTCAGCAGGGTCGATGTCCTTGACCTGGCTCAGCAGGCCATCGATGAGCGGTCCAGATTCCTGTGGACTCACACGTCCTCTTTCCCTCAGGCGTCGACGCCCGACGCGCGTGGCTGGTGCTCGGTGACATCCAGATTAGGCCCATTGTCCCCGGCCCGGGAGGCCAGGGCCATCAGCCCGGTCACCGGTTCGCTATGACCTTGACAACAACCCGCCAAGGGTGAGCCTCTTGGGTGGTTCGTCTGGGATTGCTCCCGCCTCGGCAGTAGCGTTGTCCCAACCCCACGCATCGCGAGGGGCCGACGGCGCGAGGAGCGCCACCGACGAGAGAGAGTGGGAGAACACGTGGCAGCGACCGCTGGCCCCGATGCCGGCAGCCGGTTCGGCTTCACCGCCGGGCAGGAGATCCAGGAGTTCGGCTACGACGACGACGTCGACGAGGCGGTTCGTTCCGCCGTCGAGGACGTCACGGGCAAGGCCCTCGTGGACGAGGACCACTCCGACGTCGTCGACGGCGCGCTCATCTGGTGGCGGGACGACGACGGTGACGACACCGATCTCACCGATCTCCTCATGGACGCCCTCGACAACCTCGACGACGCCGGAGGCACCATCGTCGTGCTCACCCCGAAGCCGGGCCGTGGAGGTCACGTCGGCCCCGCGGTGCTGGAGGAGGCAGCGCGCACGGCGGGCCTGCAGCCCACCGGCGCGGTGAGCGCCTCGGAGGACTGGAACGGGCTGCGCCTGCTCTCGCGTGGTCGCGGTCGCTGACCGGGCGCCGGTCCTCGAGCTCCCGGACACCCACGGCACGCCGGTACGCCTCGGCGGGCGCCGGGAGCGTCCCCAGCTCGTCGTCTTCCTCCCGTTCGCGTTCTCGCGCGTGTGCGGCGGGGAGCTGCGCGCGCTCGTGAGCGAGCCGCTCGACGGCGCGGACCTCGCCGTCCTCAGCTGCGACCCGCTCTTCGCGCTGCGGGCGTGGGCGGAGCAGGAGGGGGCGACCTTCCCCCTGCTCTCGGACTTCTGGCCGCACGGGGCCGCGGCGCGCGCCTTCGGCGTGCTCGACGAGACCTCCGGCGCGCCCACCCGCGCCTCCTTCCTCCTCGACGGCGACGGCGTCGTCGCCTGGTCGGTCCACTCGCCGGCCGGGGTGGCCCGGTCCGTCGCCGACTACCGCGCGGCCGTCGCCGCACTCACCGCCTGACCCCACCCTCTGGGACGCCCCTCCGCGGACCGGCGACGTGCTGCAGGGGGCGTCCCAGGGGCGGCAGGGGCGTCCCGGACGGGGGAGGGGCGGGCGAGCAGTAGTCTTGGCGGCTGGGTGGCGCCCCTGGGGCTGCCGCTGGGGCCTGTAGCTCAGTTGGTCAGAGCGCCGCGCTTACACCGCGGAGGTCGCCGGTTCGAGACCGGCCGGGCCCACCACCCTCCCGCAGGAGCAGGCCTTCTCGCGAGAGCGGAGTTCCGCGCCCCGCCGTAGCCTCGGCCCATGGCCCGGACGGTCGCCGAGAAGATGGGGGTGCGCGCCGGCTCCCGGGCGCACCTCGTCGGGGCGCCCGCCGAGGCGGTCGCGGCGATGCGGCTGCCCGAGCTCGACCTCGCCGCGGACCTCACCGGCGCGTTCGACTACCTCCACCTCTTCGTCACCCGCCAGGAGGACATGCGCGCCGGCTTCGGCCCGCTGCGCGACCACCTCGCCCCCGACGGGCGGCTCTGGGTGTCCTGGCCCAAGGGCGGGCGGCTCGGCACCGACCTCACCATCCGGTCGGTCATCGCCATCGGCTACGACCACGGCCTCGTCGAGAGCACCGCGCTGCGGGTGGACGACACGTGGTCGGCCCTGAAGTTCACCCGTCCCAAGCCCGGCAAGACCTACCGAAACAGCTACGGCACGCTGCCCGGCGGACCGACCCGGTCCAGCCGTCCGGGATCCGAGACGGACCCGCAGGACCCTGTCCGGGGACGCGGCCCCGGACGACGATGACCGCACGTGCTGCCGACGGAGGGACCTGACATGAGCGCCACCGACGACTTCCTGCACAACGCCGAGGCGTACGCGGCCGCGTTCACCGGGGGCGACCTGGCGATGCCGCCGGCCCGGCACATCGCCGTCGTCGCCTGCATGGACGCGCGCCTCGACCCCGCCGGGCTGCTCGGCCTGCCGGACGGGTCCGCGCACGTCATCCGCAACGCCGGCGGCGTCGTCACCGACGACGTCGTCCGGTCGCTCGCGATCAGCCAGCGGCTGCTCGGCACGCGCGAGATCGTCCTCCTCCACCACACCGACTGCGGGATGCTCACGTTCACCGACGACCAGTTCAAGGCGCAGATCGAGGCCGACACCGGGATCCGGCCGCCGTGGGCCGCGGAGTCGTTCCGCGACCCGGCCGACGACGTGCGCCAGTCCCTCGCCCGGATCGCCGCGAACCCGTTCGTCCCGCACAAGGACCAGGTCCGCGGCTTCGTCTACTCGGTCACCGACGGGACGCTCGCCGAGGTCCGGTAGCGCCGGCGGTCACCAACGGGGGTGGACCGCCTCCCGCAGGTCGCGGTCGTAGATGGTGCGGACGACGTCGTCGAGCTCGGCGGGCAGCTCGAGCGAGCCGGCCGCGGCGTTCGCGCGCGCCTGCTCGGGGGAGCGGGCACCGGGGATGACGGTGGAGACGCCGTCCTGGGCGGCCACCCAGGCGAGGGCGACCTGGGCCGTGCTCGCGCCGGGGACGAGGAGGCGGGCCGCCGCGGCGAACTCGGTGGCGGCGCGCACGCCCGTCTCGAAGTCGACGCCGGAGAACGTCTCGCCGACGTCGAAGGCCTCGCCGTTGCGGTTGAAGCTGCGGTGGTCGGTCTCGGGGAACGTCGTCTCGGAGGTGTAGCGGCCCGAGAGCAGGCCGCTGGCGAGCGGGACGCGGGCGATGATGCCCACCCCAGCCTCCCTGGCCGCCGGGAGCACCTGCTCGAGCGGCTTGAGACGGAAGGCGTTGAGGATGATCTGCACGGTGGCGACGTTCGGCCGGGCGATGGCGGCCAGCGCCTCCTCCACGAGCTCGACGCTCACCCCGTAGCTCGCCATGACGCCCTCGGAGACGAGGGTGTCGAGGTCGTCGAACACCCGGTCGATGCCGTAGACGGCGGTGGGCGGGCAGTGGAGCTGGACGAGGTCGAGGGTGTCGACGCCGAGGTTGCGCCGCGACCGGTCGGTCCAGGCGCGGAAGTTGTCCATCGAGTAGTTGGCCGGCTCCTGCGGCAGCCGCCGGCCCATCTTGGTCGCGACCGTGACGTCGAGGCCCGGGTTGTCACGCAGCCAGCGCCCGATGAGCGCCTCGCTGCGACCGTCGCCGTAGACGTCGGCCGTGTCGAGCATCGTCACCCCCGACTCGACGGCGGCGTCGAGGACCGCGCGCGCGTCCTCCTCGCTCACCTCGCCCCAGTCCGAGCCGAGCTGCCAGGTGCCCTGGCCGATGACCGAGACGGTGCGGCCGGTGCGGCCGAGGGTGCGCGTGTCCATGGGACTCCTTCGCTGGGGGGTTCTCCTCAGCCTAGCCACGGGCCGTGACGCCCGGTGTGCGGCGGCGCCGATGGTGGGGTGGGATGGGATCGGCGGCACTCGTCGCCGGCCCCAGCGCCGCCCACCGAGAAGGAGAGATCATGCCCAACCCCGTGGTCAACAAGGCGAGCACCGAGTGGAAGGGGGAGCTGTTCACCGGTTCGGGCACCACCAGCCTGGACACCTCCGGCACGGCCACCTTCGACGTCGCGTGGAAGTCCCGCGGTGAGGAGTCCGGAGGGACGACGACGCCCGAGGAGCTCATCGCCGCGGCCCACGCGACCTGCTACGCCATGCAGCTGTCCAACATGCTCAAGGAGAACGGCACCCCGCCGACGGCGCTCGACACCTCCGCTGCCGTGACGTTCGTCGCCGGCACCGGCATCACCGGCATCGAGCTCACGGTGAGCGGCACCGTCGAGGGGATCGACGCCGGCACCTTCGACGAGATCGCCCGCAAGGCGAAGGAGACCTGCCCGGTGAGCCAGGCGCTCTCCGCCGTCGAGATCACGCTGAGCGACGTCCGCCTGGCCTGAGCGACCGCCCCTCCGGCCGGCGGCCGGGGGAGGTGGCGAGCCCGACACGTCAGGCTGCCCCGGGGCGCGGGGCAGCCTGACGTCTGCCACCGATAGCCTGGGGCCATGGCCCAGTCCCTCACCCTGGCCGACGTCGTCGGCCTCCTCGAGAAGCGCTACCCGCCCGGCACCGCGGAGAGCTGGGACGCCGTCGGGCTCGTCGCCGGGGACCCGGCCGCCCCGGTCCGCTCGGTGATGTTCGCCGTCGACCCCGTCCAGGTGGTCGCGGAGGAGGCGATCGCCGCCGGCGTCGACCTCCTCGTCACCCACCACCCGCTCTTCCTGCGCGGCACGACGACGGTCTCCGCGGGCACCCCCAAGGGCCGTGTCGTCCACGAGCTCGTCCGGGCCGGCTGCGCGCTGTACGCCGCCCACACCAACGCCGACGCCGCCGCCGGGGGCGTGGCCGACGCGCTCGCCGACCTCCTCGAGCTGCGCGAGCGCCGGCCGCTCACCCCGCACGACGCCGCACCGCTCGACACCCTCACCGTCTTCGTCCCGCAGGACCACACCGAGGTGGTGCTCGACGCGCTCGCCGAGGCCGGCGCGGGCGCCGTCGGCGAGTACGACCGGTGCGCGTTCACCGTCACCGGCCAGGGCACCTTCCGGCCCGGCGAGGGCGCCAACCCCACCATCGGCGAGCGCGGGGAGGTCACCGAGGTCGTCGAGGACCGCCTGGAGATGACCCTGCCGCGCGGACGCCGCGCCGCCGTCGTCGCCGCGCTGCGCGCCGCCCACCCCTACGAGGAGCCGGCCTTCTCCGTCGTCGAGCACGCTCCCCGCCCCGCCGGCACCGGCGTCGGGCGCATCGGCACGCTGCCCGAGCCGACCACCCTGCGCGCGCTCGCCGAGCGCGTCGCCGCCGTCCTCCCGGCGACCGCCCAGGGCATCCGGGTGGCGGGGGACCTCGACGCCGAGGTCCGCACCGTCGCCGTGTGTGGCGGCTCGGGTGACTCGCTGCTCGGGACCGTGCGTGCCCTGGGCGCCGACGTCTACCTCACCGCCGACCTGCGCCACCACCCCGCCTCCGAGGCGCTCGAGGCCGGTCCGCCCTACCTCCTGGACGCCACGCACTGGGCCAGTGAGTGGCCCTGGCTGCCGGTGGCGGCGGCCCGCCTCGAGGAGGACGCCCGCGCGGCGGGCGGCGAGCTCGCCACCCGCGTGAGCACGATCGTCACCGACCCGTGGACGCTGCGCCTCGCCGCGCCCGACAATGACAGCACGACCGACAACGAGGGAGTCGCCCAGTGACCACAGCCCCGGTGGCCGACCAGCGCCGCCTGCTCGACATCCAGGTACTCGACACGCGCGCCGCGAAGCTGGGTCACCAGCGCCGCAGCCTGCCCGTGCTCGGGTCCATCGCCGAGCTCGAGGGAAGGCTGGAGGACCTGAGCCGCGCCCAGGTGGAGGAGCGCACCGTCGTGGCCGACACCCGCCGCGAGGTGGCCAAGGCCGAGGCCGACGTCGAGCAGGTGCGCCAGCGCGCCGCGCGCCACCAGGCCCGCCTCGACTCCGGCGCGGTGAGCGCCAAGGAGGCCCAGGCGCTGCAGGGCGAGCTCGAGCAGCTCGCGCGGCGGCAGGGCGCCCTCGAGGAGGTCGAGCTCGAGGTCATGGAGCGACTGGAGCAGGCCGAGGCCCGCCTCGCCGAGCTCGAGACGCAGGAGGCCGCGATCGCCGCCGACGTCGCCCGCCACACCAAGGCGCGCGACGCCGAGTGGGCGACGATCGACCGCCAGCTCGAGACGATCACCGCCGAGCGCGCCGCGCTCGCGGGCCGGATCGACGCCGGGCTGCTCGCCCTGTACGACCGGGTCCGGGAGCGCACCGGCGGGCTGGCCGCGGTCGCGCTGTACGGCTCGCGCACCGAGGGCACCCAGCTCGACTTCTCGCTCACCGAGCTCGACGCGATCCACTCCGCGCCGCCCGAGCAGGTCGTCCAGCACGAGGACTACGGCTACATCATCGTGAGGATGGAACCGAAGTGAGCCAGGCGAGCCTCTTCGACACCGAGCCGGCCGAGCAGGAGGCGCCCAGCGCGCGCCCGGGCCGGGTCCTCGTCGTCGAGGCCGACGGTGGGTCCCGGGGCAACCCGGGCCCTGCCGGCTTCGGCGCGCTCGTCCGCGAGGGGGGCACCGTCCTCGCCGAGCGGGCCGCCTTCCTCGGCGTGTGCTCGAACAACGTCGCCGAGTACAGCGGCCTCGTCGCGGGCCTGCGCGCCGCCGCCGCGATCGACCCGACCGCGTCGGTCGAGGTCCGGATGGACTCCAAGCTCGTCGTCGAGCAGATGTCGGGTCGCTGGAAGATCAAGCACGAGGACATGCGCCGCCTGGCCGACGAGGCCCGCACGATCCTGCCCGCCGGGCAGGTGCGCTACACGTGGGTGCCACGGGCGGAGAACTCCGCCGCCGACGCGCTCGCCAACGCCGTCATGGACTCCGGCGGCAGCATCGAGCGCGACCACGCCTCGGACGGCGAGCCGGTCACGGGCCGAGGCGAGGACGTCCCGGCGGACGACTGGCAGGCCGAGGAGCCGATCCCGGACGTCGACGCCGGTGCACCGTCGCTCGCCGACCCCGGCGCCATCACCCTCGTCCTCGTCTCACCCGGCACCGCTCCGCAGGACCACGGGGAGGACCCCGAGCTCACCGAGCAGGGCGTCGAGCTCGCCGGGGCGGCCGCCGCGCTCGTCGACCGGATCGGCGGGGACCTGTGGCCCCACCTCGCCCCGCCCACCGTGCTCCTGTCCTCACCGCTCGTGCGCGCCCAGCAGACCGCCGAGCTCATCAGCGAGGTCGCCGGGCTCGGGGTGCCCACCATCGACGACGACTTCGCCGCGGCCCGGCCGGGGGAGAGCCGCGAGGACCTCGCGCAGCGGGTCGCGCGCGCCCTCTCCCGCGTCGCCGACCAGGCCGGCTGCACGGTCGTCGTCGCCGCCCACGCCGGCGTCATCGCCGCGATCGTCGGGACGGTCGTCGAGGCGCCCACCACCGCGTGGGACGTCTTCCGCGTCGCCCCCGGCACGGTGAGCGTCGTGCGCCTGTGGAGCGGACGCGGGGAGGTCCACGTCATGGGCTGCCCCGCCCAGCTGAGCGGTGAGTAGGCCGCGCCGCGGCGGGTAGACTTCCCGGGCGGATGAGTCGGCCAGGCGGTCGCGGCGCCCTCCGGGGCGACGAGGAACGTCCGGGCTCCACAGAGCAGGGCGGTGGGTAACACCCACCCGGGGTGACCCGCGGGACAGTGCCACAGAAAACAGACCGCCGTCGCAGCCTCCGGGCCGCGGCGGTAAGGGTGAAACGGTGGTGTAAGAGACCACCAGCGTGCCGGGTGACCGGTACGGCTCGGTAAACCCCGCCCGGAGCAAGACCAGACAGCAGGCGCCCGAGGGCTGCTCGCCCGAGCCTGCGGGTAGGTCGCTGGAGGCGCACGGCAACGTGCGTCGTAGATGGATGGCCGCCACCGCGGGACCGGTAACGGACCCGCGGGACAGAACCCGGCGTACCGGCCGACTCATCCGCACCTCTCCACAGGCAGCGTCCCGTCCCGCCCCGTCCACAGACGGCGCGAGGGTGGTCGACGGCGTCACCCGGCGGCCCGCATCGTGGGGCCCACACGGCGGGCACCAGCGCTCGCCCGGGCCGAAGGAGAACCGATGCGAGCCCAGCACGCCGTCCCCGCGGCGCTCGCCGTCCTCGTCGCGTGCCTCGCGGGCTGCACCCTCGCAGCCGACGACGTCGCGGACCCGCCCAGTGCCGACGCCGAGGACGCCGAGGACCCGCCCAGCGCCACCCCGCCGCCACCTGCTGCGGCCCCGTCCGCGCCCGGTGACGCCGCCACCGAGCTGCCCTACGCCGCGCGGATGCCGCCGGAGGAGGAGGTCGACGCGATGGTGCTCGACGCCGCGGATGCCTACCTCGCGCACCGCGCCGCCTACGACGCCGCGGCGCGCACCGGCTTCGCCGACGCCCAGCTCCTCGAGGCGGCCCTGGAGGGGACCGACGGTTCGATGCGCGACCTCCTCGAGCGCGAGAGCGCGAGCCTCGCCGAGGCCGGGCACGTCGTCGAGGGTGGCACCGAGGTGCTCGGGATGGAGGTCGCGTGGCTCGGCCCGCCGACCGCGGACGGCGGCGGCCTGCAGGTGGTCTTCGACGCGTGCGTCCTCGTGCGCGGGGTGCTGCGGGCCCCCGACGGCAGCGTGGCCCGCGACCTCACCGCCGCCGACGCCGTCTACGTCCAGCCCCGCCTCGTCCACGTCGACGGCGGCTGGGTCCTGCACGAGCAGCTCCAGCAGGCCGGCCCGTGCCCCGGCGACCTCACCTCGTGAGGCGCCTGACGCCGGGCCCTACGGCAGACTGACGCGCGTCGTGGATCGCCCGCGGACGGCCACCACCGTCCACCCGCGCCGGGTCCGCCCCGCGGTTGCGGGGGTGTGGAACGATGAACGCGCACCTCCCACCGACCCCCCGTTGGAGCCCTCGTGACGAGCGACGTCGCCCACAGCCCCGCCGGGACCCGCACGGCGAGCCCCGTCCTCGAGGTCTCCGGGCTGGTCCGCCGGTTCGGTGACCTCACCGCCGTCGACGGCGTGTCCTTCCACATCGCCCCCGGGGAGACCTACGGGCTGCTCGGGCCCAACGGTGCGGGCAAGACGACGACGATCTCGGTCGTCGCCGGGCTGCTCGCCGCGGACGCCGGGGAGGTGCGGATCGCCGGCCGGCGGATGGGCCCGCGGGCGATCGCCCCGAAGCGGCGGCTCGGGCTCGTGCCCCAGGACCTGGCCATCTACCCCGAGCTCAGCGCCCGGGAGAACCTCATGTTCTTCGGCCACCTCCACGGTATGCGCGGTGCCGAGCTCAAGCGCCGCACCGACGAGGTGCTCGACCTCATCGGCCTCACGGACCGCGCCAAGGGCCAGACCAAGGAGTTCTCCGGCGGCATGAAGCGCCGCCTCAACATCGGCATCGGCCTGCTCCACCACCCCGACCTGCTCATCCTCGACGAGCCCACCGTGGGCGTGGACCCCCAGTCCCGCAACGCCATCCTCGAGGCCGTCGAGGCGCTGTCGACCGAGGGCATGGCCGTCCTCTACACCACGCACTACATGGAGGAGGCCGAGCGGCTGTGCGACCGCATCGGCATCATCGACGCCGGCACGATCCAGGCCGAGGGCACCCGCGACGAGCTCATCCGGATCATCGGTGAGCTCGACGAGATCAGGCTCGTCGGGACCGGGGACCTCGCGGCGGCGCTGATGGCGCTGCAGGAGATCGGCGCCGTCGAGCGGGCCGTCCTCGAGGGCCGCCAGATCCTCCTCCACGTGCGCGACGCCCCGACGGCGGTGGCGACCGTCGTGACGACGGCGGGCCGCAGCGGGGTCGAGCTCGCCGACGTGGAGATCACCCGCCCGGACCTCGAGTCGGTCTTCCTCCACCTCACCGGCAAGGGGCTGCGGGACTGACATGCGCCAGCTCCTCACGATGACGGGCAACGACCTGCGTCAGCGGCTGCGCGACAAGTCCGTCCTCATCTTCGGCATCGTCGTGCCGGTCGCGCTCATGCTCGTGCTCAACCTCGTCTTCGGGGACACCGGCGACGTCGAGCTGGGGCCGGTGACGGTCGCCGCGTCCGCCCCCGCCGACGACGCCTCCGCCCAGGTCCTCCTCGAGACGCTCACCCGGATCGAGGGCCTGGACGTCACCGTCGAGGAGGTCCCGGCCGACGAGGTCCGTCCGATGGCCGAGTCCGGGCAGGCGCAGCTCGGGCTCCTCCTGCCCGAGGGGTTCGGCGAGGACGTCGACCAGGGCCGCGGCGCGCGGGTCGAGATCATCGAGGGCGACGGGGCGGGCATGGAGACCGACGTCCTCGTCGCCGTCGTCCGCGGCGTCGGTGAGCAGCTGACCGCCGGCACGGTCGCCACCCGCGCCGCCGCGGCGGCGGGCGTGCCGCCCGAGGATCTCGCGACGATCGCCCGGGAGGTGGGGGAGGCCCCCGCCAGCGTGATGACCGTCGAGGGCACGACGGCGACCGAGCAGCTCGGCGCGTCGGCCTCGCTCGTCGCCGGGCAGGCCGGACTGTTCCTCCTGTTCACCGTCGGCTTCGGGGTGCTGGCGATCATCAACGAGCGCGACCAGGGCACCTTCGCCCGGCTGCGGTCGATGCCGATCCCGCCGGGCCTCATCGTGGCCGCCAAGGCGCTCGCCGGCTACGTGCTCGGCGTCGTCGCCACCCTCGTCCTCCTCACCGCCGGCGTCCTCCTCTTCGACGTCGAGTTCGGCTCCCCGCTGCTCGTCCTCGTCCTCGTCCTGTGCGTCGTCGCGGCGGCGACGTCCCTCACCTTCGTCGTCGTGCGGGTGGCACGCACCTCCGAGCAGGCGGGGGTGGCGCAGTCGATCATCGCCGTCGTCCTCGGCCTCGCCGGCGGCGCGTTCTTCCCCGTCACCGCGACCGGGCCGCTCTCGGTGGCCCTCGACCTCAACCCGGTCTCGGCCTTCACCCGCGGCCTGGGGATCAGCGCGGGCGGTGGTGGCCTGTCCGAGATCGCCGGCCCGGTCCTGGCGATGCTCGGCTTCGCCCTCGTCGCCGCGGTGGCCTCCCGGCTCCTGCCGGACCGGGGGGTGGCCGCATGATGCCGGTCCTGGCCATCGCCGGCACCGAGCTGCGCCGCTACCTGCGCGACCGGTCGAACATCTTCTTCTTCCTCATCTTCCCGCTCCTCCTCGTCGTCGTCATCGGGCTGCAGTTCGGCGGGCAGGGCAGCACGGGACGGGTGGTCATCGCCGGCGCCGGCGGTGAGCTGCGCTCGGCGCTGACCACCGAGCTCCGGGACGCCGACGCCACGGTGAGCACCGCCGACGCCGACGCGATGCGCGAGCAGGTGGCACGCGGGCGCGCGGACGTCGGCCTCCTCGTCGAGGACGACGCCGAGCAGTCCTTCGTCGCCGGCCGGCCCGCCGAGATCGAGCTCATCGTCTCCTCCGAGGCCAGTGCCCCCGGGGCGGTACAGGTCGTGCTCACGGCGCTGCAGACCCTGTCCCTGGAGCAGACCGAGCTCGCCGTGCTCACCGCGCGCGGCGTGCCGGAGGGGGAGGCCGCGGCGGCGCTGGCCCGGGCCCGGTCGGACGTCGCCCCGGTCGAGATCGGCGTCGTCGACGTCGACGAGGTCTCCCAGGAGCTGGGCGGCCTGGGACAGTTCGACCTCGGCGCAGCGACGATGCTCCTGCTCTTCGTCTTCCTCTCCACGCTGGGCAGCGCGGTGACGCTCATCGAGTCCCGCCGCCTGGGCGTGCAGCGCCGGGTGCTCGCCGCCCCGGTCTCCGGCACGCAGGCGATCCTCGGGCAGATGCTCGGCCGGTGGGTCATCGCCAGCGCCCAGGGTGTCTACATCATGGTCGCGAGCATCCTGCTCTTCGACGTCGACTTCGGCAGCCTCCCGCTGGCGCTGCTCATCCTCCTCGTCTTCGGCGCGGTGGCCACCGGCGCCGCGATGCTCCTCGGGGCGCTCATGGACAACGAGGGCGCGGCCAACGGGGTGGCCGTCGGCGCCGGCCTCGTGCTCGCCGCGCTCGGCGGGTGCATGTTCCCCCTCGAGATGTTCCCCGACACCCTGCGCACCGTCGCCAACCTCACCCCCCACGCGTGGGGCTACGAGGCCTTCGCCGAGATCCAGCGCCACGACGGCGGCCTGCTCGACGTCGCCCCGCAGCTCGCGGTGCTCGCCGCGATGGCCGTCGGCCTCGTGCTCCTCGGCGCACTCGCGCTGCGCCGCAGCACCGCCCGGGCGATGTGACGTCCGGCGTAGCATCGGTGCCCATGGCCGAGGACTCCGTGCGCGTGGACAGCTGGCTGTGGGCCGTGCGCCTGTTCAAGACGCGCTCCCAGGCCCAGGCGGCCTGCCGCGGCGGGCACGTGCGCGTCGACGGGGACCGCGCCAAGCCGGCGACGCTCGTCGGCCCGGGGAGCAAGGTCGTGGTGACCGGCGGGGAGATCGAGCGCACCGTCGTCGTCCAGCGGGCGCTGCGCAAGCGTGTCGGCGCGCCGCTCGCCGCGCAGGCGATGATCGACGAGACACCCCCGCCCCCGCCGAAGGTCGAGCGGGCGGCCGTTCCTCAGCGCGAGCGGGGTGCCGGCCGGCCGACCAAGCGGGAGCGGCGCGACATCACCCGCCTGCGCGGCTACTGAGCAGCGCCATCTGGGACTCGTGGTCGGCCCGCACCCGCGGGTCGGCGAGGCGGTGGTCGTGGGGCGGCGTCCCCGCGGCGAGGTCGGCGAGGTAGCGCTCGTCGGCGTGCACCCGCCGGTGCCCCACCCAGCGGTGGGCGACCCGCCCGTGGCCCGGGACGACCACCCGCGGGTCGAGGTCGGCGAGCCGGCGCAGGGAGTGGCGGTACTCCTCGAAGGCGTCCGGTGCGTCGTCGAGCAGGGGCACCTCGACGTCGGAGAGCATGTCCCCGGCGATGAGCACCCCCTCCTCGGGCAGGTGGAGGCTCGCGTGACCGGGGGCGTGGCCCGGCGTGGGCACGACGACGGCGCGCGGGCCGGTCCACGGCACCTCGGTGGTGTCCGGGGCCAGCGGCGTCGTCCCGCCGATGACGTCCCACCGGTACCCGGGCAGGTCGCGTGACGCCTGCGCCGTGAGCTCCTCGGCGGTGGCGGCGTCGGTCGCCACCGACGTCGCCCAGCGGGGCACGTCGGGCAGCGCCGCGGACCACAGGACGTGGTCCCAGTGCGGGTGGGTGGAGAACCCTGCGGCGACGTGCCAGCCGCGGCGGGACACCTCCTGCTCCAGCGCGAGGATCTCCTCGGGCGTGAGCGCCGGGTCGACGAGCAGGCAGGCGCCGTCGTCGTCGACGACGAGGGTCGAGGTCGTCAGCCACGTGGGCGACGTGACGACCCAGACGTGACGGGCGACCTGCTCCATGAGAGCAGGCTACGGCGCGATCAGTGGTAGTTCGCGGCGGCGAGGGCCGCAGCCCCGACGATGCCCGCCTGGTTGCGCAGCGCGGCCGGCACGATCGGGGCCTGGAGCTCGAGGAGCGGGAGGAACTGGTCGGACTTCTTGCTCACCCCGCCACCGACGACGATGAGGTCGGGGGAGAAGAGCATCTCGATCGTCTCGAAGTACCGCTGGAGGCGCTTGGCCCACTTCGACCAGGACAGGCCCTCGCGCTCGCGGGCGGAGTCGGCGGCGCGGCTCTCGGCGTCGTGGCCGTCGATCTGCAGGTGGCCGAGCTCGGTGTTCGGCACGAGCGTGCCGTTGACGATGAGCACCGAGCCGATCCCGGTGCCGAGCGTGGCGACGAAGACGACCCCCTCGACGCCCTTCGCGGCGCCGTAGACGGCCTCGGCGTAGCCGGCGGCGTCGGCGTCGTTGACCGCCACGACGCGGCGGCCGACCGCCTCGCTCATGATGGCGGGCACGTCCACGCCCTGCCACGACTTGTCGAGGTTGGCGATGAACGGCACGACCCCGTGCTTGATCGGTGCGGGGAAGGTGAGGCCGATCGGGACGTCGGCGGCGAGGTCGAAGCTCCCGACGAGCTCCTCGACGACGGCGGCCACCGCCGCGGGCGTGGACTTCTCCGGGGTGGGGATGCGCAGCCGCTCCCCGGCGAACTCGCCGGCGTCGAGGTCGACGGGCGCTCCCTTGATGCCCGAGCCGCCGATGTCGATGCCGAAGGCGACGGGTGTGCTGCTGGCTGAGGACATCGGCGCTGCTCCGTGGCTCGGGGTCGGTGACCGACAGCGAGCCTACCGCCGCGACGCCGGCCCGGCTCAGGTGACGGGCCCGGCCGTCTCCGTGAGGGAGTCCCGCCACGCGTCCAGGCCCTGCTGCACCTGCTCGTCGGTGCGGTGCTGGACGCGCGTCATGATCGTCCACCGCACCCCGAACGGGTCCTGGACGGAGGCGAAGCGGTCCCCGGTGACGTCGAAGACCTGCGCCTCCTCGCGCACGCGGGCCCCGCGCTCGCGGGCGGCGGCGAGGGTCGCGTCGACGTCGGGGACGTGGACGGCGAGGCTGAAGCAGGCCTCGTCGGTGCCGGGGTCGCAGGCGACGGCGTGGAACTGCGGTGAGGGGTCCATGACGGTCATCCGGCCGTGCCCCAGGTCGAGCTCGCAGTGCCACACCGAGCCGTCCGGCCCGTCCATGCGGGTGGTCGTGCGGGCACCGAGGACGGCGCGGTAGAACTCGATCGCCTCGGCGGCGGGGGAGACGACGAGGAGCGGGCTGAGGGACGTGGCGCCCTCGGGGAGAAAGTTCGTGCTCATCCCTCCAGCGTGCCTAGGGTGGCGCGCATGGGGCTTGAAGATGCGCGCCACCCTCCGGAGGGTGCGGTGCTGTGGCCCGCCGCCGGCACGCGCGTGTTCACCACCCGGCGCCTGGAGCTGCCCGCGCCGCTCGACGAGGTCGGCGCGTACTTCTGGTCGGTGACCTGGCGCCGGGAGGAGCGCTCGCCCTTCCGCCAGGAGGTGCTCAGCCACCCGCTCACCCACCTCACGGTCGAGGCGGCCGAGGGCGGGGTGCTGCACGGGCTGGCGGTGCCGGCGGCGCTCGTCCACGGCCTGGTCACCCGGGTGTTCTCGGTCGACCTGCCGGTCGCGGGCAGGGTGGCCGGCGTGGCCTTCCGTCCCGGCGGGCTCGCGGCGCTCCTCGGCCGCGGCGTCCACGACCTCACCGACGCCGTCGTCCCGGCCGGGGAGGTCCTGCCCGGCGTCACCGGGCTCGCGGGCTCCGTCCTCGCCGAGGAGGACGACGCCGCCCGCCGCGACGTCCTCGCCGTCCACCTCGAGGGGCTGCTCGCCCCGCGCCTGCGCGAGGTGCGGGAGGACCCCGGCTACCGGACCGTGCGCGAGGCGGTGCGCCTCATGCGCGTCCGTGAGCACGTGGCGCTCGGACCGGTCGCCCAGCGGCTCCACGTCTCGGGGCGCACGCTGCAGCGGCTGTTCACCCACTACGTCGGCGCCTCGCCGCTGTGGGTGCTGCGCCGTCACCGGCTGCAGGACGCGGTGGCCGCGCTCGACGCGGGCGGCGGTGAGGACCTCGCCGAGCTCGCGGCGTCGCTCGGCTTCGCCGACCACGCGCACCTCACCCGCGCGTTCACCGCCGTCGTCGGGGTCCCGCCCTCCCGCTACCGGGCGGGGGAGCGGTGAGCCGTCCGGCGCACGGCGTCAGGGGAGGGTGAGGATCTCCGCGCCGTCGTCGGTGACGAGCACCATGTGCTCGAACTGGGCGGTGCGGCCGCGGTCGCTGGTCACCGCCGTCCAGCCGTCGTCCCACAGGTCCCACGTCGGCTCGCCGAGGGTGAGCATGGGCTCGATGGTGAACACCATGCCCGGCTCCATGACGTCGTCGTGGTCGGGTGCGGCGTCGTAGTGCGGGATGACGAGGCCGGAGTGGAAGGCGCGGCCGACGCCGTGCCCGGTGAACTCACGCACGACCCCGTAGTCGAACCGCTTGGCGTAGGCCTCGATGACGCGGCCGATGACGTTGACCTCGCGGCCGGGCCTGACGGCGCGGATGGCGCGCTCCATCGCCGTGCGGGTGCGCTCGACGAGGAGCCGGGACTCCTCGTCGACGTCGCCGACGAGGAAGGTGGCGCTGTTGTCGCCGTGGACGCCCTCCTTGAACAGGGTGATGTCGACGTTGACGATGTCCCCGTCCTGGAGCACGGTGCTGTCCGGGATGCCGTGGCACACGACCTCGTTGACCGACGTGCACAGCGACTTGGGGAAGCCGCGGTAGCCGAGGGTCGAGGGGTAGGCGCCGTGGGCGAGGGCGAACTCGTGGCCGATGCGGTCGAGCTCCTCGGTGGTGACGCCGGGGCGGACGGCGGCGCCGACGTGCTGGAGGGCCTGGGCCGCCAGGCGGGCGGTGCGGCGGATCCGCTCGACGGTCTCGGGGTCGTTGACCTCGCTGCCGGTGAACGGCCGCGGGTCCGGCCTGTCGACGTACTCCGGGTACTCGATCGACGTGGGCACCGCCCGCCGCGGGGAGACGGTTCCGGGGGTCAGGGTGCCCAACGGGGCGCGATCGGCAAGCATGGGAGAAGTCTACGTAGCCGATCGAGGAGGACCGATGGAGCCCCACGACGAGTGGTTCTACAACACCGCCACCGGGGAGGTGGAGCGGGGCAAGGTCTCCGGCTCGCTCAACCGCATGGGCCCCTACCCGACGCGCGAGGCGGCCGCCGAGGCGTACGCCAGGGCGGCGGACCGCAACAAGGCCTGGGACGCCGCCGACCGCGCCTGGAACGACGAGGAGTAGCCCGCCCGGGGGCGGGCTGCTCCTGCGCGGCGACTACTCGGCGAAGGTGTGGTCCGGGCCGGGGAAGGTGCCCTCCCGGACCTCCTGCGCGTAGGCGCGGGTCGCGGTGTAGAGCGCCGCGCCGACGTCGCCGAACTTCTTCGCGAAGCGGGGAGCCCAGGCCGTCATCCCGGCCATGTCGGTCCACACGAGGACCTGACCGTCGCACGCCGAGCCGGCGCCGATCCCGATCGTCGGGACGTGGAGCACCTCGGTGGCGCGGGCGGCGACGGGGGCGGGCACCATCTCCAGGACGACGGCGACGGCGCCGGCCTCCTGCAGCGCGACGGCGTCGGCGACGAGCCGCTCGGCCGCCCCGTCCCCGCGTCCCTGGACGCGCGTGCCGCCGAGGGCGTGCTCGGACTGCGGGGTGAAGCCGAGGTGCCCGATGACGGGCACGCCGGACTCGCTGAGCAGCTTGACGTGCGCGGCGACACGCTCCCCGCCCTCGAGCTTGACCGCGTGCGCACCGCCCTCCTTGAGCATGCGCACCGCCGTCGCGAAGGCGTGCTGCGGGGAGGCCTCGTAGGAGCCGAAGGGGAGGTCCGCGACGACCATGGCGCGGCGTGCGGCGCCCGCGACCGCGCGCACGGCCGGGACCATCTCGTCGACGGTGACCGGGATCGTGCCGTGCAGACCGAGCATCGTGTTGCCGATGGAGTCCCCGACGAGGAGCACGTCGATCCCCGCCTCGTCGAAGATCCGCGCCGTCACCGCGTCGTAGGCGGTGAGCATCGTGATGGGCTCGCCGCGCTCCTTCATCTGGCCGAGGTGGTGCACCCGCACCCGCTTCGGCACGGGCACGCCGGAGGCTGCGGGGGTGGCGGGGGTCTGCTCACTCATGTCGTTCTCCAGGTCGGGTCGTCCGGTACGACGACCCTACGCGGCCCGCCACCCCCGCCGCTCCGCAGAAGGGTGTCCCAGGGGGTGTGGTGTCTGGGACACCCCTTGGCGCCCGGGGACACCCCGTTCAGCACCCCTGGCGCCCCGCGTAGGGGTGTCCCAGAGGTGGGGGGTGGGTCAGGTGAGGAGGGACGAGGGGTCGTCGGGGACGTCGACGGCGTGCTCGAGCAGGGCGAGGCGGTCGACGACCTCGAGCGCCCGCTCGTGGGTCGCGGCGAGCACGACGGGCGCGGCGCGGCCCGCGTGGTAGGACTGCAGCCACCGCGGCGCGAGCACGCACCAGCGCATCCCCGGCTCCAGCCCGGGGAAGCCGAGCTCCGGGCGCGGGCTGGACAGGTCGTTGCCGATCTCCCGCTGGTGGGCGAGGAAGTCGGCGGTGACGACGACGCACACGGAGTGCCCGCCGGGGTGCCCGGCGCTGGGCACGCAGCTGCCGGTGCGGTAGTAGCCGGTGACGGGGTCGGTCCCGCACTCCTCGAGCGGCCCCCCGAGCACGTTGCGCTCGCTCATGGCCCGATCCTGGCACAGGTGGACGTCCGGGCCCCGGCGCACCGCGGCTGTGCCAGGATCTGGGCCAGGAACCGCCGTCGAAGGAGACCTCCATGACCGTGCTCGCCGACCTCCTCACCGCGCTGCGCACCGGCGGCGTCGAGATCATCGACCTCACCGCGCCGCTGTCGGACGCGACCCCGGTCCTCGAGCTGCCCGAGCACTTCGGGCAGACGGCCCGCTTCCGGCTCGAGGAGATCTCCCGCTACGACGACCGCGGCCCGGCCTGGTACTGGAACAACTTCCGCACCGGCGAGCACACCGGCACCCACTTCGACGCCCCGAACCACTGGGCCAGCGGCCGCGACCTCGCCGACATCGCCTCGGTGCCCGTCGGCGCGCTCGTCGCCCCGGCGGTCGTGCTCGACGTCGCCGCGCACGTGGCCGAGGACCCGGACTTCCTCATCGAGCGCGAGCACATCGACGCGTTCGTCGCCGAGCACGGCCCGCTGCCCGAGGGCGGCTGGCTGCTGTGCCGCACCGGCTGGTCGGCGCGCACGAGCCAGCAGGACATGATCAACCGCGGCGAGGACGGCCCGCACAGCCCCGGCCTGTCCGTCGAGGCCGCCCGCTGGGTGGCCGAGGAGAGCCCGCTGCAGGGCATCGGCGTGGAGACCGTGGGCACCGACGCCGGCGCCGCCGCCGGGTTCGACCCCCTCTTCCCGTGCCACCACTACCTCCTCGGCAACGGCAAGTACGGGCTGTCCCAGCTGCGCAACCTCGACCGGCTCCCCGCGACCGGCGCCCTCGTCCTCGCCTCGCCGCTGCGGATCGAGGGCGGCTCCGGCTCGCCCACGCGCGTCCTCGCGCTCGTCGAGCGCTGAGCGCCGTGGCACGGGTCGGGGAGGTCGTCGGCCGGACGCTCGTCGCCGGCGGGGTCGACCACGTCTTCGGCGTGGTCGGCTCGGGGAACTTCCACGCGACGAACGCGATGGTCGCGGCGGGAGCCCGGTTCGTCGCCGCCCGCCACGAGGGCGGCGCGGCGACCATGGCCGACGCCTTCGCGCGCACGGCCGGCGCCCCGGCGGCACTGAGCGTGCACCAGGGCTGCGGCCTGACGAACGCGCTCACCGGCATCGCCGAGGCGGCCAAGTCCCGCACCCCGCTCGTCGTGCTCGCGCCGGAGGCGGTGAGTCCGACGTCGAACTTCCACGTCGACCAGGACGCCGTCGCCCGGGCGGTCGGCGCGGTCCCCGTGCGCGTCACCGACCCGGCGTCGGCCGCGCAGGTCACCGCGGCGGCGCTCGCCACCGCCCGCGACGAGCGGCGCACGGTCGTGCTCAACCTCCCGCTGGACGTCCAGGACCTCGAGGTGCCCGACGCGGCGCCGCCCCTGCCCGCGCCGCCGCCGCCCGCCCGGCCCGCCTCCGACGCCGACCTCGAGCGCCTGGCCCGGGCGCTGCAGGTCGCCCGGCGCCCGGTGTTCGTCGCCGGCCGCGGCGCCCGGTCCGCCGCCGCCCGCGACGCCCTCGTGGCGCTCGCCGACGCGTGCGGGGCACTGCTCGCCACCTCCGCCGTCGCCAAGGGCCTGTTCGCCAGGAACCCGTGGTCCCTCGACGTCTCCGGCGGCTTCTCCTCCCCGCTCGCCGCGGAGCTCATCGGCGAGGCCGACCTCGTCGTGGGCTGGGGGTGCGCGCTGAACATGTGGACGATGCGCCACGGGCGCCTCCTGGGCCCGGGCGCCGTCGTCGCCCAGGTCGACGACACCCCCGAGGCACTCGGGAGGCACCGGACGATCGACCTCGGCGTCGTCGGCGACGTCGCGGCCACCGCGCGCGCCCTCGCGCGCCGCCTCGAGGGCACGCCGACGCCGGGCTACCGCGGCCCCGGGCTGCGCGAGCGGCTGGCCGCCGGCCTGCGCTGGCGGGACGTGCCCTACACCGACCTGTCCGACGGCGAGCGGATCGACCCGCGCACCCTCACCCTCGCGCTGGACGACCTCCTGCCCGCCGAGCGCGTGCTCGCCGTCGACTCCGGCAACTTCATGGGCTACCCGAGCATGTTCCTCGACGTCCCGGACGAGCAGGGCTTCTGCTTCACCCAGGCGTTCCAGTCCATCGGTCTCGGCCTGGCGACCGGGATCGGCGCCGCGCTCGCCCGGCCCGACCGGCTGCCCGTCGTCGCGCTCGGCGACGGCGGGGCGCTCATGGGCGCGGCCGAGCTCGACACGGTGCGCCGGCTCGGGCTGCCGATGGTCGTCGTCGTCTACAACGACGACGCCTACGGGGCCGAGGTCCACCACTTCGCCGGCGAGGACCACGCGACCGTCACCTTCCCGCCGACCGACATCGCCGCGATCGGTGCCGGGTACGGCTTCACCGCGCTCACGGTGCGCTCGCCGGGCGACCTCGCCCCGGTGCGCGACTGGCTCGACGGCCCGCGTGACCGGCCGCTGCTCATCGACGCGAAGGTCGTCGCCGACGAGCCGGCGTGGTGGCTGGCCGAGGCGTTCGGCCACTGACCGTCCGCCCGGCTCAGCGCAGCGTCACCGCCGTCCACGAGGCGGGCGGCAGCTCGAGGGTGAGCGTGGCGCCCTCGCGCCGGACCTCCCGGAGGGGGACGGGGACCACCCGGTCCGGCTCGGTGAGGGTGTTGCGGGCGGTGAGGTCGGCGTCGGTGAGCGTCGTCGCCTCGACCGTCCCTACGGCGCCGAGCGCCGCGAGGTCGACGGTGAGCACGGTGGGGGCGTCGGTCGCCCGGTTGAGGACGAGGACGGTCGTGTGCCCCGCCGCCTCGTCGCGCGTGACGACGGCGTCCAGGACGTCGACCTCGCCGTAGCGGGCGGTGGTCAGCCGGTCGGCGCGCAGCGAGGTGCGCAGGACCTCGCCGCGCGCCAGCCGCGAGGCGGCCGCGAACGGGTGGAAGATCGTCTGGCGCCACGCCGGCCCACCGGGCTCGGTCATGATCGGGGCGATGACGTTGACGAGCTGGGCGAGGTTCGCCGAGCGCACCCGCCCGGCGTGCCGGAGCAGGGAGATGAGGAGCCCGCCGACGACGAGCGCGTCGGCCACCGTGTAGCTGTGCTCCAGCAGGCGCGGGGCCACCGGCCAGTCGTCGACCGCGGTGCGCTTCTCCTGCGCCTCGTAGTGCTCGGCGTCCCAGACGTTCCACTCGTCGAATGCGATCGTCATCGTCCGGTCGTCGCCCGTGGCGGCCTTGACGTCGTCCGCCGTCGCGGCGACCGACTCGATGAAGCGGTCCATGTCCACGCCCGAGGCGAGGAAGCTCGCGACGTCTCCGTCGGTGAGCTTGTAGTAGGCGTGGCAGGAGATGTGGTCGACGACGTCGTAGGTGTGCTCGAGGACGGTGCGCTCCCACGTGCCGAAGGTCGGCATCTGCGCGCTCGAGCTGCCGCACACGACGAGCTCGACCGAGGGGTCGAGCTGCCGCATCGCCCGGGCGGTGCGGGCGGCCAGCCGGCCGTACTCCTCGGCCGTGCTGTGGCCGAGCTGCCACGGGCCGTCCATCTCGTTGCCCAGGCACCACATCCGCACCGCGTGCGGGTCGGGCGTCCCGGCCGCCACTCGCGCGTCGGACAGCGTCGTGCCCGAGGGGACGTTGCAGTACTCCAGGAGGTCCAGCGCCTCCTGCACGCCCCGGGTGCCGAGGTTGACGGCGAGCACGAGCTCGAGCCCGGCGCGGCGCGCCCAGCGCGCGAACTCGTCGAGCCCCACCTCGTTGGTCTCCAGGGAGTGCCACGCGAGGTCCAGGCGCCGGGGGCGCTGCTCCCGCGGCCCCACGCCGTCCTCCCACCGGTAGCCGGAGACGAAGTTGCCACCCGGGTAGCGCACGGTGGTCGCGCCGAGCTCGCGCACGAGGGCGAGGACGTCGGTGCGGAACCCGTCCTCGTCGGCCGCGGGGTGCCCGGGCTCGTAGAGCCCGTCGTAGACCGCGCGGCCGAGGTGCTCGACGAACGAGCCGAACAGCCGCGGGTCGACGTCGGCCACGGGCTCGGCGGCGACGGTGAGGTGTGCGCGGGGCATGGCAGTCCTTCGGGGGCCGGGGGCGGCGTCGTCCCACCCGGTCGGGGCCGGGCCGGTCGACCGACTGTAGCGACCCCGCGGGACCGGCGGGTGCAGGGGTGGGCGGCGCGCCGTGGGACGATGCACCCAGCCGACGGGAGGAGCATCGATGGACCGCGCACAGCTCACGCAGGAGACGGGTGTCGCCGGGGCGATCGCGCGGGCGGTCGCCGCGCACGGGCCCGCCGTCGTCGACCTCGCCCGCGAGATCCACGCCCTGCCGGAGCTCGCGTTCACCGAGCACCGCGCCGCCGCCGCGATCACCGACCTGCTGGCCCGGGAGGGCTTCGCGGTCGAGCTCGGCGTCGCCGACCTGCCCACCGCCTTCACCGCGACGGTGGGCGACGGGCCGCTCACCGTGGCGATCTGCGCGGAGTACGACGCGCTGCCGACGGTCGGGCACGCGTGTGGGCACAACCTCATCGCGGGCGCCGCGGTCACCGCCGCACTCGCCCTCCAGCCGGTCGCCGCCGAGCTCGGGCTGCGCGTCGTCGTCGTCGGTACGCCGGCCGAGGAGCACGGCGGGGGCAAGGTGCTCCTCCTCGAGCGGGGCGTCTTCGACGACGTCGACCTCGCGCTCATGGTCCACGCGCTGCCCGCCGACCACGGCCACAACCCGCAGGGCACGACCTCACAGGCGGTGGGCCGCTACCGGGCGACCTTCACCGGCCGCGGCGCGCACGCCGCCGCCGCCCCGCACCGCGGCATCAACGCCGCCGACGCCGCCGTCGTCGCCCAGGTCGCCGTCGGACTGCTGCGCCAGCAGATCCCCGGGGACCACCGGGTGGCGGCCGTCGTCGCCCACGGCGGGGACGCGACGAACATCATCCCCGAGACGGCGATCGTCGACTTCGAGTGCCGCGCCTTCACCATGACCGAGTTCACCGACCTCCTCACCCGGGTGCGCCGGTGCTTCGAGGCGGGCGCGCTGGCCACCGGCGCGAGCCTGCGCATCGAGCCGACCGAGCCGGTCTACGAGCCGCTCGAGCACGACGACGTCCTGTGCCGCCACTGGGCCGGGGCGCTGGAGACGCTCGGCTACGACGCCGCGCCGGGCGGTGGCCCGCGCGGCGGGTCCACCGACATGGGCAACGTCTCGCGCGTCGTCCCGGCGATCCACCCGTGGGTGAGCCTGCCGCACGTCGAGGCGCCGATCCACACCGCCGACTTCGCCCGCGCGGCCGACGAGCCCCCCGCCTACGAGACGATGCTCGACGCCGGCACCGCGATGGCCCTCACCGTCGCCACCGTCGCCGCGGACGAGTCCGAGGTCGCGGCGCTGCGCGCCCGCAAGGCGGCGCTGCGGGCCTGACACCGCGGGCCTAGGCCGGCGCCATGTAGAGCACCTCCCACACGTGGCCGTCGGGGTCGGTGACGGCGGCGCCGTACATGTCCTCGCCCTGCGGCCCGACCGGGCCGTCGAGGGCGACGGGGTAGGCGTGCTCGAAGCCGCCGTGCGCGAGCGCGGCGGCGACGAACGCCTCCGTCTCCTGCCGTGAGCCCATCGACAGGCAGTTGAGCACCTGGGTGGCGCGGTGGGCGTCGACGACGGGGGTGGTGACGAACTCGGCGAAGCGCCGGCGGTCCATCGCCATGACGTAGATGGAGGGGGAGACGACGACGCACAGGCACTGGTCGTCGGAGTAGCGCTCGTCGACGGTGAAGCCGACGCCCGTGTAGAAGCGCCGGGTGGCCCCGAGGTCGCGCACCGGGAGGTTGACGATGATCATCCGGTCCATGGCTGGTCCCTTCCGCGGGGCGGCGGACGCGCCCTCTCACCACCGGCCGACCGGGGCGGAGGGTGGAACTCATCGCGGCGATGACTTCGGTGGCCGGGCGCGGTCGGTAGCAGGGTCGTTCGAGAGGAGCCCACCATGCCCACCGTGACCACCTGCCTGTGGTTCGACACCCAGGCCCTGGAGGCCGCCGAGCTCTACGTGTCCGTCTTCCCGCGCTCGGCCATCAGCGAGATCGTGCGCTGGGGGGACAACGACCCCGAGCGCGTGGGCGAGCCGCTCACCGTCCGCTTCACGCTGGACGGTCGCGAGCTGCTCGCCCTCAACGGCGGGCCGGGCCGCCCGTTCACCGAGGCGGTCTCCCTCCAGGTGGGCTGCGCCGACCAGGCCGAGGTCGACCGGTACTGGGAGGCGCTGCTCGCGGCGGGCGGCACGGAGTCGATGTGCGGCTGGCTCACCGACCGGTACGGGCTGTCCTGGCAGATCGTGCCCGAGCGCCTCCTCGAGCTCCTCGGCGACCCCGACCCTGCCCGGGCCGGGCGGGTGGCCGAGGCGATGATGCGGATGGTGCGCGTCGACCTCGCCGAGATCGAGCGGGCCGCCGCATGAGGGCCGCGGTCGACACGCGTCGGACTGCGGGAAAGGGGCTGACACGCGACCGGGGTGCCCCCTACCGTCGAGGGATGGTCACCCAGCCCCCGACGGCGACGGCGCAGCGTCCGGCCGCCACCGCCGGTGACATCGCCGAGCTGCTCGAGCCGATGCGGCGCGAGATCCTCGCGCACTGCTACCGGATGACGGGCTCGGTCCACGACGCCGAGGACCTCGTCCAGGAGACCTACCTGCGCGCCTGGCGGGCCTACCACGGCTTCGAGAACCGCTCCTCGCTGCGCACCTGGGTGTTCCGGATCGCGACGAACGCGTGCCTCACCCACCTCGAGGGGCGCAAGCGCCGTCCGCTGCCCACCGGGCTCGGCGGGCCGCCGGCGGACCCGGCGAACGAGCCGCGCCAGGAGGTCGGGGTCTCGTGGCTCGAGCCGATGCCCGACGACCTCCTGTGGGCCCAGGGGCAGCCCGACCCCGCCGCACGCGCGGTGAGCCGGGAGAGCGTGCGTCTGGCGTTCGTCGCGGCGCTGCAGCACCTCACCGCCCAGCAACGGGCCGTCCTGCTCCTGCGCGACGTCCTGGCCTGGCGTGCGCGGGAGGTGGCCGAGGCGCTCGACCTCACGGTCGCGGGCGTGAACTCCACCCTCCAGCGGGCCCGCGCCCGGATGGCCGAGGTCGACCCCGAGGAACCACCACAGCTGCCGGACGACGAGCGCCGCCGTGCGCTCCTGCGCGCCTACGTCGAGGCCTTCGAGGCCTACGACGTCGCCGCGATCGTCGACCTCCTCGCGGCAGACGTGGTGTGGGAGATGCCCCCCTTTCCCGAGTGGTACCGCGGGCCACGGGACGTCGGGCGGCTCATCAGCACGTGGTGCCCGGCGCAGCGCGCGGGCGACATGCGGATGCTGCCGACGTCGGCGAACGGCGAGCCCGTCCTCGCGCTCTACATGCGCGAGGAGGACGGCGTCCACCGTGCCTTCCACCTCCAGCACATCGTGCCCGCGGAGCACGGTGTGGCCCGGGTGACGGCCTTCTTCGGGCGCGAGCTCTTCACCTACTTCGCGCTGCCGCCCGAGCTCCCGCCGCGGTAGCCCGCGCCGCGGGCGGACGCGCTGGCTACGCTCGGCGGGTGGTGGGGCTGGAGGGGGCCGGGGGACGGTCGACCGACGAGGACGCCGTCGGTGCCGCCTTCCGGTGGCTCGCCCTGGGCCGCGACGTCGTCGTGCGGGGAGCCGACGGCTCGGGCCGCACACGCGTGCTCGGTGCGGCGCAGCGTGAGGCCTCGCGGCGGGGGATGACCGCCGTACTTCTCGCCGCGTCCGGCGACTCACCGTACGCGGCGCTGCGCGCGCACCCCTCGGTCGTCGCCGAGCGGCTCGGATCGGCGACGGCGCTCGCCGGGTGGCTGACCGAGGAGCTCCAGGCACGTCGCTCGCTCCTGCTGCTCGACGACGTCGACCTCTTCGACCAGGCGAGCGCGGAGGTGGTGCTCCAGGCGTCCCGGTCGAGCGGGGCCATGCTCCTGGCGACGACGCGGACAGACCTCACCCGCCTCGCCCCCGGGCCCGTCGCCGACCTCGTCGCCGAGCGGGCCCCGGCGGAGGTCCACCTCCTGCCCCTCGGCTTCCGGGCGGTGTCGCGCCTGCTCGCCGAGGAGCTGCGTGGCCCGCCGGACGTCGCGCTCACCTCCTCGGTCACCGCGCGCTCGGGTGGGAACCCGCGAGTGGTGCGGGCGCTGGTGGACGCGGCGCGCGTCGCCGACGCCGTCGGGCTCGTCGGCGGGCGGTGGCGGGCGACCGGGTCCCTGGACGACGTCCCGCTCGACCCGGTGGCCCACGCCCTGCTCCCGCGGCTCGGCCGCGAGCAGGTCGCGGCCCTCGAGCTGCTCGCCTGCGCCGGGCCGCTCACCCGGGAGGTGGCCGAGGAGCTCCTCGGCGCCGGCCTGCTCGACCGGCTCGCCGAGGTCGGCCGGGTGCGGCAGCTCCCCTCCGGGGAGGAGGACACGGTCAACGTCGACCCGCCGGCGCTCGCGGCTGCGCTGCGCGCCCGGCTGGGGGAGGAACGCCGTCGCCGGCTGGAGGAGGTGCTCGCGGACCGCGCCGGCGCCCGGTGGGCCACCCCGGAGCACGGCGACCTACTCACCGGGGGCGCGAGCGAGTCGTACTGGCAGTGGGCGGCCGACCTCGTCGGCGTCGTCACCGAGCAGGCCAGCGCCACCGAGGCAGCCCTGCGGATCCGCTGGCAGACCAGGCCGACGCCGGCCCACGCGAACGCCTACCTGGGGATGCTCCTGCGGCGGCGCGCGGACGCCCAGGTGGCGGCGGTGCTCGCGGGCACCGAGCTCTCCGAGGAGGACCCGGTCGACGACGTCGTGACCTTCCACCTCCACGAGCTGCGGTGGGCGGCGTGGCAGGGGGAGGGGGAGGAGGAGGTGCTCGCCCGCCTCCGGCTGCCCGGCCCGCACTCCCGCGCCCTGCACCGGCTCCTGCACGAGCGCACTGCGGGGCTGGAGGAGCTGCTCGCGGGGACGGGGGAGTGGCCCTCGCCGGTGCTGCACCGGGCGGCGGCCCTCGCGCGCGCCGCCCGCCTCGTCGAGCTGGGACACCCGGAGCTCGCCCTCGACGTGTGCGACGAGGAGGACCCGGCCCGACCGCCGACCGAGCTCGACCACCAGCTCGAGGGGGTGCGCGGCACGGCGCTCATCATGCTCGACCGGAGCGAGGAGGCCGACGTCCTCGCTCGCGACCACCTCACCCGGGCGCTGCACGAGCGGGACCTCCTCGGGATCCGGGTGCACGCCTGCCTCCTCACCGAGTGCCTGCTGGACGCCGGGGACCTCGACGCCGCCGCACGGGTGCTCAGCCTCTTCCTGCGGGTGGGCCCGGGCGGGCCGCTCGACGCGACGTTCTTCCGCCGTGGCCTGACGGTCGGCACGATCCTCCTCGTCCACCAGGGGACGGTGGACGTCGCCGAGATGCTCCTCGACGCGCTCGACGCCACGCCGCGCGGCTTCCAGCCGGTCATCCACTCCCTGGCGCCGCTCGCCCGCGCCGCGCTCGCCGACTCCCGGGGCGACCCCGGGACCGCGGAGCAGCTGTGGCGGGCGGGAGAGGACTACCTCGCCCAGGGCGCCGTCCAGGCGGCGCTCGTGTGCTGGGTCTTCTGCCCGCCGCCGTTGCCGGCCGAGCGACTGGCACGCCTGCGCGAGACGTGGTCGGCGTGCCCCTCGCCCCGCCTCGCTCCGTACCTGCGGCTGCACGAGGCGCTCGCGGCAGGCGACCAGGACGCCGTCGTCGCGGCGCTGCCGGGGGCCACGCTCGACGTCGCCGGGCTCGTCCGGAACGCGGTGGCCGCGCTCGACCCCGAGCACGCGGCGCAGGAGGCCGTCCGGGCGCTGGACCCGCGGCTGCGGACGGGCGCGGAGGACGATCCCGGGGAGGCGCTGTCGCCGCGGGAGCGGGAGATCGCCGCGCTCGCCGGCGCCGGGAGCACCAACCGCCAGATCGCGACCGCACTGAGCCTCAGCGTGCGCACCGTGGAGAACCACGTCTCCAACGCGCTCCACAAGCTCGGGTTCACCGGCCGCACCGAGCTCGCGCGGTGGCTCGCCACCGACGGACACCCACCGTCCACCACCTAGGGACCCGCGCGGGCCGCACCGGGTACCGTGACCGCGCCCCACGTCCCGGGCACCCAGCCGGCGCGAGGTCCGAGATAGGTGGTGACCTCGCGGCACACGCGGTGCCATGCTCGTACCAGCCCCGCGGACAGGATCGGGGCGGGGTAGCAGCCTGGTCCCGGCACCTCCGCCCTTCGTCCGCGGGGAGCGACTGCACGACGGCCGCCCGTGCTCGGCACGGGACTCCCTCCCTCCTCCGGAGTGCGTCGTGGTGGAGGGCGCCGCGCGGACCTGCGGATATCCGCGCGGTGCCCTCCGCACATCTCTTGCCCGTGAGGTGAGCAGGTGATTAGATCACTTGCCATGCAGACGGCGATGTCGCAGGGTCCGGTGGCCCGTTCCAACCTCACCTCCGACCTGGCCGCCGCCGTCGTGCGGATGGTCGAGGAGCGCGGCCTCGAGCCGGGGATGCGCCTCGACTCCCAGCGTGAGCTCGCGGCCCACTTCGGCGTGGCCGTCCCGACGATGCGCGAGGCTCTGCGCCGGCTCGAGGGCCTGGGCATGCTCTCCTTCCGCCACGGGTCGGGCATCTACGTCGGCCCTCACCTCAACCGCAGCGTCGTGCCGAACGGCGTGCTCCCGCCCGCGGACCGCGAGCGGCTCGTCGAGCTCGTCGCCGCGCGAGCGCTCATCGAGCCCGCCATCGCCGAGCGCGCGGCGCAGGTGCGCGACCCGGAGGGGATCGCGCGTCTCGAGGCGGTGCTCGCGCAGGCCCGCGAGCGCCTCGAGAGCGGGGACGAGGACCTGTGGCGGACCAACATCGACCTCCACCGCGCCATCGCCGCGGCCGCCGGCAACCGCATCGTCGCGGAGGTGCTCGACTCCCTCCTGCTCATCCACGCCGAGGACCAGCGACGGATCCTCGCGCTCCACGGGGACCCGCAGACCGACTACGCGGAGCACGCGGAGATCGTCCGTCTCATCGTCGCCGGCCGGACGAAGGAGGTGACCCAGGTCATGCGCCGGCACCTCACCGACGTCGCCGGCGCGATCAGCGCGCCGACGCCACCTGCCGGCTAGTCCGTCGAGCTCACAACGAGGTGATCAGCTTGTCCGACGTAAGACGTGCCCTCGTCCCCCTCACCGTGGCGGGACTGCTCCTCATGGGCGGCACCGCCGCCGCAACCGTCCCGGCCGTGGCCCACCGGCCCGGCCCGGCCACCTGCTCGCTCGCGGGGGCCGAGCTCACCGCGACCGCCCGGCCCGCCGAGGACCTCACCGACCTGTTCACCGGCTACGGCGACTCGGGCACCGGCTGGACGGGTGCCGACAGCACGTACTCCGTGCGGCTGCGCGACGGCTCCCTCGCCTGGATCTTCTCCGACACCTTCCTCGGCCCGGTCGAGGCGGACGGCACCCGGCCGCGCACCACACCGTTCCTCAACAACTCGATCGTGCTCCAGGAGGGCGATCACCTCAGGACCGTCACCGGCGGCACCGCGGGCGCACCCGAGAGCATCGTCGGCCCGACGGCGGACGGCGACTGGCACTGGTTCGGTGCCGGCGTGCTCACCCGTCGCGGGGACCTCACGGTGGGGGTGCTGAGGTTCGCCCGCTTCGGGGACGGGTACTGGGACTGGGGCTGGGAGAGCAACGCCCTCGTCACCCTCGACACCGACACGTGGCAGGTGACCGGGCTCGACCCGCTCCCCTCGGCCGCCGGGGTCCAGTGGGCCTCGTGGTACCAGCGCGCCGGCGGCCACGTCATCGTCCACGGCGTCGAGGACCTCGGCGCCGTGAAGTACATGCACGTCGCCATGGTGGTCGGCGGGGACCTCACCGACCTCCGGCGGTGGCGGTACTGGGACGGGCAGGGCTGGTCGCGCACGGAGACCGACTCCGCGCGCGTCATGCCGGGCGTCGCCAACGAGTACAGCGTCAGCCCCTACCGCGACGGCTACCTGCTCGTCACTCAGGACACCTCGGTCCCCTTCGGCTCGGAGATCCGCGCCTACACCTCCTGCTCACCGACCGGCCCGTTCGAGGGCGGCACGACGATCTACCGGATGCCGGAGGTCGGCGCCTGGGGCAGCTACGGGGACCCGGACGTCATCGCCTACAACGCCCACGAGCACCCCGAGCTCAGGGACGGCGACACCCTGCTCGTCTCCTACAACGTCAACTCGATCGACACCGACGACGTCTACGACGACGTCACGATCTACCGGCCTCGGTTCATCGAGGTCGAGCTCGACCTGACCCGCCCCTGACATCACACCGAGGTGATCATCATGAGGAAGACCCCTGTCCTGACCGTCGCGACGACGCTCACCCTGACCCTGGTCCTCGCCGCCTGCTCCGGCGGCGGTGGCGGTGACGAGACGACCAGCGAGCCGCGCGCCGAGGGCGAGGAGGTGACGCTCGGCTTCTACACCGACAAGGCCGCCTGGGAGCCGAGCTTCGAGGCGATGAACGAGGTGTCCGGCGAGAACGGGCTCACCCTCGACTTCACCGGCTACGCCGACCCCACCGCCTTCGACTCCTTCGTCAAGCAGTCCTTCCGCACCGACTCGGTGCCCGACCTGTTCACCTGGCACACCGGCGCCCAGCTGGGCGAGCTCGTCGAGCAGGGGCTCGTCGCCGAGACGACCGACCTGTGGGCAGACGCCGAGGAGCAGGGGCTCGTCCCCGAGGGCCTCATCGACAACTACACCTTCGACGGCAAGCAGTACTGCGTCCCGCTCAACGTCGCCTACTGGCCGGTGTACTACAACCAGAGCGTCTTCGACGAGTACGACCTCGAGGTCCCCGAGACCTGGGACGACCTCATGACCATCGCCGACACCCTCGTCGAGAACGGCGAGGTGCCCTTCCACCAGATGAACATCATCTTCGAGTTCGTCTGGTTCCAGGCACTCCTCGCCGGCAACGACCCGGAGGTCTACCAGGGCCTGCAGACCGGTGAGGCCAGCTACACCGACCCCGCCGTCGTCGAGGCCATGGAGACGTGGAAGCAGATGATCGACGACGGCTACTTCGTCGACCCGGGCGTGACGACCGACCCGCAGACGCTCCTCGCCAACGGCGACGTCGCCATGGCCTACTTCGGCACGTTCTTCACCGGGCAGCTCACCGACATCGGCGCGACGTCCGGGGAGGACTACGGCGTCTTCGTCATGCCGAACCTCGGCCCCGACGTCGAGAACAGGCAGATGATCCTGGAGACGGGCCCGCTCTGCGTGGGCGTCGGCTCGCAGAACGAGCAGGCGGCCCTGGAGTACAGCGCCTGGTGGATGACCGACGACGCGCAGAACGCCTGGTCCAGCGAGCGCGGCGACATCTCCTTCAACCCGAACGCCGACGTCGCCGACCCCGCGCTCGCCGAGCTCGTCGCGCAGGTCACCGCGGAGGACTCCGGCATCACCGTCCAGCAGCGCTACCTCGAGGCCAACCCGCTGCCGGTGTACACGCTGTCCACCGAGCTCTTCGGCGACTTCGTCACCAACGCGCCCGACCCGATGCCGGTGCTCGAGCGGCTCCAGGCCGAGGCCGAGGCGTACTGGGCCGAGCAGGACTGAGACCGGGCCGGTGGGTGGGCACCACCCACCGGCCCCGCCCACCCACCGGCCCCGCACCCGGAAGGAGGTGGACGTGACCACCACCCAGGCCGCGCCCGCCCTGCTCGCCCCCGCCCCCGACCGCCGCCGCACGCCCGGCCACGGCTACCGCTGGTCCGCCCGCGCCTTCGTCCTGCCCGGCGTGCTCATCGTCGCGGCGCTCATGTACCTGCCGTTCCTCTGGACCTCCTACCTCAGCCTCACCGACTTCAACGGCCTGGGAGAGCCGGAGTTCGTCGGCCTGGACAAGTACCGCGAGATGTTCGCCGACGCCGGGTTCCTCACCTCTCTGCGCAACACGCTGCTGTGGGTCGTCGGCACCCTCGTCCTGCCCGTGGGCCTGGGCCTGCTCCTCGCCGTGCTCACCCACGGCCTCAAGGGGGCGTTCTGGTACCGCCTGCCCTTCCTGCTGCCCTACGCGATCTCGGGGGTCGCGGTCGGCGTCATCTGGACGTTCATCCTCCAGAGCGGGGGAGCCCTGGACGAGGCGCTCGCCGCCGTCGGGCTCGAGAGCCTCGTCCAGCGCTGGCTGCTCGACGCGCCGCTCAACACCGTGGTGATGATCGGCGCGGCCACGTGGCAGGGCGCCGGGGTCAACGCGCTGCTCTTCGGCATCGGCCTCCAGTCCATCCCGAAGGAGCCCATCGAGGCCGCCCGGGTGGACGGCGCCTCCGGCTGGACGCTCTTCCGCACGATGACGTGGCCGCTGCTCACCCCGCTGACCACCGTGGTCGTCGGGCTGGCGATCGTCGGCTCGCTCAAGCAGTTCGACATCATCTGGGCGATGACCAAGGGCGGTCCGGGCACGTCCTCCGAGACGCTCGCGCTGACGATGTACAAGGAGACCTTCGTGAGCAACGACTACGGGCTCGGTGCCGCCGTCGCGGTGTTCCTCACCGTCGTCACCGTCGCCGCCTCCGTCCTCTACCTGCGCCGCCAGCTCGGCGACCCGAAGGGGGCGTGACATGACCGACCGGATCCGCAGGACCGTGCTCGTCGTGCTCGGCCTGCTGTGGCTGGCGCCGGTGTACCTCATGCTCGCCAACGCCGCCAAGACCGACGACCAGTACGGCGTCGTGTCCGTGTGGCGGGCCGTGGGCCTCGGCGGGCTCGTCGAGAACGTCTCCACCGCCTGGACCCGCGGCAACATCTCCGAGGGCGTCGCCTCGACGGCGCTCTACAGCGTCGTCGCCCCCGCACTCGCCGTCCTCGTCGGCGCCGGCGCGGGGTTCGCCATCGTGGCGCTGCGGCTGCGCCACGGGTTCCTCTGGTTCGTCGTCATCTTCGCCGCGACGGTCCTGCCCATGCAGATGCTCCTCATGCCGCTGTTCATCGGCTACGTCCAGACCGGCCTGTACGACACCCGCACCGGCATGGTCCTCGTGTACACCGTGATCTCCGTGCCCTTCGCCGCGTTCGTCATGCGCAACTTCTTCACCGGGATCGCCTACCAGGTGTTCGAGGCGGCGGTGGTCGACGGCGCCTCCACCTGGCGGATCTTCTGGCGCATCTACCTGCCGATGTCCACCAGCGCGCTCGTGGCCGTCTTCATCCTCCAGGCCACGCTCATCTGGAACGACCTCCTCCTGGGGCTGACCCTCACCCAGTCCTCCGAGACCCGGCCGGTCATGACCGCGTTGTCGGCGCTCCAGAGCACCTACGGCGGCTCGACCATGCCGACGGTGCTCGCCGGCGGACTCATCGTGTCCGTCCCGACCGTGGTCCTCTTCCTGCTCACCCAGCGCGCCTTCACCCGGGGCCTGGCCCTGGGCCAGTTCTGAGAAAGGGGACCACCGTGTCCACGTGGAAGGACCGCACCGTGCTCGTCACCGGCGCCGGTGCAGGCATCGGCGCCGGTGTGGCCGAGCTGCTCGTCCGGGCGGGCGCCACCGTCGTCGGCCTCGACCGGGACACCGCCGCCCTGTCGCGGACGGCCGCCGCCCTCACCGGCGCGCGCGGCACCTTCGAGCCGGCGGCGGCCGAGCTCACCGACGTCGAACGGCTCGCCGCGATCGGCTGGGAGGTCCGCGCCGCGCACGGCGGCATCGACGGACTCGTCTGCGCCGCGGGGATCCAGCGCTACGGCACCGTCGATGCGACCGACCCGGGCACCTACGCCGAGGTCATGGACGTCAACGTCGGCGGCGCGTTCAACGCCTGCCGCATCGGCATCCCGCTGCTGCGCGCCCGCGGCGGGGGCGCCGTGGTCCTCGTCTCCTCGGCCCAGGCCTACGCGAGCCAGACCGGGGTCGCCGCGTACACCGCGAGCAAGGCCGCGCTGCTCGGGCTCATGCGGGCCATGGCGGTGGACCACGCGCCGGAGGGGATCCGGGTCAACGCCGTGTGCCCCGGCTCCATCGACACCCCGATGCTGAGGTGGGCCGCCGGCCTGTTCAGCCAGGGACGCGACGTCGAGGAGGTCCTCGCGGAGTGGGGCCGCGCCCACCCGGTCGGGCGGGTCGGCACGCCGCTCGACGTCGCCAACGCCGTGGAGTTCCTCCTGTCCGAGCGGGCCGCGTTCGTCACCGGCGCGGACCTCAAGGTCGACGGCGGGCTCACCGCCGGCCTCGCCGTCGCGCTCCCGGAGGAGGGGGCATGAGAGGCAGCCCGCTGCGCATCGCCGACGTCCGCGCCACCACCGTCACCGTCCCCCTCGAGGCGCCCCTGCGGCACAGCAACGGCGCGCACTGGGGCCGGTTCGTGCGCACCATCGTCGAGGTCGAGACCACCGACGGACTCGTCGGGCTCGGGGAGATGGGCGGCGGTGGGGAGAGCGCCGAGGCCGCCGTCGAGGCGCTGCGGCCCTACCTGCTCGGGCACGACCCCGCCCGCACCGAGGCGCTGCGCTTCATGGTCGCCAACCCGACCGCGAGCCTGTACAACAACCGCACCCAGCTGCTCGCCGCCCTCGAGTTCGCCTGCCTGGACCTCCTCGGCAGGCACACCGGCCTGCCCGTCCACGCCCTGCTCGGCGGGGCGGTGCGCGAGGAGGTCGAGTTCGCCAGCTACCTGTTCTTCCGCTACCCCTCGGCCGACGGCAGCGGGGAGGTGCGGACCGTGGACCAGCTCCTCACCCACGCGGCCGAGCTCAAGGAGCGGCACGGCTTCCGGGTCCACAAGCTCAAGGGCGGGGTCTTCCCGCCGGACCACGAGCTCGCCGCCTACCGGGCGCTGGCGGAGTCGCTGCCCGGTGACCGCTTCCGCTACGACCCCAACGGCGTGCTCAGCGTCGAGGAGGCGATCCGCTTCGCCCACGCGATCGAGGACCTGGACAACGACTACATCGAGGACCCGTGCTACGGGCTGAACGCCATGCGCCGCCTGCGGGAGCGGACCCGCATCCCCACCGCGACGAACACGGTGGTGGTCAACTTCGAGCAGCTCGCGGCGAACGTCCTCCAGCCGGCCGTCGACGTCGTCCTGCTCGACACGACCTTCTGGGGAGGGATCCGTCCGTGCCTCAAGGCTGCGGGGGTGGCGGAGACCTTCCAGCTCGGACTGGCCGTCCACTCCTCCGGGGAGCTCGGGATCCAGCTCGCGACGATGCTCCACCTCGGCGCCGTCGTGCCCAACCTCGCCTTCGCCGCCGACGCGCACTACCACCACCTGCGCGACGACGTCGTCGTGGGCGGGAAGCGGGAGTACGTCGAGGGCCGGATGGCCGTGCCCGACGCACCGGGCCTCGGCGTCGACCTCGACCGCGACAAGGTCGCCGAGTACGCCGAGCTGTACCGCGAGCTCGGCGGCTACCCCTACGACCGCGACCCTGGTCGCCCCGGCTGGTACCCGCTCCTGCCCAACGCCGACTTCGCCGACCCCGACGCCGCCGGCCGGCCCGCCGCCCTGACCGCCGAGCCCTACTGAGAGGACCCCATGCCCCGCACGATCCCCACCGTCGAGGACTTCGCGAGCGCGGTCGTCGTCGACCGCTTCGACGACATGGTCAACCCGCCCGGCCTCACCAACCACCTCGCCACCGCCCAGGTGGACCACGACGTCGTCGCCGTGCGCTCCCTGTGCGTCCCGCCCGTCTCCCAGGGGGACACCATCACCGCCCAGCTCTACCTCGGCGGTCGGCTCGCGCGGTCCTTCGGGGAGCCGGTCCACACCCAGTGGCGTCCGGACCGGGTCGAGCGGCGCACGGTCGTCGACGGCTGGGAGGTGAGCACGACGACGGCCTGCCCGCCCGGGGAGGCGGGGGTCGTCGTGCGGATCGAGGTGCGCAACGCCGCCGGGGTGGAGCGTGAGCTGCGGCTCGGGCTGTGGATCGCCTCGACCGTCACCCGGCCGTCGGGGCCGTGGCTGCGCGCCGAGGCGCCGCAGGCACCGAACACGGTCGAGGTCGCCGGGGCGAGGCGGGTGGGCAGGCCTGCCGACCGGTCCGCCGTCGCCGTCCAGGGCATGGTCGACGCGACCGGGCGTGACGTCGTGGACCACGCCGGGACGGCGCAGCTCATCGAGGCGCGCGGGACCGTCGGCCCCGGCCGCAGCGTCGTCCACTCCTACGTCCACGTCGTCGGGACCGGTGAGGAGGAGGTGACGGCCGCCTACGAGCGCGTCGCGCGCGACGTCGACGGCGCGCTCGCCGCGTCCACCGCGCGCTGGGACGCCGAGCTCGCCGCGCTCTTCACCCCCGGAAACGAGGAGTTCTCCGGGCACCTGCCCGCCCTGCGCACGAGCGACCACGCGCTGCGCACCCTGTACTGGTGGGGCGCGATGGGCGTGCTGTGGTTCCGCCGGGACAACCCCGCCTCGGTGCTCGGGCGCACCTACGACACCCTCATGCCGCGGTACTGGCAGACGACGACCTTCATCTGGGACTACTCGCTGAGCTCGATGGTCCACGCGCTGCTCGACCCGACCGTCATGCGCCGGCAGATCTCCCACTGGGTGGGCCTGGACATCGACGAGCACTTCGGGACCGAGTGGCTCACCGGCGGGCCGGTGGGCAACTGGTACTCCGTCAACCACTACGCCCTCATCCGCCTCGTCCACGACTACCTGCGCCTCCACGGGGACCACGACTTCCTCGACGAGGAGCTCACGACGCCCGGCGGCCGCACCCGCAGCATCGGGGACGACGTGCGCGACTGGGCCACCGCCTGGCACCGGCTGCGTGGTCACTCGGGACTGGCCGACTACGGCGAGATCGACAACCTCCTCGAGTGCGTGAGCACCTACGTCCACGAGGTCGCCAGCCTCAACGCCGCCAACGTGTGGAACATGCGCACGGCCGCGGCGATCAGCGGGCACCAGGGCCGCGTCGGGGACGCCGCGCGGCTGCGCGCGGAGGCCGAGGCGCTCGTCCCGCTCGTCACCGAGCTCTACCTGCCCGGCCGGGGCTTCTTCCACGCCCGCCGGCCCGACGGGTCGCTCGTGGAGACCCGCCACTGCTACGACTTCGCCACCGTCGGCACGACCATCGCCCAGGACCTGCCCGCCGAGCAGCGCGAGGAGATGGTGCGCTTCTTCGTCGAGGAGCTGCGCACGCCGTCGTGGATACGGGCGCTGTCCCCGTGGGACGAGGACGCCGGCTACTCCCTGCGCGCCGACCACCAGTGGAACGGCGCCTACCCGGCGTGGCCGGCCGACTCGGCGCGCGCGGCGATCGCGCTCGGCCGACCCGACGTCGTCCTGGAGTGGCTGCCCGGGCTGGCCCGGTCGGCCAACCAGGGCCCGCCCGGGCAGGCGCACTTCGTCGAGGAGGCCGCCGCGCCCGTCGAGGGCGGCGCCCGCAAGACCCCGCCGCAGCTGCCCTACATCATCGACTGGTCCTGCTCCTCGGCCGGGGCGTGGTGCGAGCTCGTGCTCGCCGGCGTCTTCGGCGTCGAGGTGGCGCTGGACGGCACCGTCACGGCCGGAGGCTGCATCGCCGACCTCGACCCCGACGCGCGCCTCGAGGGGCTCACGGTCCAGGGGCGGACCTACGACGTCGTCGGCGGGCAGGTGGTGCCCCGCTCCTGACGCTCAGCCCGCGAAGGGCAGGACGGGCAGGCCGGGCACGTCGACGTCCACGCGGTACACCGCGCCCGCCCCGACCGGGGCGTCGGCGCCCAGCCCGCCGCGGGAGGTCGTGACGAGGAGGTCGGTGAGCCCCGGGCCGCCGAGCGTGCACGCGGTGACGTGGGGGACCGGCAGGTCGACGACCTCGAGGAGGTCACCGTCGGGGGAGTAGCGGCGCACGTGCCCGCCGCCGTACACGGCGACCCAGATCGTGCCCTGCGCGTCGACGGCCAGCCCGTCGAGGTCGCCCTCCTCGCGCGGCAGGGAGACGAACGGGCGCCGCTCGAGGAGGATCCCGGAGACGACGTCGAACAGGTCCATCCGCCCCGCGCCGCTGTCGACGTAGTAGGCCCGCGTGTGGTCGGGGGAGAAGCCCAGCCCGTTGGAGATCGTCACGCCCTCGAGCACCCGCTCGGTGCGCAGGTCGGGGTGCACCCGGTAGAGCGCGGCCGCTCCCGGGGTCACCTCCCACGTGGAGGAGCCGACGTAGAGGCTGCCGTCCGGTGCGACGGCGCCCTCGTTCATCCGCTCGCCGGGCGCTCGCGTGAGCGCCACGTCGCGAGTGGGCAGGGCGTCGGGCGCCTCCGCGAGCCCGAGGCCGGTCTCGGTCGCCACGACGTAGCCGCCCCCGGCGCGCGGGCGGACCATCGCCGCGACCCGCCCGACGTCGAGCCGGTCCACCGTGCCGTCGGTGCGCAGGGTGAGGACGCCTCCGGCGAGCATGTCGACGAAGCGCAGCCCGCCCCACTCCGCGGACCACACCGGCCCCTCGCCGTGGTCGGTGACGACCTCCGTGACCTGCTCGACGCTGCGCATGCCCCCAGTCTGGCCCACGGCCGCCGGGCCCGGACGGCGGTCGGCGCCCGGACCGTGCGGCCGGTGGCGCACCATGCGCCGGCGCGACCGACCGCCCTGCGGCTCAGCCGGCGAAGGGCAGGACGGGCAGCCCGGGCACGTCGACCGCCGTGGCGTACAGGGCGCCCGCACCGGGTGTGTCGTCACCCTCGCGCGACGTCGTGACGAACAGGTCCGTGAGGCTCGGTCCGCCGAGGGTGCACGCGGTCACCCCGGGCACCGGCACCTCGAGGACGTCGAGCAGCTCGCCGTCGGGGGAGTAGCGGCGCACCTGCCCGCCGCCGTTGATCGCGACCCACACCGTGCCCTGGGTGTCGACGACGAGACCGTCGGGCACGCCGTCCTCCTCGGCGACCGTGACGAACGGACGGCGCTCGCGGAGCTCCCCGCCGTCGACGTCGAGGACGTCGATGCGCCCCGGCCCGCTGTCGGCGTAGTAGGCGAGCGTGTGGTCGGGGGAGAAGCCCAGCCCGTTGGAGACCGACACCGGGTCCAGGACCACCCGCGTGCCGCCGTCGGGCATCACCCGGTACAGCCGTCCGCCGTCGGGGGAGCCGTCCCACGCCATCGACCCGACGTACAGGCTCCCGTCCGGCGCCGCGCCGCCCTCGTTCATCCGCTCACCCTCCCGGTCGGTGAGGCGGATCGAGCGGGAGGGGGCGGAGGTGACGTCGTCGGCCAGGGCGACGCCGTCCTCGGTGGCGACGACGTAGCCGCCGGAGGCGCGGGGGCGCACCATCGCCGCGACCTTGCCGACGGTGATCCGGTCGACCTCGCCGTCGTCACGCAGGGTGAGCACCCCGCCGGCGAGCATGTCGACGAACCGCAGCCCTCCCCAGTCCAGGGACCACACGGGCCCCTCGCCGTGGAAGGTGACGACATCGGTGATCTGCTCGGCTGTGCGCATGGCCGCCAGTCTCCCGGGCCGGCGTTTCCGGTGCGAGTCGGCCCCTGGGTTACCGTGCCCGGGTGAGTCACCGCCTGCTCGACGTCCGTCCCCTGCGGGTCACGTCCTTCCGGCGGCTGTGGGTGGGGACGTCGGCCGCGGCCCTCGGCGGGCAGGTCACCGCCGTGGCCGTGCTCTACCAGGTGTGGGAGATGACCGGCAGCCCGGTGTGGACCGGCGCCGTCGGGCTGGTCCGCGCGGTGCCGCTCGTCGTCCTCGGGCTGCTCGGCGGCGCCCTGGCCGACGCCGTCGACCGCCGCTCGCTCGTCCGCTGGACGATCCTCGCCCAGGTCCTCACCGCGCTCGGACTCGCCGCGCAGGCGCTCGCGGACGTGGACTCCCTCGCCGTGCTGCTCCTCCTCGTCGCCGCCCAGGCCTCCTTCGGTGCGCTCGGCGCCTCCGCGCAGCGCACCTTCCCGGTGCGGCTGCTCGGCCGCCGGCTCGTCGCCGCGGGCATCGCGATCCAGCACCTGAGCTTCCAGGTGGCGATGCTCCTCGGGCCGGCCCTCGCCGGCGTCGTGCTCGGGCGGTGGGGGCTGACCGCCGCCTACCTCCTCCAGGCCGTCGCGTTCCTCGCGGCGCTGTACGCCGTGCTCCTCCTGCCGGCGATGCCGCCCACCGGGCCCGGCAGCGGGCGCGGCCCGCGCGCCGTGCTCGAGGGCATCCGGTACGTCACCCGCTCGCCCGTCCTCCGTGGGCTGTACGTCACCGACCTCGTCGCCACCCTCCTCGCGATGCCGATCGCCCTGTTCCCCGTCATCAACGAGCAGCGCTTCGGCGGCAGCCCGGAGACGCTCGGCCTGTTCCTCAGCGCCGTCGCCGTCGGCGGCATGGCGGCGGGACTCATCTCCGGGGCCGTCACCCGCTCCGACCGGCCCGGCGTCGTCCAGCTCTGGGCCGCGGGCGTGTGGGGCGGCGCGCTCGCCGTCTTCGGGCTCGTCGGGCCGCTGTGGCTCGCCCTCGCCTCGCTCGCCGTCGCGGGCGCCGCGGACACCGTCTCGGTGGTGGCGCGCGGGGCCGCCGTCCAGCTCGCGACGCCGGACAGCCACCGCGGGCGGGTCACCTCGGTCGAGCACGTCATCGGCGTCGCGGGACCGGAGGTGGGCAACTTCCGGGCCGGCCTCGTCGCCGGCGCGACGACGGCGGCCTTCGCCGCGACGTCCGGCGGGCTCGCCTGCCTCGCCGGGATCGTCCTCGTCGCCGCGCTCAACCGCTCGCTGCGGGAGTTCCGCATCAGCCGCGACATCGCCGACGACGCCGGGTCCTGACCTCGTTCCCGACGGTCCCCCGGGCCGGGCGGCGCGGGCGACGCTAGCGTGACCGGTGGGCCGAGGGACGGCTCGCAGGACGACGGGGAGGTCCGCCATGGCCAACAACGTGTACCGCGTCTCGGAGATCGTCGGCACGTCGCCCGACGGCATCGAGGACGCCGTGAACACCGCCCTCACGCAGGCGAGCAGGACCCTGCGCAACCTCGACTGGTTCGAGGTCACCGAGATCCGCGGCCACCTCGTCGAGGGCAAGGTCGCGGACTGGCAGGTCGGCATCAAGCTCGGCTTCCGCGTCGACGCGTGACCGAGCACCCGCCGGACGCCCTCCTCATCGCCACGGCGAGCGGTGAGGCACGCGTCCACCTCCTGCACGCCGACGCGCCCCGCGGGCTGCTCATGCTCGGCCACGGAGCGGGCGGGGGGTTCGCAGCGCCGGACCTGCGCACCACGGCCGACGTCGCAGGTGAGCTCGGGTGGGCGGTCGCCCTGGTCGAGCAGCCCTACCGGGTGGCCGGCCGTCGCGCCCCGGCACCCGCCCGGCAGCTCGACACCGCCTGGACCGACGTCGCCCTCCACCTGCACTCCGGGCCGTTCGCCGGGCTCCCGCTCGTCGTCGGCGGGCGGTCCTCCGGCGCGCGGGTCGCGTGCCGCACCGCGACCTCCCTCGAAGCCGTCGGCGTGCTCTGCCTCGCCTTCCCGCTGCACCCGCCGGGGCGGCCCGACAGCCCCAGCCGCCTGCCCGAGCTCGAGGCGGTGGACGTCCCCACGCTCGTCGTCCAGGGGGAGCGGGACACCTTCGGCATGCCGCCGCCCGCGCGCGGCCGGCAGGTCGTCGTCGTCGCCGGGGATCACGGCCTGAAGAAGGACCAGGCCGCGATCGCCGACGCCGTCCGCACCTGGCTCGCCCGTCTCGTCCCCTGAGGACCGCCCGCCGTGCCGACGGCGGCGCGGCGTGTCACGGTGGGCGTCCCCACTTCCCAGGAGGTTGTCGATGAAGCTCGGGTACAAGCTCGCCGCGGAGGCATTCGGCCCCGAGGAGCTCATCCGCCAGGCCGTGCGAGCCGAGGAGGTGGGCTTCGACTTCGTCGAGATCAGCGACCACTTCCACCCGTGGCTCGACGTCCAGGGGCACAGCCCGTTCGCGTGGTCGGTGCTCGGCGCCATCGCGGCCCGCACCGAGCGGATCGGCCTCGTCACCGGGGTCACCTGCCCCACCATCCGCTACCACCCGGCGGTCGTCGCGCAGGCAGCCGCGACGATGTCACTCATCTCCGGCGGGCGGTTCACCCTCGGTCTCGGCTCGGGGGAGCAGCTCAACGAGCACGTCGTCGGCAAGCCGTGGCCCTCCGCGACCGCGCGCCAGGAGATGCTGCGCGAGGCGCTGGAGATCATCCGTCTGCTGTGGCAGGGCGGCTACCGGAGCTACGAGGGCAAGCACCTCCGACTGGTCGACGCGCGCGTCTTCGACCTGCCCGAGGAGCTGCCGCGCATCGCCGTCGCCGGCGGGGGCCCGCAGGCCGCGCGTCTGGCCGGCGAGCTCGGCGACGCGCTCTTCGTCACCGACCCCGACCCCGGGCTCATCGAGGCCTTCACCGGCGCCGGCGGGTCCGGCCCGCTCTACGCCGAGGTGCCCCTGGCCTACGCCGCCACCGAGGAAGAGGCGGTGCGCGAGGCGCACGCCAAGGCCAGGTGGGCGGTGACCGGCTGGAAGGTCATGGCCGAGCTGCCCAACCCGGTGAACTTCGAGGCGGCGTCCGCGACGGTGCGCGAGGAGGACGTGCGCGAGCAGTTCACCTGCGGGCCCGACGTCGAGCGGCACCTCGCCGCGATCCGGGAGTTCACCGAGGCCGGGTACGACCACGTCGTCACGATGAACGTCGGCCCCGACCCCGACGCGTTCCTCGACTTCGTCGAGCGTGAGCTGCGCCCCCGCCTCTGACCGTCGCGCCCGCGCCCGCGGGGCGCTGCGCGCTCGGAACCTGCCACCAAGTCCGCGACACGCCGCGCGACACGCCGCCCCGGCGGCGCTCACGGACGCCGGAGTGGCACTTCGTGGCAGGTTCCGCCAGGGATCGTCCGGGGTGCACGCCGATGCCTGCACCGATCTCCGGCGCGAACTGCGTGGTGTCGTCCGGCCGGCGCCCGCGTCCGCGGGGCGCTGCGCGCTCGAAACCTGCCACCAAGTCCGCGACACGCCGCGCGACACGCCGCCCCGGCGGTGCGAACGGCCCCGGCGACGGCACTTCGTGGCAGGTTCCGCCCTCCGGCCGGGTCCGGCGGCGCTCAGAACGCCGTGGGCGTGGCGGGGTAGCCGGCCTTGGCGACCGCGCTGACGAGCGTGTCGAGCGGAGCCCTGTCGGCGTCGTGGACGACCTCGACGCGCGAGGAGGCGAAGTGGACCTTGACCGCCTCGACGCCGTCGAGCCGGGCGACCTGCTTCTCGATCGTGCGGACGCACGACGGGCAGGCGAAGCCCTCGGCGCGCAGGATGGTGTGGTTCAGGGTCTCGATGCTCACGGTGGGCTCCTCTCGTTCCGGGACAGCCCTTCTCGGGCTGGGCTGCGCACAACCTAAAGAGCACGGGGCGGCCACATCCATGACCTAGGTCAACCATCCGCATCGGGATGAGCCGGACGGCAGCCGGGGCAGGGCCGCGGCTGGCCTAGGCTGTGGCGGGGTCGGCGTGGGCCGCCCCGTGACGTCGTGAAGAGGGTGAGGAATGTCGGCCCAGGCGAAGAAGAGCCGGACCAAGCAGCTGGCCGTGGCGGTACCGGTGGCGCTCGTGATCCTCGTCGCGCTCGTGCTCCTCGCGCGATGGCTGCGGACGCTGCCCGCGGTGGCCGAGTTCATCGCCGCGCACCCCGGCACGACGCCGCTGCCCGACTGGGCGCCCGTCGGGATCCCGGCGTGGGTCGGCTGGCAGCACTTCCTCAACGCGTTCTTCCTCGTCTTCATCGTGCGCAGCGGCTGGCTCGTGCGCACGACGCAGCGCCCCAAGGGCCACTGGCAGCCGCGGACGTCCCGCAAGGGCAAGCCGGTCCGGATCAGCCTCAACCTCTGGCTGCACCTCGCCGTCGACATCCTGTGGACCCTCAACGGCCTGCTGTTCTTCGTCCTCATCTTCGTCACCGGGCACTGGGTGCGGATCGTGCCGACGACGTGGGACGTCTTCCCGCAGGCGCTGTCGGTGGCAGTCCAGTACCTGTCGCTGGACTGGCCGGCGCACGGCAGCTGGGTGACCTACAACGCGCTGCAGGTGCTCGCCTACTTCGTCACGGTGTTCGTCGCGGCGCCCCTCGCCCTGCTCTCCGGGCTGCGCATGTCCCCGGTGTGGCCGAAGGGGCCGGGCAGGCTCAACAGCCTCTTCCCGATGTCCGCGGCGCGGGCGCTGCACTTCCCGATCATGATCTACTTCGTCTGCTTCACGGTCGTCCACGTGACGCTCGTGCTCACCACCGGGGCGATGGCGAACCTCAACCACATGTTCGCGGCGCGCAACGACGCGAGCTGGGTCGGGGTGGCGTACTTCGCGGTCGCGGCCGTCCTCATGGTGGTCGCGTGGGTCGTGGCCAAGCCCGCCTACGTCCAGCCGGTCGCCGCGCTCACCGGGAAGGTCACGCGGTAGCCAGGACGACCTCCCCGCGCGGGGTGCCCAGGACGGCGCGCAGCGAGTCGCGCGGCCCGGGCGTGACCCGCAGCGGCGCGCCGAGCGCGGTGAGCACCCGCTCGGTTCCCGCGACGTCCCTCGCCTCGGCCGTGAAGTCGAGCAGCGTGAGCTCGGGCAGGTTGCCCTGCGCCGGGTGCGGGGTGTCGCGCCAGTCGATGAGGAACGGCTGGACGCCGTCGAGGCCCAGCCCGCGGCGTCTGGTCATCCGCCACCGCAGCAGCCGCCCGTCCGGCGTCGTGCGCTCCGTCGCGCGGACCTCGCCGACGTCGACCCCGGCGGCCGCGGCCGCGCGCACGGTCGCGTCCAGGTCCGCGGGGCGCACGGCCCACGTGTGCAGCGACGGCGCACGCACGTGCCCGACGCTGAGGCTCACCCGGTCCGCCGGGAGCGACTGCTCCGGGTCGGGGCCGATGACCTCGAGGTAGGTCCGGCGCGGTCCGGCCACCCCCGGCACCCGAAGGGCGAGCAGGTGGTTGGCGGTGCCCAGCCCGGGGTGGGCACCGCCCCGCACCGCCTCGACCCCGGTGAGGGCGGCGAGGTGGGCGACCCCGTCGGCGAGGTCGGGCACCGCCCAGAGCAGGTGGTCGAGGGTGGTGGGCACGGTCATGGCTGTCCTCCGGTCGTGCGTAGGCTGCTCGTCGATGACTACTCTTCCTGCCCGCCGCGTCCTCGTCACCGGGGCCGCCCGCGGGATCGGCCGTGCCGTCGCCGGGGCGTTGGGCCACCGCGACCTCGTGCTCACCGTGCGCCGCGAGGACGACGTCGAGCCGCTGCGGGCCGAGGTGCCCGGCGCCGAGGTCATGGTCCTCGACCTCGCCGACCCGGAGGGCATCGCCGACCGCTGCGCGGGGCTCGAGGTGGCGGCGGTGGTGCACTGCGCCGGCGTCGAGGGCGTGGCCCCGGCCGGCGAGCTCGACCCGGCGCTGCTCGCCGCGGTGCTCGCGACGAACCTCGCCGGGCCGGTCGAGCTCACCCGCGTGCTGCTGCCCGGGCTGCGCCGCAGCCGCGGCCACGTCGTGTTCCTCAACTCGACCGCGGTCCTGGGCACCTTCCCCGGGTGGGCCGCCTACGCGGCGTCCAAGGCCGCGCTGCGGGCCTACGCCGACACCCTGCGCCTGGAGGAGCCCGCGGTGCGGGTGACCTCGGTCTTCCCGGGCAGGACGGACACCGGCATGCAGCACCGGATCCACGCGGCGGTGGGCCGCGACTTCGACCCGGGCACGGCGATGAGCGCGGCCAGCGTCGCGGCCGCCGTGCGGAGCGTGCTCGAGGGCCCCGACGACGTCGAGGTCCCCGAGCTCGTCCTCACGCCGTTCACCCCGCGGGACGGATGAAGATCTCCTCGTAGTCCGGCTCGCCGCTGATCATCCCGTGGGTGACGGCGGCCGCCGCGATGTCCTTGACGCTCTGCTCGTCCAGGCCCGGGGCGTAGATCGCGAGGTTGGTGAGGTCGACGAGCTCGGGGTCGATCTCGAGCTTCTCGACGATGACCTCGCGGACGCGGTCGGGGTTCGCGGTGGCGAACTCGTTGCTGCGGTCCATCGCGCGCTGGAAGCCGGCGACGATCTCCGGGTTCTGCTCGGCGAAGGCGCCGCTGGTGATGTAGTACCCGATCGTCGTGCCGGGGAAGGACTCGACGAAGTTGGAGATGAGCGGGGTGAAGCCGCGGCTGTCGGAGATCGACTTGTGCGGCTCGACCGACCAGATCGCGTCGACGTCGCCGCGTTCGAGCGCGGCCGGCATGTCGGAGTAGTTCATCGGCGTGAAGGTGATGCCCGAGGTGTCCACGCCCTGGTTCTCCAGGGCCACCTTGATGGTGAGGTCACCGAGGTTGTTCACCGAGTTCACCGCGATGTTCGCCCCCGCGAGGCCCTGGACGTCGGTGATGGAGCCGTCCGGCAGGACGTAGATGCGCGAGGTGTCGAGCTCAGGGTCGGTGCCGACACCGCAGCAGTTGGCGACGAACCGCACGTCCAGGCCCTGGTCGATGGCCTGGAGGTCGCTCACCGCGTTGGCGTAGCCGATCGGGCTCTCCTGGTTGACGACGGAGGGGACGATCGCCGAGCCGGCCTCGGCGATCTGGACGTCGACGGCGAGGCCCTCCTCCTCGAAGAAGCCCTCCTCGACGCCGAGGTGCAGCGGCCCGGCGTCCATCGTCGTGATCTGCAGGACGGTGAGCGGGGTGAGTCCGTCCTCGCCGGCCTCGAGCTGGTCACCGCCACCTCCGCAGGCGGCGAGCAGGAGCGCGGCGCCTGCGGCGAGGGTGAGGGTGGTCGTGCGTGCTCTCATGGGTGCTCCTCAGATGACGTACTCGGGGGTCGTGGGCTCGCCGGAGTCACGCACGCGGTTGCGGATCTCGGCGAAGACCTCGGAGCGCAGCCGGGTGAACCGCGGCAGCTCCTTGGTCGCGATCTGGTCGCGCTGCCGGGGCAGGTCGATGTCGACGACGGTGGTGATGCGGCTGGGCGACCTGGAGACGACGGCGACCCGGTCGCTGAGGTAGACGGACTCGTCGACGTCGTGGGTGACGAAGACGACCGTCATGCCGAACTCCTCGCGCAGCGCGAGGACGAGGTCCTCGAGGTCCGCGCGTGTCTGGGCGTCGACGGAGGCGAAGGGCTCGTCCATGACGAGCACCTCGGGCCGGTAGGCGATGGCGCGGGCGATGGCCACCCGCTGCTGCATACCGCCGGAGAGCTCACCGGGGTGCTTGCGGGCGGCGTCGGCGAGACCGACGTCGGCCAGCGCCTGGGCGGTGCGCTCGGCGATCGTCGCCCGGTCGATGCCCTGCGCGCGCAGCGGCAGCGCGACGTTCTTCTCCACGCTGAACCAGGGCAGCAGGGAGCGGGAGTAGTCCTGGAGGACGACGGTGAGCTCGCGGGGCACCCCGGTCACGGGCCGGCCCTTGAACTCCACGGTGCCCGACGTGGGCTCGAGCAGGCCGGCGAGGCAGCGCAGCAGCGTCGTCTTGCCGGCGCCCGAGGGCCCGACGAGGGTGAAGAACTCACCGGGCGCGACGTCGAAGGTGATGTCGTCCAGCGCCCGGAAGGTCCCGTAGGACTTCGAGAGGCGGTCGACGCGGAGGATCGGTGGTGTCTGTGTCATCTCAGGCCCGGTGGTAGCGACGGTCGGTGAGGCGCTCGACGGCGCCGAAGAGCAGGTTGAGGACCACCCCGAGGATCCCGAGGAGGAGGATCGCCGACCACACGGCGACGAGGTTGAAGGAGCTCTGCGCCGTCGTGAGGACGAAGCCGATGCCGGTGCTCGTGCCGGTCATCTCGCTCGTGACGACGAGGATGAGGGCGAGCGGGATCGCGATCCGGATGCCGGCCGCGGCGCGCGGGTAGATCGCCGGGGCGACGACGTTGACCTGCCGGAACCAGCCGCGGATCTTGAACGAGCGGGTGGTGTCGAGCAGCGTCGGGGGCAGCTGGCGGCACCCGTCGATGACGTTGAGCAGGACGGGGAAGAAGCAGCCGAGCGCGATGATGACGATCTTCATCGTCGTGCCGAGCCCGAAGACCACCATGGCGAAGGGAAGCAGCGCGGTCGCGGGGATCGCGCGGACGAACTCGAAGGTGGGGGAGACCGCCTGGTCGAGGACGCGGACCTGGCCGATGAGCATCCCCAGCCCGATGCCGAGCACGACGGCGATGCCCAGGCCCACCCCGAGGTTGCGCACGCTGTCGAGCAGGTGCTCGGTGCCCGGCCCGCCGAGCCAGTACCCGGTGAGGTTGTCCAGCACCCGCCTCAGCGGCGGGAAGTAGGGGTTGGTCGAGCCGGCCGAGAGGGCCCACCAGACGACGACGGCGAGCACGGCCCCGAGCAGGCCGGTGAGGGTGCGGCGGTTCATCTGCCCCTCCACGTGAGGAAGCGGCGGGTGAGGGCGGTGAAGGCGGTGTTGATGCCCAGCCCGACGACGCCGATGACGACGACGTAGGCGTACATCCGCGTGAGGTCCCCGGCGTTGCGGGCGAGGTTGAGGCCCTCGCCCAGCCCGGGCACCCCGAGGAGGATCTCGCTGGTGACGGTGATGATGAGGGCCGTCGCGGAGGCGATGCGCACGCCGGTGACCAGGCCGGGGACCATGGCGGGCAGGGTGACCCAGCGGATGGTGTGCAGGCGCGAGAAGCCGAAGGCGCGGGCGGTGTCACGGGCCACCGGGTCGACCGCCGACGTCGCGTAGATCGCGGCGACGAGCATCTGCCACACGGCGGCGTACGCGGCGAGGAAGACCTCGCCCTCGCGGCCGCGGCCGAGGGTGAGGACGACGAGCGGGATGAGCGCGATCGAGGGGATGGGGCGCAGGAACTCCACGACGGGGGTGAGCAGCCAGCGGACCGGTCGCACGCTGCCGAGGAGCAGGCCCACGGCCGTCCCGACGAGGACGGCGATCGCCAGGGAGACCGCCCAGCCGACGAGCGTGGCGCCGATGTCGGCCCACAGGGCGGGGCCGGCGAGCAGCCGGCCGAGGGCGGCGAGGACCTCGGTGGGCGGCGGGGCGTAGCGACGCGGCAGGACGTCGGTCACCGAGAGGACCTGGGCGAGCGCGAGCAGCCCGAGGACGACGGCGGCGGGCAGGGCGACGGCCCGCGTCCGCGAGTCCGCGCGGCGTGCCCGGGTCACGGTGGTCACCGGGCGGCCCCCAGGAGCTCGACGGCGCGTGCCGCGAGGCCCTCCCGGTCGGCCTTGTTGGTGCTCGACAGCGGGATGTGCGGCAGCACCCAGACGCGGCGTGGGTGGGCGAAGGGCTCGAGGCGTCCGAGGACGTGCTCCTTGAGCTCCTGCTCGTCGGCCGCGCTCCCCGGGCGCAGGGTGACGAAGGCGACCGGCTTGGCGCCCTTGAGGTCGTCGGGCACGGGGACGACGACGGCCTGGTCGACGGCGGGGTGGGTCTCCAGGACCTGCTCGACCGAGCGGGGGAAGACGTTCTCCCCGCCGGAGGTGAACATGTCGTCCTCGCGGCCGGCGAAGTAGTGGAAGCCGTCCTCGTCGACGCGGAAGACGTCCTTGGTGTGGTGGAAGCCGTCGGGGGTCACCGGGACGGGAACGTCGGGCCGGTTGTGGTAGCCGCTGAGCAGTGCGGGGTTGCGGATCTCGAGCACGCCGCGGCCCTCGGTGGGGCGGCCCTGCTCGTCGACGAGCCGCAGCTCGACGGCCGGGTTGGCGACGCCGACGGAGCCGTCGGGGGTGGGCAGCCCGGCGGGGTGCGGGGCGAAGACGACCGGCCCGGACTCCGTCGTCCCGTAGCCGAAGAGGATCTCGGCGTTCGGGAAGGTCTCCCGGAGCTGGTCGAAGAGGGCGGGGGCGGCGGGCGCGGAGCCCATGTAGACGGCGCGCACGGAGGACAGGTCGCGGCCGGCGAGCAGCTCGGGGCGCTGGAGCAGCATGGCGAACATCGGTGGGACGCCGCTGAGCTCGGTGACCTCGTGGGCCTCGAGGGCGTCGACGAACGCCTCGGGCGCGAAGGCCGGCAGCAGGACGACGGTCGCGCCCGAGGCGAGCGAGCGCTGGGAGTTGGTCAGCGCGTTCATGTGGTAGAGCGGCGCGGAGATGAGCACGCGGGTGCTCCCGGGAGCCACGGTCCGCGCGGTCTGGTCGATGACCCACAGGTGGCTCGCCTGGGACAGGAGCACGCCCTTGGGCCGCCCGGTCGAGCCTGAGGTGTAGAGGATCATCGCCGTGTCCTGCGGTTGCGGGACGACGCTGGTGAAGGACGACGGCGGGGCGGGCGTCGCGAGGTCGAGGAGCTCGGCGTCGGTCGGGACGAGGTCCCGGGTGTAGTCGTCGACGAGGAGGAGCTCGACCCCGGCGTCCCGCAGGACGTACCCGAGGGTCACGGCCGGCAGCTTGTGGCTCACCGGGACGGGCACGCCGCCCGCCCGCTGGACGGCGTAGAACGCGACGAGCCAGGCGGGGGAGTTGAGCCCGAGGATCCCCACGGTCTGCCCGGGCCGGATCCGGGCGTGGAGCTGCGCGGCGCGCGCCTGGACCTGGGCCTCCAGCTCGCCGTAGGTGAGCGTCGTCGTGCCCTCGGGACCCACCCCGACGACGGCGGGGGTGTCGGGGCGGTCGGCGGCGATCCGGTCGCCCTGGTTGCGGCTCACGAGCCGCCACCACCGGCCGTCGTGCTCGGCGCGAAGGTCGCGTAGGTGCCGCGGCCCACGGCGACCTGCCTGCCGGCGCCGTCGAGCACCTCGGCCTCGGCGACGGTGAGCGAGCGGCCGAGCTTGACCGGCCGGGCGACGACCTCGAGGTCGCCCGGGGTCGCGGCGCGCAGGAAGTGGGTGGTGAAGTCGATGGTCGGGGCGGGGCTGCCGAGGGAGGCGACGAGCGCCCAGTCGGCGGCGAGGTCGAGCAGGGTGGCGAGGATTCCGCCGTGGGTGACCCGCTCGGGGGTGCCGTTGTCCCACTCCTCGCGCCAGGTGGCGGCGAGGCGCAGCTCCTGCGGGCTCACCGACACGACCCGCAGGCCGAGCCAGCGGTGGAACGGGGAGGCGAGCAGACGCTCCTCGAGCTCGGCGGCCGTCGTCACGCGCGCTCCCACGGGGTGACGACGACCTTGCCGAGGACCTCGCGGTCGCGGACCTTGCGCAGCCCCTCGACCGCCTGGGACAGGGGCAGGACGTCGGAGACCGGCGGGTCGAGCTCACCGGCGGCGACCATGGCGAGGAGCGCCTCGAAGTCCTCGGTCGCGAAGCCGTTGGAGCCGATGACCTGCAGCTCGAAGGACCAGATGTAGCGCAGGTCCTCGACCGGGTCGTACCCCGCCGTCGCGCCGCACACGAGGATGCGCCCGCCGAGCTTGGTGCTGCGCAGGGTGGGGTGCCAGGTGTCGCCGCCGGTGAAGTTGATGACGACGTCCATGCCGGTCTCGGTGCTCCAGCGGGCCGGCTTGCCGTAGTGCTCCTTGACCCACTGGTAGAAGTCGACCTCGCGGTAGTTGAGCACCTCGTCGGCGCCGATCTCGAGCAGGCGCTGGGCCTTCTCGTCGCTGCCGGCGGCGGCGACGACGTGCGCGCCGAGCTTCTTGGCAAGGACGACCGAGGCGGTGCCGACGCCGCCGGAGGCGCCGAGGACGAGCACCTTGTCCCCGGGGTGGACCGCGCCCTTGCCGACGACCATGCGGTGCGCCGTGCCGTAGGCGACCGGCAGGGCGGCGGCCTGGACGTCGGTGACGGCGTCGGGGATCGCGATGAGCTGGCCGGCCTCGACGAGGCAGTACTCGGCCATGCCGCCGTCGCGTTGCTCGCCCATGAGGTTGCCCGACGCGTCGAGCGGGTGGACGAGCACGCGGTCCCCGGGCTGCCAGCCGGTGACGTCCGGTGCGACCTCCTCGACCACCCCGACGACGTCGAGCCCGATGACGACGGGCAGCGGCAGGGTGATCCCCGGCATCCCGTTGACGGTGAAGATGTCGTGGTAGTTGAACGAGCTCGCGGTCACCCGGACGACGACGTGCCCGGGGACGAGCGCGGGCCGGGGGTAGTCGTCCTCCAGGCGGAGGGCGTCGAGGTCGCCGTGGTCGCGCAGCACGAGAGCGCGCATCGTCGAGGTCACAGACCGATGTCCTTTCCTAGGGCCGGGGGCGAAGACGTGTGCGGCAGGCCCGTCGGAGGACGGAGAGAGTGCCGCGGCGCTAGGCCCGACAGGCCATCGTGTGCACCAGCGCGAGGTCGATGTGCCTCCGCGAGGTCAGGTGCAGCCGATACATGTCGAGGATCCTCGCACAGCGACGGACGGCCCGAGATGTCGGGTCCATGCGCCGAGACGGGCGCAGTGGCTGCGTCCCACGGCAGACTGGTGGGCATGGGCAGGGACGGCCCGCCGCGCCGGATGGCGGCCCACGCGCTGGTCCGCGACACGCCCGGGCGGGTGCTCCTCGTCGAGCCCGTCCACGGCGCCACGTGGCTGCTGCCCGGCGGCGCGGTCGAGCCGGACGAGGCGCCGCGGGCCGCGTGCGCGCGCGAGCTGCGTGAGGAGCTGGGGGCCGACCTGCGCGTCGGCCGGCTCCTCGTCCTCGACTGGGTCGCCCCGCGCCCCGGGCTGGGGGAGGGACTCATGCTGGTCTACGACGGCGGGACGCTCGCCGGGGAGCCGCGCCTGCCTCCGGAGGAGCTGCGTGACTGGCGCTGGGTCGCGCCCGAGGACGTCCCCTGCCTCGCCGACGCCGAGCTCGCCCGCCGCGTGGCCGCTGCGCTGGGGGCGGCCGCGTCAGGGGCGGTCGCCGAGCTGGAGACCTGGGGCTCGGGGGAATGACCGGGCAGGGCCCCTGGCTGAGCAGGGTGACCGGCCCGGTCCAGACCCCCGGGCTCCATCACCTGCCGCTACGAGCGGCCACCCGCCGTGAGGCGGCTGGCCGGGCCGGTCATGACTCGCACCCGATGCCGTCACCGTCGCGGTCGAGGTGGCGGCCGTAGCCCGGCTGTCCGACGAGCACCGGCGCCGCACCCGCGGCCCGCGCCGCGGCGCAGTTCTCGTAGTAGGCGCTGCCACTCGGCTCCTGCTGCGTGCTCTCCTCGGCGGCCCGCCGCTCTGCCTCCTCGCGCTCCGCCTGTTCACGTGCCTGGCGATCGGCCTCCTCCCGGGCGAGACGCTCGGCCTCCTCCTGGGCGAGACGCTCGGCCTCGGCGCGGTCCCGCTCCTCCTGCTCCTGCCGCTCCTGCTCCTCCTGGAGGCGCTGCTCCTCGGCACGCCGGACCTCGTCCACCTGCTCCTGGGCGGCGGCCAGCCGGGCGTCGGCGTCCTCTGCGTCCCTCTGCAGGGAGGACCGGTCACCGGTGTGGGCGAGGAGGGGGAAGTGGCCCTCGTCGCCGTCGAAGATCGCCGCGAGGGCGGAGCCGACGGTCGCGACGGTGGCGGCCTCGGCGGCCCAGCCGTCAGCCTGCTCGATGGTGACGACTGCCGCCACCCTCGCCTCGAGGTCCTCGACCTGCCCGGCGTACGCGCCGACCTGCGCCGGCAGCGTGCACGCGACGTCCTGGGAGAACAGCCCGAGACCGTCAGCCTCCGCCTCCTCCTGCGCGCTCAGGACGTCGTCGTAGAACCGGTCGTTCGGCTCGATGAGCACGGCCACGCCGAGGCCCTGGCGGGCGATCTCGGCATTGACGAGCTGCCCGCCCTCGACGACACCGGCGAGCAGACGGTCGTACTGGTCGTGGTGTTCCTCGTCGAGCTCGAGCTCCACCTCGGTCCCGGGCGGGATGCGCTCGGCGAGGAACGCCGTCGCCTCCTCGTGGAGGCACCCGTCGACCTCGGGGGTGTCGACGTTGAGCAGCCGTACCCGCTGCTCCTTGCCGCCGAGCTCGACGTCGATGGTGTCGCCGTCGACGACGGCCGTCACGGTGGCCGAGCCTTCGTCCGGGCTCCCGGCGACGGCGACCCCGCCGATGACCCCGCCGACGACGAGGATGCCCGCGGTCACGAGCGAGACGCCGACCTTGTGGTCGGAGACGAAACGGCGCAGGTCCGCCATGATGAGGACTCCTTGGGTCAAGGGCGCGCCCGCCACCCGCTGCGGTGGACACGCCTGCTCATCGGCGCCGACATTGGCGATGTGAGCGGTCTCCAGCACTGTAGCGTGCCGGGGTGTCCAGACAGCTCCACCTGCTCCTCGCGACGACGCGACCGCGCCGCACCGTGCCCGCCATCCACGTCCTCGACCCGTCGGTGACGCGGCTGCGGGTGACGCCCGCGGACCTCGACCTGTACCTCCACGTCAACAACGGCACCTACCTGCAGATGATGGACATCGGGCGGAGCAACTACATCGCCGACGTCGGGGGCTTCGGGCGGCTGCGTGAGAAGGGCTGGTACCCGGTCGTCGCGGCGTCGTCGATGACCTACCGCCGGTCGCTGCGCCTCGGGGACCCGGTGGAGATCACCACCCGGGTGATCGGCTGGGACGAGCGGGTGGCCTACCTCGAGCAGGTCTTCACCCGCCGTGGGGAGCGGTGCGCGCGCGGCCTCGTCGCCGGCCGCTTCCTCACCCGCGGGTCGGGTGCGCGCGTCCCCGCCCCGCAGGTCGTCGAGCTCCTCGCCGGCGGCCCGCTCGACCCGCCGGTCCTGCCCGACGACGTCGCGGCGTGGGCGCGGGCGGTCGACGTCGCGCACCGAGGGTGAGATCGGCCACGGCGATCCGGGTCACGGCACGGCGGGAGGCGCGATAGGCTGGCGACGTCGCAGCAGCGTCCGGTCGGGCCGCACCGACCGCCTGCTCAGCGCCCTGGCGCCTTCGAGGCCGACGTTTCGTCGGCCGGTGCCTCGTGTGGAACGACGCGACGATCACCGTCACCCCGGAGGAGACATCGGTGGCTCAACGAGCCCAGCGCCAGTCCGGCGCCCGCCGCGGGCCGGCGCGTACCCAGCGCCGCACCCGTCATCGCGACAACACCGGCATCATCCCGGTGCTCGCCCAGGCCGTCCGTGAGGTCGAGGCCGCCGTCAAGCGCGGCGCCGCCCGGCCCTCGATCCGGACGAAGTTCCAGGCCGTCGCCCTGCTCGTGCGGGAGGAGCGGGCCCGGCTCAAGGCCGACCCGTCCCTGTCCGAGGCACGGCGCGGCGAGGAGCTCAAGCGGCTCGAGGGCATCGCGACGATCCTCGCGGTGACCGCGGCCCGTGACTCCACGCTCCTCGCGCTCCTCGCCGACGACGCCGTCGTCAGCCCCGACGCCCGCGAGCTGCGCCGCGAGATGCTCACCGACGCCGGCTACGAGGTCCCCGAGGAGGAGCCCGAGCCGGAGCAGGTCGAGACCGTCGTCGAGCTGCGGCGCGTCGTGCCGCGGTCGGTGATCTCGCGGCAGATGTCCAACCCCTTCCTCGAGCCGGCCTACGACGCCGTGCGCAAGCCTCCGCCCCGTCCCCGCCGGCTCGCCGGCTGGGAGCTCATCGAGCCCCTCCTGCGCTCCTTCGAGTACGGCGGGGAGGCCGCCTGCATGACGCTGCCCGAGGTGCCGGCCACGCAGGTGCGCCCGGGGCTGGAGCTCATGCCGCACCAGGCGCAGGTCGTCGCCTCCGCCGCGGAGGGCCACCGCACCTTCCTGCTCGCCGACGAGCCGGGCCTGGGCAAGACGGCGCAGGCGCTGCTCGCCGCGCAGGCCGCCGACGCCTACCCGCTCATCGTCGTCGTGCCCAACGTCGTGAAGACGAACTGGGCGCGCGAGGCCGAGCTGTGGACCCCGGCGCACCGCGCGACCGTCATCCACGGCGACGGTGAGGACGTCGACGCCTTCGCCGACATCTTCGTCGTCAACTACGAGATCCTCGACCGGCACGTCGGCTGGCTCGGCAGCCTCGGGCTGAACGCGCGCGGGTTGGTCGTCGACGAGGCGCACTTCATCAAGAACAAGAAGTCCCAGCGTTCCCAGCACGTCCTGCACCTGTCCGAGCAGCTCCGCTCGCGTCCGGGTGAGCCGCTGCTCATGGCGCTCACCGGCACCCCGCTCATCAACGACATCGAGGACTTCACCGCGATCTGGCAGTTCCTCGGCTGGATCGACGAGGAGAAGCCGCTCGGGGACCTCATGGAGGCCCTGGAGGACACCGGCCTGGTGCCCTCCGACCGCGGGTTCTACGCCGCCGCCCGCCAGGCGGTCATCGAGTGCGGCATCGTGCGCCGGCGCAAGATCGACGTCGCCGCCGACCTTCCGGCACGCCGGGTGGCCGACGTCTTCGTCGAGCTCGACGACGACGCCGGCCGCTCGATCCGCGACGCCGAGCGGGCCCTGGCCCGTCGTCTCGTCACCCGTTACGAGCGGGCGCTGGAGACGAAGTACGGCGAGAACGTCCACGAGGGCATCGACCACGACCTCGTCCGGCAGGTCGCGGTGTGGGAGACGGCACGCACGTCGGAGACGAAGTCGGAGGACAACGTCTTCACGATGATGCGCCGCATCGGCACCGCCAAGGGCGGCGCCGCCGCGGACTACGCCGCCCAGCTCGCCCGCAACGTCGGCAAGGTCGTCTTCTTCGCCAAGCACATCGACGTCATGGACGAGGCCGAGGCGCTGTTCGAGCACCGCGGGATCCGCTACGCCTCGATCCGTGGTGACCAGACGCCGACGGCGCGCCAGCGCAACATCGACGCCTTCACCACCGACCCCGAGGTCTCGGTCGCGGTGTGCTCCCTCACTGCCGCCGGCGTGGGCATCAACCTCCAGGTGGCGTCCAACCTCGTGCTCGCCGAGCTCTCCTGGACCGACGCCGAGCAGACGCAGGCGATCGACCGCGTCCACCGCATCGGGCAGCCCGAGCCGGTGACCGCGTGGCGGATCATCGCCGCCCAGACGCTCGACACCCGCATCGCCGAGCTCATCGGCAGCAAGGCGGGCCTCGCGGCGCGGGCGCTGGACGGCTCGGACGAGGAGGTCGTCACCGACGTCCAGCTCGAGATGCTCATCGCCCTGCTCACCGACGCGCTGAGCAAGGCTCCGGCCACCGTGTGAGGCGCCGCCGTCGTCGTGCCGCGGCCTAGTGCCGGCGCACGACGACGGCGGTCGCGTCGTCGTCGGAGCGCGGGTCGCGCACGCAGGCGATGAGCGCGTCGAGGTCGCCGGCCCCCGGACCGCTGAAGGCCGCCCGCAGCTGCTCCAGGCCGTCGGGCAGCGGGGTGCCCCGCCGCTCGACCAGGCCGTCGGTGAACAGGACGACCCCGCCGCCGGCGGGGATGTCGAGCACACCGGTCACAGGTGCGCCCCTCCCGTAGCCGATCGGCAGCGTGCCGACGTCGGTGTGCCAGCCGGCGCTGCCGTCGGCGTCCAGCACGAGCGGTCGCAGGTGGCCGGCCCGGACGTACTCCATCCGGCCGGTGACTGTGTCGATGACGGCGACGAGGAGGGTGGCCATCTCCCCGGACATCGTCCACTTGGCCAGCGCGTCGAGCCCGCTGGTGGCCGCGCCCGGTGAGCTGTCCCGCACGAGCAGCGCGCGCAGCGCGTTGCGCAGCTGGCCCATCGTCGAGGCGGCCGCCATGCCGTGCCCGGCGACGTCCCCGACCGCGATGGCCAGGCGCCCGTCGGGCAGGCACAGCGCGTCGTACCAGTCCCCGCCGACCCGCCCGCCGTCCCCGGGGGTGTAGCGCGCCTCGATGGACCAGCCCGGCGCCTCCGGCAGCGAGGTCGGCAGGGAGGAGCGGTGGAGGATCTCTGCCGCGCGGCTGTCCGCCAGCCCGCGCAGGTAGAGCGCCTCGACGGCGTGGCGCCGCAGCACGGCGGCGGTGTCGAGCTCCTCCTCGGACCACGGCAGGCTCTCCCCGCGCACGGTCTCGCGCCAGCGGTCGAAGGACTTGCGCGGCGACAGGCGCACGGAGTCGCCCTCGCGCAGCGCGATCGCCTTGTTGTGCGGGTCCCCGCCCCAGTCGACCGAGCGGGCGACCTCACGGCGGAGCCAGACGACGGCGTCCCCCTCGGCGAGGTTGAGCGCGAGGACGCCGGCGGCGTCGGGGACGGCCGCGGCCACCAGCGGGGCGTCGCGCCGCAACGAGTCGGTCGCCACGATCTCCTCACCGGTCCCGGCGGCCCACCGCAGCAGGGCGTCGGCGTCGGCGGGCGCGTCACCGGCCGTGGCGGTGCGCCCCTGGGCCCGGACGACGACGCCGTCGGCCTCCATGATGCTCAGCAGCGTGGGCCGGCGCACGAGCGCCTCGGCGAGCGGCAGGTGCTCGTCACGGGTGGCGGCGACGAGCCCGGCCAGGTCGCGCGCCACGCGGTGGGCGGCGGCGAGCCGGTCCTCCTCGACCTGGGCGATGAGCCGCAGGGACAGGACCGAGCCGAGAAACTCCGCCGCCACGCGCACCTCGTACGGCGGGGCGTGCGTCCCGGAGTAGTGGTGGCAGGCGATGAGGCCCCACAGCCTCCCGTCCTCGAGCAGCGAGATCGACATCGACGCCGTGACGCCCATGTTCTGCAGGTACTCGACGTGGATCGGGGAGACCGAGCGCAGCGCGGCGTGCGTGAGGTCGAGCGGCGCGCCGGTGACCGGGTTGAGCGTGGGAACGAGCGGGCTGGGGGTGTAGCCGATGTCGGAGATCAGCCGGATCCAGTTCTTCTCGTACAGCGCGCGGGCCTGCGCGGGGATGTCGGTGGCCGGGTAGTGCAGGCCGAGGAAGGCGTTGAGGTCCTCACGCCGTGCCTCGGCGACGACCTCGCCGTTGTGGTCGGCGTCGAACCGGTAGACCATGACGCGGTCGAACCCGGTGAGCCGGCGCACCTCGCCCGCCACGACCTCGTACAGGTCCCGGAGCGAGTGGGCGCGGTTGAGCTCGGCGAGGCTGCCGCGCACCTGGTGGTAGGTGCCGGTGTGGCTCAGCGGCCGCGCGCCCTCGGCCGGCTCGAGCTCGAGGACGAGGAGGTCCTCCGCGCCCGGCGGGTGGTGGAGGATCGCGTCCCACGGCTGTCCGTCGGGCAGGTGGACGAGCGCGGGGTTGCGCTCCTGGACGTCACCGGGAGCCGCCGCGTGCGCGGTGACGACGGCGGCCGCGTGCTCACCGACGACGTCGGCCAGCGGGTGGCCCAGGACGGCGTCGAGCGGGCGGCCGAGCAGCGCGGCGACGGTGCCGGTCGCCTGGACGACGACGTCGCCGTGGAGGACGAGGAGCACGCCGCGCGGCTGGATCGAACCGGGGACGTGGATCGGCTCGCGGGCGCAGTTGTCGAGGTCCACCGGGTCGTCGGGCGCCAGGGTCGGTTCCACGTGGTCTCCTGTCGTGGCAGGGGCCTCAGTGTGCCAGGTCGGTCCGCGGATCGGGGCGAAGTGGGGGAGGGAACCCGGCGTGCCAGGGTCCTAGGTCCCTCGACCCGCGTGGCCGCCGGGGAGGACGGTGGAGGTAGGACAGGGCAGGCACCGGCGGCACCTCCTGCGCTCCCCACCTGGGAGCAGTGGGTGGACCGGCACGTCATGGGCGGCTGACCCCGGTCGTCCCCCGGCGGGACGGCCCGATCTCTGGTACCAAGGACAGGAGGAGGCACACGATGACCATCAACTCCGTTCCAGCCCCCGCAGGCGCTGTCGTCGTCGGTGTGGACGGCTCCGGCCTGTCCGAGTCGGCGCTGCTCTGGGCGGCGGCCGAGGCCGCGCGTCTCGGGTCCCCGCTCCACATCGTCCACGCGTTCGTCTACGTCCATGCGATGGGCGGCTTCGCGGTCGTCGACGTCGCGACCCCGGACGAGATCGGTGGCGAGGTGTGCGCCGCGGCGCTCGAGCGCGTCCGCGCCGAGTTCCCCGACCTCGCGGTGACGACCGAGGTCCGCGTGGGGCCGGCGGCCCCGCAGCTCATCAAGGCGTCCCGGCAGGCGAGCATGGTCGTGCTCGGCGCCCGGGGGCACGGCCGCATCGGTGGCGTCCTCGTCGGCTCGGTGTCCCAGCAGGTCGCCCTGCACTCCCGGTGCCCCGTCGTCGTCGTCCGCGGCGGGGTCGAGGGCGGGCCCGTCGTCGTCGGCCTGGACGGGTCGGTGCAGGCCGACGAGGCGCTGCGCTTCGCGCTGCGGCACGCCGAGGGAGTGGGGGCCCCGCTGCGGGTCGTGCGCGCCGAGTACGTCGAGGCCCCTCCCGGTGTCCCGCCGGGGGAGTGGTACGCGGACCTCGTCGACCGCATGCAGGCGCTCACGGAGAGCGTCCGCTCCAAGGTCGAGGAGGTCGCGCGCGAGCACCCCGGGGTCGAGGTCGAGCTCGAGATCCTCCATCAGCACCCGGTGAGCGCGCTCGTCGACGAGTCGGCCCAGGCGCGCCTGATCGTCGTCGCCAGCCGCGGCCTGGGCGGGTTCGCCGGTCTGCTGCTCGGCTCGGTGAGCCAGGGCGTGCTCTCCCGCTCGATGGCGTCGGTCGCGGTCGTGCCGCCCGTCGGTGGCCCGCGGGAGGAGCCGGAGGCGCGCGACATCACCCGCTGAGCCGGTCAGCCGTCCGCCGGCTCCTGGAGGTGGCGCAGGTAGCGGCCGGGTGAGTCGAGGAACGCGCGCCAGTGCCGCACGACGTCGAGGTCCGCCCACGCGACCTCGTGCATCCCCTCGCCGTCGAGCTGGAGGATCCGCGCGCCGGGCAGCGCGGTGAGGAGCGGGGAGTGCGTCGCGCACAGGACGTGGCGGCCGGCGGCGGAGAGCTGGGCGAGCACGTCGAGCAGCGCGAGCGAGGTCATGAAGGACAGCGCCGACTCCGGCTCGTCGAGCAGGACCGTCCCCGCGCCGCGCACCCACCGGCTCGTCAGCATCTCGACGAAGGACTCCCCGTGGCTCAGCCGGTGGAGCGGGTGCGCGCCCGGCTCGTGCTCCTCGTCGAGCCGGCTCGCGTCCTCGAGGTAGGTGACGAACCGGTGCATGGTCTCGGCGCGCAGGAAGAACCCGGTGCGCGTGCGCGGGCCGGCTCCGCGCCGGACCGCGAGGAGCCGCTCGCCGAGGTCGGAACGGTCGGTGCCCCGGCCGCGGTCGGCCCCGCTGTGGTGGTCGCTCGAGCCGCCGTCGGGCGGGATGCCGCGCACCTCGGCGACGGCCTCGACGACGGTCGACTTGCCCGACCCGTTCTCCCCGACGAGGAACGTCACGCCTGGCGGGATGTCGAGACCGTGCTCCAGGACGTGGGCGACGGCGGGCACGGAGTCCGGCCACCGCGCCGGGTCGACGGGTGCGTCGGGGCGGCGCTCGACGCGCAGGCCGCCCGGCTGGTCCTCGTTCACCCCTGCACTGTGCCCGACGGCGGTGACACGCCGCACGCGCGGCGCGCTACCCGGGGCGGCCGAGCGCGGGAGCGTCGTAGCCGCGCGCCAGCCCCTGGGTGAGGGCGGCGACGAGGTCCGGGACGTCCTGCGCGGCCACCCGGACCGTGCCGGCGCACACGTCACCGTGCCAGACGGACACGACGACCACGCCGTCGGCGTCGTGCCACGACACGCGAAGGCACCGGTCACCGCCGCGTACGTCGGTGAGTACCTCGCCCCGCGCGGGCAGCGCGACGATGCGTCCCATGCCGTCCATGGTCCTCCTGCGCACGCGATCTGACCAGGGGGCGCGGGCGCGGGCCGCTGGCCGGCCTCCTGCCGCGCGGAACCTGCCACGAAGTCGGCGACACGCGCGCGACACGCCGTTCCGCGCGGGCCGGGAGGGGGCACCGGGCGGACATGGTGGCAGGATCCGCACGACCCTCGCCGTCGAACAACTGTTCGAGTATGATGGTGCCGTGTCCAGCGGGCCCACCATCCTGCACGCCGACCTCGACGCGTTCTACGCCTCGGTCGAGCAGCTGCTCGACCCGTCCCTGCGGGGGCGGCCGATCGCCGTGGGCGGCAGCGCGCGCGGCGGGGTCGTGCTCGCCGCGTCCTACGAGGCGAAGGCGCACGGGGTGAGCGGCGGCATGCCCGGCTGGCGGGCCGCCCGGCTGTGCCCGGGGCTCACCTTCGTCCGGGGCAGCTTCGAGCGCTACCAGGGGCTGGCCGACGAGGTCATGGCGGTCCTGCGCGACGTCACTCCGCTCGTCCAGCGGATCTCCATCGACGAGGCCTTCCTCGACGTGTCCGGCGCGACCCACCTCTTCGGGCCGCCGGAGCAGATCGGCCGGCTGCTGCGCCGGCGGGTGCGGGAGGAGGTCGGCCTGCCGATCTCGGTCGGCGCGGCGAGCACGAAGCACCTGGCGAAGATCGCCTCGCAGGTGGCCAAGCCGGACGGGCTCGTCGTCGTCGAGCCGGGGACCGAGCGCGAGTTCCTCGACCCGCTGCCCGTCTCGCTCATCTGGGGCGTCGGCCCGGTGACCGAGCAGCGGCTCGCCGACCGCGGCATCCACACCATCGGCGACCTCGCCCGCTCCGACCGCAAGGCCGTCGAGCGGTTGCTCGGGCGGGCCGTCGGCTCCACGCTCCACGGCCTGGCCCACAACGAGGACCCGCGCCGGGTGAGCACCCACACCCGCGCCGGGTCGGTCGGGGCGCAGTCGGCGATGCGCCGGGTGGTGCCCACCCGTGAGCTCGTGCGCGAGGTGCTCAGCCACCTCGCCGAGCGGGTCGCCGGGCGGCTGCGGGCGAAGGGGCGGGCCGGGCGGACGGTGACCGTGCGGGTGCGCTTCGCGGGGATGCGCGCGGTGACGCGGGCACACACGCTCGCCGCCCCGGTCTCGGCCACCCTGACGATCACCGAGGTCGCCGAGCAGCTCGCGTGGCAGGCCATCGGGGACCAGGAGGAGGAGCGCCCGGAGATCACCCTGCTCGCCGTCTCCGTCTCCAAGCTCACCACCCAGGTGGCCGTCCAGCTCGAGCTCGAGCTGCCGCCTCCCGACCCGTGGCGCCCCGGCTCGCCCACCGGCGCGGCCCGCTGGGCGCTCGACCGCTCGATGGACGCCGCCCGGGAACGGTTCGGCCGTTCCGCCGTCGGCTACCTGCCGGCGACGATGCGCCGGGGCGGGGTGCCCGACGAGTTCCGCGAGCTCGCCGAGCACGACCTGTGAGCCGCTGTCAGTAGCCGCGCCCGAGGTCGACGGCGAGCGGCGGACGGCGCCCGGCGGTGAGCGCCTCGTAGGCGCCGAGGACCGCCTCGACGACGTCCTGCGGCTCGGTGGGGCCCGAGATGTGGGGGGTGACGGTGACGCGCGGGTCGCGCCAGCGCCAGTCCTCGGCGGGCAGCGGCTCGGTCTCGTGGACGTCGAGGACCGCGCGGCGCACGTGGCCGGCGTCGAGCGCGGCCCGCAGGTCGTCCGGGACGAGGCTCGCGCCGCGGCCGACGTTGACGACGACGGCGCTGTCGAGCCGGGCGAGGAGGCCCGCGTCGATGAGCCCCCGGGTGGCGTCGGTGAGGGGGAGGGCACCGACGAGCGCGGCGCACTCCGCGAGGTGGGGACCGGCGTCCGTCAGGGCCACGACGTCGTCGAAGGCCGGCGCGGCGGTGCCCCGCGTGTTGACGCCGACCGTGCGGTACCCGCCGGCGCGCAGCGCTCCGGCGACCCCCGAGCCGATCTCCCCGGTCCCGAGGACGACGGCGGTGCTCCCCTCGACGCGCGCGGGCCCGAGCGGCTCCCACCGGGCGACGAGCTGCTGGGCGGCGTACTCGCGCAGGTGCCAGGCGTCGGCGAGGAGGTGGGCCAGGACGTAGCTGCCGATGCGGCGCGGCATCGCGCCGACCGTCCGGGTGAGGACCACGTCGGTCCCGGCGAGGTCGGCGACGACCCGGTCAACCCCGGCCATCGGCAGGTGCATCCAGCGGATGCCCGAGCGCTCGAGGCCGGGAGGGACGGTGAAGCCGACGTAGCTGTCGGCCCACGCTGCGTCCTCCTCCGTCAGCGGGCCGTGCCGAACCGTCCGGGTCTCGAGCTCGGGCAGCGCCCGTGCGAGGTCGGCGGCGACGCGTTCGGCGTCACGGCCTGCGAGGAGCATGCGGCGGGGGGCGAAGGCGTCCACGTGATGGCTACTCATGTGGTCGTGTACAGCCGGCAGGGGTGCGGGGCATGTCTGCTGACGATGCGGAGCGTGCCGGGGTGGACTTCGAGGTCCGTGGACCTGGATGCCAACCCCGCGGCGCTGCGACTGGTGAAGGCGCTTGAGCTCAGCTCGGCGCCGGTGGTGGCGACGGGGGACCGGTGGTGGTCGGGCTTCCGGCTGGAGCAGATCCGGGCGTTGCGCCACGAGGCGTGACTGGGGGGAGCGGGGGACCGCACCTCACGGCTCGCCGGCGTCGGAGCTCGGCGGCTCTCCGCGCCCGGGCCGACCGCACGAGCGTCGTGCGGTGGTGCGGTCTCCCGCTCGACGTCGGGCGGGACCTCGGCGGCGCGCCGGCGGTCGAAGAGCTTCACGGCCCCATCATTCCCGACGCGCGGGGCGGGCCGTCACTGCGCCCGCGGCGTCAGCGTCGTGACGACGCACCGCCACGCGCCGTCGGCGTCCCGGGCGAAGACGTCGGTCGTGTACTCGTCCTCGTGGAAGGACCGGCCCTCCCAGTGGCCCGAGTTGGTCCCGTGCGCAAGGACGACGACGACGTCGCCCAGCTCCCGCACGTCGAGCACCTCGAAGCCCATCTCCTCGTGCGTCAGCCGCCCGCTGCGGACGAGGTCGAGGAACTGCCGGCGGTCGACCGTGCCGCCCGTGCCGACGAGCACCCAGTCCTGCGCGGCGTAGGCGCCGATCCGGTCGGCGTCGTTGGCGACGATCGCCTGCGCCCAGGCGTCGAGGACGCCGCGCATCTCCTGCCTCAGGTCCTGGCCCATCCCCCGATACTGCTCCGCCGCCGGCCTGGTGTCACGGTCTGGTAATAGGTGAGCTGTCAGCGCGAGGGGGGTGAGGGACACGAGGGGGACGCGCTGATCACGGCGGAGGACCTCCGGGGCGGCGGTGGGTCGCCGCCCCGGATGTCCTCCCGTCCCTGGCCTAGCTCAGCGTCAGGAGCGTCACCGCCCCCCGGCCGTTCCCGCTGCCGACGTCGCTGCGGGCCGCGGCCCGCAGGATCGCGTCGCGCTCGCGGACGGTGAGCACGCCGTCGGAGACGAGCACGCCGGTCACGTCACGGACGTGCCGCACGAACTCCCCGGGACGTGCCCACGTCGCGTCGTCGCGGATGAGGTCGTTGACCGTGCACCCGTCCGCGGTCCGGTGGTTGGGCACCCGGCTGTCGACGTCGCCGACGACGACCGTCTCGCGGGTGTCGGAGTCCGGGCACTCACCCGGGGGCTCCTCCTGCCCGACGATGCGGAAGGTGACCGTCTGCCACTCCTCGACGTTCCCCGCGATGTCCGCCGAGCGGAACTCCACCGTGTGCTCGCCCTCCTCCTCGAAGGTCACCGGGCCGCCGTAGACCGTGAAGTCCTCGGCGCCGGCGAGCCGCCAGTGGGTCTGGGCGACCCCGGAGGTGGCGTCCTGCGCCGTGAGGCTCAGGGCGACCTGACCGGTGTAGTCCTCCCCGTCCTGCTCCCCGGCGAGCGCGGCCGTGGTGCCCGGCGCCGTCTGGTCGATGAGGAACTCGATCTCCTTGATGCCCGTCTCCACCGGCTCCTCACCGGAGGAGGAGGGGGTCACCTCGAAGGTCGCGACCATCCCGCGCCACGTCGTCGGGTCGGTGAGGTCGGGCAGGTTCGCGTGCGGCGTGCAGTACACGTAGAACCGACCGGCCTCGGTGGCCTCGAAGTAGAACGGGTCGTCCTCCCAGTCCGAGCCCTCCGGACGGGAGGCGAGCACGTTCCCCTCGTCGTCGGTGACGACGACGTCGTGCGGGTAGCCCGGCACGTACTGGAACTTGATCGTGTCCCCCTGCTGGACGGCGAAGTCGGTCTCGCTGAACCCGAACCCGCCGGACCCCACGAGGATCTCCTTCTCGCTCGGCTCCTCGCCACCACCACTACCCGGCCGCACGGCCTTGTAGTCGATGTTGTAGACGCCGTCCTCATCGAAGGTGACCGGCTCGGTCCACGTGCGCCACTGCGTCTCGTCGGTCCGCGGACGCCACAGCAGCTGCGCCTGCGGGTCGTTGGACTCCAGCGTGAGCGTCACGGGGGAGACGTACCAGCGGCCGTCACCGTCGGGCGCGCCCGGCTCGAGCGTGGCGTCGACCGTGAGCTCTGGGACCTCCTGGGTGAGCTCCTTGATCCACACGTTGCGCAGCTCGACGTTGTCCCCGGCCTGCTGGCCGGAGGCGTGGTTCTGCAGGCCGACGAAGCCCTCGAGCCCGCGGCTGCCGTCACCGGTGTACGTCGCGACCTCGACGTCGTTGATCGTCACCCGGTACTCCTGGCCGATCGCCTCGATCTCCATCGTGTTCCACTCACCGATGGGGTTGGTGGCGACGGGCTCGGCCGGCGCGAAGGTGTAGATCGAGCCGGTGCGGGTCATCGGGTCGGTCGCCGCCTCGTAGATCTGGATCTCGTAGCCGTCGTCCACCGGCTTCCACGGGTCACCCTCCGGGTCCGGGAAGCGCACGAACACCCCGGAGTTGTCGGTCGGGTTCTGGACGCGGAAGTCGACCTGCATGACGAAGTCCTCGAACATCTGCTCGTCGTACCAGAGCAGACCCATGCCACCGTGCGGCTGGAGCACGCCGCAGTCACCGATCTCGAAGCCTCCGGTACCGGCCTGCGTCCACCCCTCGAGCGACTCGCCGTCGAACAGCGAGACGTAGCCCTCGGGCGGGGTCTGCTCGTCGGGGCAGGTCGTGTCCCCGAGCTCCTGGACCCAGACGTCGCGGAAGAACACGTTGTCCTCCACGCGGTTGTTCTGCAGCCCGATGTAGCCGGAGGACAGGTCGCGGCCGAGGTCGCCCGGGTCCTCGTAGTCGTTGACGAGGATGCCGTTGATCCACACCTTGACCATCGGGTCGTCGACCTCGATGACCATCTCGTTCCACTCACCGGCGACCGTCGGGAACGACGTCGGGGCCTGGTAGGTGTAGATCGACCCGGTCTTGGAGCTGTCGGCGGCGTTCGGGCTGCCGCCGGTGTCGTCGATGTTGATCTCGTAGCCCTGGCGCACCGCGACCCACGGGTCGTCACCCGGGTCCGGGAACCCGAAGAACACGCCTGAGTTGTCCGCCTCCGTCACGGCCTTGAAGTCGACGTGCAGCCGGTAGGACTCGAACTCCTCCTCGTACCAGAGCATGCCCAGCCCGGCCGGGTCACCGATGGTCTCGAGGGCGCACGCGCCCTCGCGGTCCGGGTCCGGGACGACGGCGAGCCCACCGGGCCCGGACTGGCGCCAGCCGTCGAGCGAGGCGCCGTCCCACAGCGCGCGGTAGCCGGCGTCGGGCGTCGGTGCGGCGCACACCGGCGGGGTCGGCTCCTGCTGGCCGCACAGCGAGAAGTCGCTGAACGTCGCGGTCTGCGGTGTCTGGATGGCGCCGGGGCCGTGCACGGCGAAGAAGCCGATCTTCGGCGCCTCGTACTGCCCGACCGGCGCCGGACGTCCGATGTTCACCCAGGAGCTGCCGGCCACGGAGTAGGCGGCCGCGACGTTGGTGCCGTCGCTCGTCAGCCGCAGGGTCAGCGTCCGTGGCGCGTTGTACAGGTACTGGTCGTCGACGTCGCCCTGGTAGCGGATCTCGCCGTCCTGGTGGAAGAGGTACTCGAACCGGGCCTCGGTGCTGTTGCCGTACGGCGGGAAGTACGCCAGCTTGGTGAAGTTGGCGTCGTCCTCGTAGACGATGAACCCGGCCTGGTCGTAGTCGACCGCGCCCGTCGGCATCTCGAGCGTGACCTCCGAGACCCACCGGCCCTCGGGGAGGTCGGTGAGCACGAGGTTCTGCCCGTCGGTCAGGATGTTGCCGCTGAGGTGGTTGCTGATCATGTCGCCCTGGAGCATGTCGATCTCCAGCGCGCCGTCCACCTGGCGGTAGCCGTCGGGGTTCTCCCGCACGATCGTCGACCACAGCTCGCGGTCGAGCTCCTCGCCGGCGAAGTCGTCGGCGCGGCAGACGTCGGGCACCGACCCGCCGTCGTCGCTCACGTAGTCGATGCGGTAGAGCGCCTGGCTGGCGCCGGTGTCGAACGAGCCGCCCTCGAGCACGTACAGCGAGCCGTCCGGGCCGAACTGCCCGTCCATGAGGCCGGCCCACCACTCGCCCGCCATGAAGTCGTCGATCGCGGTGACCTGCTCGTTCTCGTCCAGCTCGGCCGTCTTGATGTGGCCGCGGTGGTAGTCGAGGAGGAACCAGCGCCCGTCGTAGTGCTCGGGGAACTTCGTGTCGGAGTCGAGGTCCGCGTCGTAGCGGTACACCGGTCCGGACATCGGGCCGCCTGCCCCGGAGCCCATGTTGAGGAAGGGCTCGGGGATCGGGTTGATCTCCTGGGCGGGCCAGCCCTCCCACGACTCGGGCCAGTTGGCCCAGCTGCGCGGGTAGTAGATGGTCGCGGGCTTGACCGGCGGGAGCTTCTCCAGGCCGGTGTTGTTCGGGGAGTCGTTGACCGGGCCGCCCACGCAGTCGTAGAAGTCGCCGAGCGGCTGGTCGGTCACGTAGTCCCACGGCCGGTACGGGTAGTTGTTCCCGATGCAGAACGGGTAGCCGAAGTTCGCCGGCTCGGACGTCGCCATGTACTGGTCGAAGCCCCACGGCCCGCGCTCGGTCCACTCACCGAGCCGGTCGGGCCCGTAGTTGCCGATGTGCAGCCGGTCGGTCGCCGGGTCGATCGAGATGCGGAAGGGGTTGCGGAAGCCCATCGCGTAGATCTCGGCCCGCGTGAGGTCCGGGTCGGAGGTCTCGGGCGGGAAGAGGTTGCCCTCGGGGATCGTGTACGTCCCGTCCGGCTGGGGCGTGATCCGCAGGATCTTGGCGCGCAGGTCGTTGGTGTTGCCCGACGTGCGGCGGTCGTCGTTGTACCAGTGGGTCGGCCGGTTGTCGATGGGCGAGTACTGGTTGTTGAGGTCGGGCGTCGACTCGTCGCCCGTGCTGAGGTAGAGGTTGCCCTCGGAGTCGAAGTCGAGGTCGCCCGCGACGTGGCAGCAGTTCGTCTTCTCGTAGGGGACCTTGAGCATGACGATCTCCGAGGAGACGTCGATCTCGTCGTCCACCAGCGTGAAGCGCGAGAGGACGTGGTTGTTCTCCTCGCGGCTCGTGTAGTAGGCGTACAGCCAGCCGTTGGACTCGAAGTCCGGGTCGAGGGTGAGGCCGAGGAGGCCGCCCTCCTGGTTCTTGGACCCCTCGATGTCCGGGCGCGCCGGCAGCGGGTGGTCGTCGAAGACGCTGAGCTCGGCGGCGACCGTCGTCTCACCCGTGTCCGGGTGGTAGATCTGGACGACGCCGTCGCGGCTGGTCGTGAAGACCCGGCCGTCGGCGGCGATGTCCATGGTCATCGGCTGCGGCACCGAGGCCAGCCGGACCTTCTCGAACTCGTCCGTCGCCGAGAGCTCGGCGAACGTCCGTTCCTCCGCGACGTCCTGCGCGGCCACGTCGACAGGGTCTGCCCCTGCCGGCGCGGCCACGAAGAATGACATCACCAATGGTAACGACAACAATCCAGCAATGGATCGTCTACTCATGACCCCTCCACTCTGAGTAAACATACGGAGTTATTCACAGTGTCCGCAGGTGTGGGGGTTGTCAAGGGTTCGTCCTGCATTTGAGAAATGTAATTCGCGGCTTTGTCGTGCGGGCGCGCGAAATTGCGCGAACCGAATATTCGCAGGCTGTCGCGAGGTCCGCGTGGTGCATTGATTTCTCAAGGGCCGCCGGAGCGGCTCGTGTGCGGCAGGTGGGAGCGGTTCCTCCTCCCCCCGGGTGCCCCCACCTGCCTGCCGCGGGCGGGGCCGTCGCCGGACCCGCCCGCGGTACCGCTCAGCCCGGCTGGCCGACCGTCTCGAGGATCTCGCCGGTCTCCCGGTGCTGGAAGAGCACCTTGGTCCGGCCGTCGGGCAGGATCTCCCGCTTGATGACGGCGTGCCCCTCGTGCAGCTCGGGGGACCGGGAGATGCGCGGCGTCGTGCCCCCGCGCCAGTCCTCGATCTCCACCGGCGCCCACGCACCGCTCTGCGCGGAGGCGTAGCACGCGTCGATGATCGCGTTGACGACGTACCCGTCGTAGAACGACTCCTGCGGCCGGGTCCCGGCGTCCATGGAGTCGAACATGTCGGTGAACATGTCGAGGTAGCCGAGCTCGGTGACCTCGTCACCCACCGGGAAGAGCCAGCCGCTCGTCGTCTCCGCCTTCTCCGCGACGTAGCCGGCCGACTTGCCGGTGGTGAACATGTCGAAGCCGGTGCGCAGGAAGTGGTTGAGCCAGATCGTGCCCTCGGTGCCCTGGACCTCGTCGCGCAGGTCGAGCCCTCCGCGGAACGCCCAGGAGACCTCGAACTGCCCGATGGCGCCGGACTCGAAGCGGATGAGGGCGACCGCGTGGTCGTCCGCGCTGATCGGGTGGACCAGCGTGTCCTTCCAGCAGAAGACCTCGACGGGCCGGTTCCCCTTGCCCACGAAGTTGCGGCAGATCGCGATGCAGTGGCAGCCGAGGTCGACGATGACGCCACCGCCCGCCTTCTTCTCGTCCCAGAACCACGCGCTGTGCGGACCGGGGTGCGTCTCGCGCGAGCGGACCCACAGGACGTCCCCGAGCGCGCCGTCCTGCACCGACTTCACCGCGGTGAGGGTCTTGGGGGTGTAGACGAGGTCCTCGAGGTAGCCGGCGAACACCCCGTGCTCCTCGACGATGTCGAGCATGCGCTTGGCCTCGGCGGCGGTGCGACCCAGCGGCTTGGTGCACAGCACCGCCTTGCCGTTCTCGGCGGCCAGGCGCACCGCCTCCTCGTGCATGTCGTTGGGGAGCCCGATGACGACCGTGTCGATGTCCGGGTCGGCGCAGGCCGCCTCGAGCGACGTCGTCGAGCGCGGCACCCCCCAGCGCTCACGGAACGCGGCTCCGCGCTCCTCGCTGCGCGAGTAGACGAGCTCGACCGTGTCCTTCGTGCGGCCGCGGTTGAGCGCGGCGGTGTAGAAGTCACCGATGAGTCCGGTGCCCAGCATGGCGATTCGATGTGCTGTCACAGCACAGTCCTCCTTCGTCGAGTGCTTGCGTGGTGTCCGCGCGGCGACGCCGCCTCCGGGCACGTGGCCCTGCCGGTCGGCGCCGCCCGTCGTGTGTTCCCCCTGACCACCCCTCCCGCCCGAGACGCGGTCTCAGTCCGACCGCTGCCCGGAGACGGCGACGTACACCCAGGCCAGGGCCAGGACGATCGCGCCGTACACGAGCTGCTGGACGGCCTGTCCCACGCCGAGGGTGAGCAGCAGCCGGTTGAGGACGGTGAGGACGAGCGCGCCGACGATGGTGCCGCCGTACCCGCCCGCCCCGCCGAGGATCGAGGTCCCGCCGATGACGGCCGCGGCGATGCTCGGCAGCAGGAAGGAGTTCGTCTGGCTCGGGCCGACGGAGCCGCTGCTGCCCGAGATGAGCAGGCCGGCGATCGCGGCGAGGACGCCGACGATGACGTAGGTGGCGATGAGCACCTGCCACACCTTGACCCCGGAGAGCCGGCACGCGAGCGGGTTGTCCCCGACGCCGTAGATGTTGCGTCCCAGCCCGGTCCGGGCGAGCCCGAGGACGAGGACGACGGAGACGACGGCCCACACGACGGCGTTGAGCGGGACGGGCCCGACGAGCGTCCCGCCGCCGACGGTCTCCAGCACCGCAGGCACGACGGTGGGGCCGGAGAGGAAGCCGCCGCTCGAGAGCCCGACGGACACGAGTCCGAGCAGGACGCTCGACATGCCGATCGTCATGATGAGCGGGTGGACGCGGAAGATGCCGATGCCGACCCCGTTGACCAGGCCGGCGGCCGCGCCGACGACGAGAGCGAGGGCGAGTGCCTGGACCGGTCCCGCGCCGCTCTGGGTGGCGGCGACGTAGGCCGCGACGTTCGCCGTCATCGTCACCGACAGGTCGATCCCGCCGGTGAGGAAGGCGAGCGTCTGGCCGGCCGCGAAGATCGCGAGCGGGCAGGCGAGCAGGAGGATCGAGCGCAGCCCTCGCATGGTGAACAGGCTCGGGTCGAGCAGCGCCGTCACGAGGTAGAAGACGACGAACACGACGCCGAGGACGATGACCGGTCGGTCGGTGAGCCCTCGCCGCAGGCGCTGTGACCTGGGGAGGGGAGGGGCGACGGCGGTGCTCACAGCTTCCTCCTGCGCAGCTCGAGCAGGCCGCCGAGCATGACCACCCCGATGATGATCAGCCCCTCGAGCAGCACTGCGACGTTCGGGTTGACCCCCAGGCTCAGCAGGATCGCCGGGATGAGGGTGAGGACGAAGGCGGCGAGGACGGGGCCGAGCAGCTGGCCGCGTCCGCCGGAGAGGGCGACGCCGCCGAGGACGACGGCCGCGACCGAGCCGAGGAGCGCGCCGAGGGCGATCGACTCCTGCGGGCTGCCGCTGCCGAGCAGCGCCGTCGTCACGAGGCCGGCGAGCCCGGCGAACACGCCGGAGACGACGTAGGCGTGGACGCGCGCCCGCTTGACGACGATGCCGGCGAGGAACGCTGCCTGCCGGTCGCTGCCGATGGCGTAGGTCGCGATCCCGGCGCGGCTGCGCCGGAAGGGGATCCAGATCAGGCAGTAGATGCCGGTGAGCCAGAGCAGGGCGGGCCAGGGGTTGGAGAAGCCGCCGACGATCAGCTGGGAGAGCTGCGGGTTCGCCCGGCCACCCGGCCCGCCGAGGATGAGCAGCGCGAGGCCGACGAAGGCGAAGTGCAGCGCGAGGGTGACGACGATGTCGGGCATCCCGGACACCGTGACGATCCAGCCCATGAGCCCGGAGAGCAGCGCGGTCCCGGCGACGGTGAGGACGGCGACGAGGACGCTCGTGCCGAGGGACGCGTCCTCCATGAGCCAGGCGGAGAAGCAGTTGGCGAGCACCATGAGCGCCCCGACCGCGAGGTTGATGCCCCCGGACAGGACGACGACCCCCTGGGCCATGGCGAGGAGCGCGAGCATGAGGCTGCCGGCCGTGAGGGCGCGCAGCTCGAAGCCGCCGAAGTTCTCCACCTGGAGGTAGCGGACGAGGATCATCGCGAGCAGCAGCACGGCCACGCCCGCGACCCACCCGTTCTGCTGGCGGAAGCGGGTGAGCCGGCCGGTCGGCTCGGGGACGGTGGTGGTGACGCTCACGAGGTGGTCACCTCCGCCTCGTGCAGCCCGTGCGCGGCGTGCAGCAGCGCCTCCTCACCGGCGTCCGCCGGCAGCTCGGCGACGACGGTGCCGCGGTAGAGGACGAGCACGCGGTCGCAGACGAGCCCGATCTCGCGCAGCTCGCTCGTGTACATGAGGACGGCGGCACCCGAGTCGGCGACCTCGCGGACGAGGTCGTAGATCTGGCGCTTGGTGCCGATGTCGATCCCGCGGGTGGGGTCGAAGAGGAGCAGCGTGCCGAACCCCTCGGCGAGCCAGCGCCCGATGGTGAGCTTCTGCTGGTTGCCGCCGGACAGGCGCCGGGCCTGGGAGGCCGCCCGGGTGTCGATCGACAGTCGCGCGACCGCCCGGTCGACGGCGCGGTCCTCCCGCCGCCGGCTGATCGGCCCCCAGCGGGAGACGCGCGCCCGGGAGGGCAACGCGATGTTCTCCCGGATGGAGCGCTTGGGCAGCAGTGCCCACGACCTGTCGGCGGGGACGAGCACGACCCCCTTGCGGATCGCCGCGGCCGGGTGGCGGGCCGTGAGCACCTCGCCGTCGACCCGGATCTCCCCGGTGCGCGGGCGCTGGTCCCCGGCGAGGACGTCGAAGAGCGTGTCCTGCCCCTGGCCCTCGAGCGCGACGAGGCCGAGCACCTCGCCCGGACGGACGTCGAGGCTGACGTCGTGGAGCATGTCCCCCGCGCCGAGGTCCTCCACGACGAGTCGGGGCGCCACCTCCGGCCGGCCCGCCGTGCGGGTCCGGCGGCCCTCCGCTGCCTCCTCGACCAGCCGGTCCCCGAGCATCGAGGCGACGATCCGCTGCTCCCGGCCCTCCTTCGGGGCGAAGCGTGCGACGTCGCCGCCGTCGCGGAAGACGGTGCACATGTCGCAGTGCTCGACGACCTCCTCGAGCCGGTGGGAGATGAACAGGACCGACCCGCCCTCCTGCCGCTGGCGGGCCATGACGGCGAAGACCTTCTCGCTGAGGTCGGCCGGCAGAGCCGCGGTGATCTCGTCGAGGATGAGCAGCCGGGGCCGGTGCGCCAGCGCGCGGGCGAGGTCGATCATCCGGAGGAACGGGAGCGGGATGTCGCGCACCCGCTCGTCGAGGTCGAGGCCCCGGATGTCGAGCCCGGCGAGGTGCTGCTCGACGGTGCTCGCGTCGGTGGCGGTGAGCCGGAGGTTGTCGCGCACCGTGAGGTCGGGGATGAGCGCGGGGTCCTGGAACACCGCGGCGATGCCGCGGGCGTACCCGTCGGCGGGGGAGCGCAGCGTCACGGGTGCGCCGTCGAGGGTGACGGTGCCGGCGTCGCGGGTGATGACGCCGGTGAGCGCCTTGACGAAGGTGGACTTGCCCGCGCCGTTCGCGCCGAGGAGCGCGTGCGTCTCCCCGTGGCCGACGGTGACGTCGGCGGAGCGCAGGGCGAGGACGCTGCCGTAGGACTTGGCCACCCCGCGGGCGGCCAGCAACGTTTCGGAGGACATCGTGCTCTCTCACGTCAGGGCCGGGGTGTCCGGGGCGTGACCGCCCCGGACACCCCTGCCGTACGGCAGGTCAGGAACCGCTGGGGCCCTCGCAGGCGTAGAGCTGCTCCCGGGTCATCTCGAGCGGGTAGTCGATCTCCACGGCGGCGCTGGTGTCCTGCCCGCGGTCGGGCTCGTGCGCCTCCTCGAGCCGGTCGGCGGCGTCGGCCATCGTCCACAGCTCGGGGGTGAGCATCGTCGTCTGCTCGACGTCCTCGCCGGCGAGCACCTTGAGCGCGACGTTGGTGCCGACAGCGCCGATGACGGCGGGGTTGGTGACGACGGCGCCCGGTGCGCCGTCGAGCAGCTGCCCGACGAACGCGTTGCTGTCCTGCCCGGTGACGGGGACGAGGTCCTTGCCGGCGGTGCGGATGCCGTTGACGACGGTGTAGTCCGCGCCGGTGGTCCACACGCCGTCGTAGTCGCTCGCGCTGAACTGCTGGACGGCGATCTCCCCGGCGAGCGTGTAGTCCCAGTTGCTCCACACGGTGGTGAGCTCGATGTCGGGGTAGCTCTCGAGGGCGGCCATGACGCCCTCGTGCCGGTCGGTGTCGGACTGGACGCCCTCGATGCCCCGGACGTAGAGGATGTCGCCGGAACCACCGACCTCCTCGGCGAGCCACTCCATGCCCACGCGGCCCCACTCGACCTGGTCGTTCGTGACGACGTAGGCGTTCTCGCTCGTCACGGCGGCGTCGACGGCGACGACGACGATGCCCTGGGCGGTCGCCTCGTCGATGATGCCGTTGAGCTGCTCGGGGTCCGAGGGGTTGACGACGATGGCGTCCACGCCCTCCGAGATCAGGGTCTGCAGGTGCTGAACCTGCTCGGTGGGCCCGGCGTTCTCCGAGAGCACGACGACGCGGGAGACCTGGCCGCTGGCGAGGGCCTCGGCCTGGATCGAGCAGACCATCTGCTCACGCCACCCGTTGCCCGCGAGCGTGTTGCTCACGCCGATGACGTAGTCGCCTCCGCCTCCGTCGCCGTCGTCGGTCCCCTCGCCGCTCGCGTTCCCGTCACCCGAGCCGCAGGCGCTCAGCGCCAGCACCAAGGCTGTCGCAACTGCTGCCGTGCAGAATTTGGTGTTCAGCCTCATCGCCGGTTTCCCCCAGGTATTCGATTTGCCGTTTCGATTTGCGTCAGGGCGTGCCGAAGTGTGCCCGGACGTACGTGCCCGTGTGCGCAGCTCCATTGCTTTTGTACGACCTCATAACTAAAGATGGTCGCCTGCGTGTGCTTAAGAAACTAATGACTGTCCACAGAAGACGTCAAGGCTTGACGCAAATGTTGTCGTCAATCGCTGCGAAGGTCGGTCCCCCGGGGGCGCCGGCTCGTGCTCCGGAGGTCGGCCCTCGGCCGGAGGGTGGAGCCGGGACGTGGCGGGACCGGCAGACCCGGTGACTTCGGCCCGGCCGGCCACTACCCTCCCGGCCATGAGCGGTGAGCCGGGGGGCGCCGCCGGGCGGACCACGGGTCCGTCCGGCGGGCTCCGGCTCGCCGCGCTGCGCGGCGGGTTCGGTGCGCTCGACCGGGTCGCGCCGGAGGTCGGCGCACGGTGGGCGGTGCGGATCTGGTGCACGGTCCCTCGCGGCGGAGGGCTGCGCCGGGACGAGCGGCCGGGCGAGGGGGAGCGTTCCACCGTCGCGGTCGCGCCGGGACGTGACGTCGTCGTCGAGACGTGGGGGAGCGGTGAGCCTGTCTACCTCGTCCACGGGTGGGGTGGCTGGCGCGGGCAGCTCGGCGCGTTCGTCGCCCCGCTCGTCGCGCAGGGCCGTCGCGTCGTCGCGTTCGACGCCCCCAGCCACGGCGAGTCCGCTCCCGGGTTCCTCGGCCCGCGCCGGTCGACCGCGCTCGAGATGGTCGACGCGCTGAAGGCGGTGACCGCCGCCCACGGCACACCGGCCGCCGTCGTGGCGCACTCCCTCGGCGCGACGGTGACGACGATCGCCGTCACGGACGGCGTCGCGGCGGGCCGGCTCGCCCTCCTCGCCCCGAGCGCGGAGGTGCTCTCCATGACGCGGACGATGGCGCGCCACCTGGGCTACGGCGAACGGACCCGGAGCCGGTTCGACCGGCGCCTGGAGGCGCTGGCTCGGCGGCCCCTGCGCGACTTCGACCTCACCGCCCACGACGTCACCGTGCCCGTGCTCGTCGTCCACGACCGGCAGGACAAGGAGGTGCCACACGCCGACGGCGTTCGCGTCGCGGGCACCTGGTCGGACGGCACGCTCGTGACGACCGAGGGGCTCGGGCACCGGCGGCTGCTGCGTGACCCGGGCGTCGTCGACGTCGTCACACGGTTCGTCGCCGCGTCGGACGGTGCGCAGGGCAGCTCTCCCGCGCGCTGACGGCGATGTCGGTGGTCGCCGATAGCGTGGCGGCAGGCACCGAGGGAGGTGGACGGCGTGACGGCAGTGGTAGAGGGACCGGCCTGCGAGGAGTGGGAGTGGCCGGCGGGTACTGCCGAGGAGGGTCCTGACGTCCTCCGTCCGCTGCCGCCCGACCCGCTCGGCGAAGGCGGTCCGGGTCTCGACCTCGCCCGGCTGGACGACTGGGCGGGCGACGAGGAGGACGGTCGGTCGCCGAGCGACCACCTGCCCAGCGACGTTCTCGCCACCGTGGACCCGGGCGAGCTCCTCCTGGCCGAGCTCGAGTCCACCGACCCACGCACGGTGGACGACTACCACCTCGTGGAGATGATCGCCGGGTACCAGCGGGTCGCGGCCTGGGCGCAGTGGCGGATGGCCGGCCTGGCCCGCCGGCTGTCGCGTCGCCCGGCGCTGAGCCCTCGTCACTCGCTCCCGACCGGCGAGCAGGTGGTCGACATGACCGCTCAGGAGCTCGCCCCGCGCCTCGGCATCTCCCGGTTCGCCGCGCGCCGGCTCGTGGAGAACGGGCGGCTGTTCGACCTGAAGCTCGAGGACACCGGCGCCGCGCTCGAGCGCGGCGGGATCGACTACCCCAAGGCCTGCACCCTCGCGCGGCTCCTCAAGGACCAGCCCGACGACGTCGCCTGGGCCGTGCAGCAGGAGGTCCTTCCCCACGCCCCGCACCAGACGGTCACCCAGCTCGAGCGCGCGGTGAGCAGGGCGATCATCGCGATCGACCCGCTGCGGGCAACGGCCCGGGCCAGGGAGGCGCGCGAGCTGCGGCGTGTCCACCACCCGCGGCCGCTGCCCGACGGCATGGCCTCGCTCACGGCCGTCCTGCCCGCCACCGACGCCGCGGGTCTGGACCTCGCGCTGGAGGCCGCGGCCCGGTCGGCGCGGGCCGGTGGTGACCCGCGCACCATCGACCAGCTCCGCGCCGACGCCCTCGCCCTGCTCGGCCACGGCGCGCTCGACCGCGGGTTCATCGGGGAAGCTCCCGGCGACTGTCGCCCGGCAGGGGCGGAGGCGGGCGGCCCCTCGGCCCACTCGGCACCGCCGCGGGACCTCGGTGACGATCTGCCCCGCATGGAGACCGGCAACAGCTTCCTGCGCACCCGGCACATGCCCGTCGGGGGCATCGGCGGCGACAGGGCACAGGTCAGGGTGACCGTCCCGCTCTCGGTCCTCCTCCCGCCCGCCCCGCCCGCCGGCGGTCGTCCCGGGTGCGGCCCGCCCGACGACGACTTCCCCGACCAGGGCCCGCCCGACGACGTTCCACCCGACGACCGCCACGACGGCCCCCCGGTCGAGGTCGCCGAGCTCGACGGCTACGGGCCCATCACCCCGGACGTCGCCCGAGCCCTCGCCCACAGCGGCGGCACCTGGCGCCGGCTCGTCACCGACCCGCTGTCCGGGCGGCTGCTCGACGTCGGCCGGTCCCGCTACCGCCCACCCGCGCCTGTCGCCGACTTCGTGCGTGCCCGCGACGGCACCTGCGTGGCCCCGGGCTGCTCCACACCGGCCCGTGCGTGCGAGATCGACCACGTCGTGCCGTGGGCCTTCAGCGGCCGCACCGGCGTCGACAACCTCGCGGCGCTGTGCCCCCGGGACCATGCCGCGAAGACCGTCGGCGACTTCCGGCTCCGCCACCTGGGCGACGGCGCCTTCGAGTGGACCACCCCCACCGGCCACCACTACGTCCGGCACAGGTCCGGACGTGTCACCTCCCTCGGCCGGGCGGAGGCCCCGGGCGACCCCCCGTTCTGAGCGGCTGGACCGGGCGGTCCGCCCGGGCCGAGGGCCACGAACCAGGCCGCGGGTCTGTCCGCGGGACGGGTGCCCGCCCTACGATGGCCGCCTCAGCGCCGACGCCGCCGAGCGCCGGCCCCGCGACGTGGAGGTCAGCATGACCGGTCGAGTCGTCCACTTCGAGATCCCCTTCGAGGACAAGGAACGGGCCAAGCGCTTCTACGGCGAGATCTTCAACTGGACCTTCGACGAGATGCCCGAGCTCGACTACGTCGGGGTGTCCACCGGCCCGGCGGGCGAGGACGGCATGCCGGACGAGCCGGGCTACATCGGTGGCGGGATGACGCAGCGTCAGGGCGCCAACACCGCCCCGATCATCGTGCTCGCCAGCGCCGACATCGACGCCGACCTCGCGCGGGTGGAGTCGAACGGGGGAGCGGTGCTCGAGCCGAAGTCGCCGGTGGCCGAGATGGGTTTCGCCGCGTACTTCACCGACTCCGAGGGCAACGTCGTCGGGCTCTGGCAGAGCGCCTGACCGGACACGTCCGGCCTGGTCCGCCGCCAGGGCCCGGCCCGTGCGACGAGCGCGGCCCGGCTGTGCCCGACCCTCGCACGCCTGCGCGCGCGGGTGCTCTCTGGTGGGATGCTGCGGGGACGCGATGATCGTCGGAACGGAGACACCATGCGACCACACGAACCGGCCCTCGGGCCGGCGGGACGTGGCAGGGCCTGGAGACCGTGGTGAGACGACAGGCGCCCCGGCCCGCGGAGCTCCGCGAGCTCCTCCAGCTCAAGCGCCCCACGTTCGACGCGCGACGGCGGCGACTGGAGGCCGCCCTCACCATCGAGGACCTGCGGCGCATCGCCAAGCGGCGCACGCCGGCTGCGGCGTTCGACTACACCGACGGTGCCGCGGAGGACGAGCTCTCGCTGAAGCGGGCCCGCCAGGCCTTCCGGGACGTCGAGTTCCACCCCGCGATCCTGCGCGACGTCTCCCACGTCGACACCTCGACCACCGTGTTCGGCGGCCCGTCCGCGCTGCCCTTCGCCATCGCCCCCACCGGCTTCACCCGCCTCATGCACACCCAGGGCGAGCACGCCGGGGCGGCCGCCGCCGGGGCGGCGGGCATCCCCTTCACCCTCTCCACGCTCGGCACCGCGACCATCGAGGACGTCCGCGCCGCCAACCCCCACGGGCGCAACTGGTTCCAGCTCTACGTGATGAAGCAGCGCGAGATCTCCTACGGCCTCGTCGAGCGCGCGGCGCAGTCGGGCTTCGACACGCTGTTCTTCACCGTCGACACGCCCGTGGCCGGTGCCCGGCTGCGCGACACCCGCAACGGCTTCTCCATCCCGCCCCGGCTCACCGTCCGCACCGTGGCGAACGCCGTCCCGCGCCCCTGGTGGTGGGTCGACTTCCTCACGACGCCGAAGCTCGAGTTCGCCTCCCTGTCCTCCACCGGGGGGACTGTCGGGGAGCTGCTCGACTCGGCCATGGACCCGTCGATCACGTGGGCCGACCTCGAGACGATCCGCTCGATGTGGCCCGGCCGGCTCGTCGTCAAGGGCGTGCAGACGGTCGCCGACGCGCGGCAGCTCGTCGACCACGGGGTCGACGGGATCGTGCTGTCCAACCACGGCGGGCGCCAGCTCGACCGCGCGCCGGTGCCCTTCCACCTGCTGCCGGAGGTCGTGCGCGAGGTGGGCCGGCACACCGAGGTCGCCGTCGACACGGGGATCATGAGCGGCGCCGACGTCGTCGCGTGCCTCGCCCTCGGGGCGAGGTTCACGCTCATCGGCCGGGCCTACCTCTACGGCCTCATGGCCGGCGGGCGCCAGGGCGTGGACCGGGCGATCGAGATCCTCGCCGGGCAGGTGGTGCGCACGATGAAGCTCCTCCAGGTGACCTCGGTGGAGGAGCTCGGTCCCCAGCACGTCACCCAGCTCCAGCGACTGGTGCCGCGGCGGCTGCCGGGAGGCGACCGGTCGCCGATCTGAAGCCGACAGAGGTCGTCGCTAGTCCGGTTGCCCGACGTCGAGCAGCCGCAACGCCACCCGCAGCGTGTCCCCGACCTCCAGGCCCTCGGCGCGGCGCACGGCCCGCTTCACCGGGAGGACGTAGGTGCGTGCCGCGGCCGACGGGAAGAGCGAGGTCCGCCACGTCGTCGTCCCGACGGTCACCTCGACCCGCACCGACCCGAACCCGCGGGTGAACCCCTCGGCGCGCTCGAGCACCTCGTCCGCGACCTCCGGCGGGAGCGACACGAACGTCCAGGCGTCGGTCGCCCGGGCCTCCCACAGCCACAGCTCGGCGTCGAACTCGAGGGCGGCCATCAGCCCACCCAGCGCCGCACGAACGCGTTGGTGAACTTCCGCCCCGGGTCGAGCGTGCGGGCGAGGTCGAGGAAGTCCGCGCGCCGCGGGTAGAGCCCGCGCACCCGGGCCGGGTCGGCGGCGGACACCTTGCCCCAGTGGGGCCGGCCGCCGAGCGGGGCGAACGCCGCCTCGACGAGCGGCAGCACCGCCGCCACGCGCTCGACGTCGCGCACGAGGGTGAGGTGGACGGCGACGCACGGCTGGTCGTGCATCGGGCTCAGCCAGGCGCGGTCGGCCGCCACCGAGCGCACCTCGCAGACCTGGAGGAGCCCGGCGAGCGGGCGAGCCAGGCCGGCGAGGGCGCGCAGCGCGGCGCGTGCCTCCTCGCGCGGCACGAGGTACTCGCACTGGATCTCGGCGCCGGCGCTGGGCATCCCCTCCGCCCGGAAGTGGGGGAGGCGGTCCGCCGCGGGGCCGGGGACCCCACCCTGCGGGGTGCAGTTCGCCGGGTCGACGCCCGGGATGGGGTGGACGGGGGAGGTGAGCGCCTTGGCCCCGAGCACCTCCTCGGGCATGCCCTCGTCCGCCAGCCGCTTGACCCACACCGTCTCGACGTCCGGGCCCCGTAGCGTGGTGAAGCAGCTGACCGAGTAGCCCAGCGCGCTGACCTCGTCGAACGCCTCGACGAGCCCGGCGAGGGGGAGGGGGCCGTAGACGGTCTGCGCGACGTCGAACGCGGGCACCGTCGCCAGCGTCACGCCGTGGACGAGGCCGAGGGCGCCGAGGGAGACCGTCGCGCCGTCGAGGACGTCGCCGTCGGTGTCGCGGTGCAGCCGGCGCTCGGTGCCGTCGGCGAGGAGGAGGTCCAGCCCGACCACCGAGGCCGCGAGCACCGGGTTGCCGGTCCCCGAGCCGTGGGTGGCGGTCACCACCGCCCCGGCGACCGTGATGTGGGGCAGGGAGGCGAAGTTCGGCAGGGTCCGGCCGTGGTCCGCGAGGAACAGGGCGAGGTCCGCGTAGCGCGTGGCCGCCGGGACCCACACGTGCCCGGTGGCGGGGTCGAGGCGAGGTTCGGGGCCGCCGGTGAGGTCGTCGGGGCCGGTCCTGCTGCCGGGGTGGCGGTAGGCGAGGCGGTCGAGGCTGACGAGGGCCCCCTGGGAGTCCGCGGCGTCGTTGAACCCGTGCCGGCTGCCCAGGGCGCGCACGTGCCGGGAGCGGGCGACGACGTCGGCGGCCTCGTCGAGGGAGCCCGGGTGCACGAGCGTGCCCGCGTAGGCGCGGTTGCCGGCCCAGGTCAGCAGCGGTTCCACCCGCACACGCTAGCCGGACACGCGTCGCCGTGTCGGTGGGTCGCCGTAGGGTGGCAGCGTCCCAGGGGAAGGAGGCCGGCCGTGCTGCACGTCCACCGGTCCGAGCGCGCCGACGCGCTCGTCGCGCCGCTCGCCGCCGTGCTCGCCGAACCGCCCGCGGACCCCTTCGCCCCCGACGTCGTGGCCGTGCCCACCCGCGGGGTCGAGCGCTGGCTCGCCCAGCGCCTGTCCCACCACCTCGGCGCGGGACCGGGCGACCGGGCCGGCGTGTGCGCGAACGTGTCCTTCGACCCGCCCGCCCGGCTCGTCGCCACCGCCCTCGCCGGCGTGCTCGCCCGCGACCCGGACGAGGACCCCTGGGACCGCGAGCGGCTCACCTGGCCGGTCCTCCAGACGCTCGACGCCGCCGCGCGCGAGCCGTGGTTCGCCCCGGTCGCCCGCTACCTCGGCGAGGAGGACGACGAGCTGCGCCGCGGCCGGGGCCTCGCCCTCGCCGGGCGCCTCGCGGGCCTGTTCTCCCGCTACGCCGCCCAGCGGCCGGACCTCCTCACCGCCTGGGCCGCCGGCCGCGACGAGGACGGCGCGGGCGCGCCCGTCCCGGCCGACCTCGCCTGGCAGCCCCGGCTGTGGCGGCAGGTGCGGGCCGCGGTCGGCGAGCCGAGCCCGGCCGAACGGCTGTCCGACGCCCTCGCCGCGCTGCGCGCGCGGCCGGACCTGGCCGCCCTGCCCGCCCGGCTCTCCGTCTTCGGGCCGACCCACCTGCCCGAGGCCCAGCTGCGGGTGCTCGAGGCGCTGGCCGAGAGCCGCGAGGTCCACCTGTGGCTGCCGCACCCGTCCCCGGCGCTGTGGCAGGCCGCCGCGCCGCGTGCGACGCGGCCGCTGCGGCGGGTGGAGCACCGCTCCCCGGCGCGCCACCCGCTGCTCGCCTCGCTCGGTCGCGACGTCGCCGAGCTCGGTCACCGGCTGCGCGGCGTGGCCGGCAGCGACGAGCACCACCCCGCCCCAGCGCCGCCCGCCACCCTGCTCGGTGTCCTCCAGCGCGAGCTCCGCGCCGACTCCCCGGGCACGGCCCAGCACCTCCTCGCGCCGGACGACCGCAGCGTCCAGGTCCACGCCTGCCACGGCCGGGCCCGGCAGGTCGAGGTGCTCCGCGAGGTCCTCGTCGGCCTCTTCGCCGACGACCCCGGCCTCGAGCCGCGCGACGTCCTCGTCATGTGCCCGGACATCGAGGCCTACGCCCCGCTCCTCGCCGCGACGTTCGCCCCCGTCCCCGAGGGGGAGACGCACGCCCACCCGGGCCGGTCCTTCCGGGTGAGCCTGGCCGACCGGTCCCCGCGCCAGGTCAACCCGCTCCTCGACCTCCTCGCCACCCTCCTCGAGATGGCCGACGGCAGGGTCACCGCCTCCGAGGTGCTCGACCTCGCTGCCTCCGCGCCCGTCCGCCGCCGCCTCGGCCTGGACGACGCCGACCTCGCCCGGCTGCGCGATTGGGCCGTGCAGGCCGGCGCCCACTGGGGCGAGGACGTCACCCGCCGCGCCCGCTTCGGGCTGCCCGACCTGCGCCAGGGCACGTGGGACATGGCCCTGGACCGGATCCTCCTCGGGGCAGCCATGGCGGAGGAGGACCACCGGTTCGTCGGCGCCGCGCTCCCGCTCGACGACGTCGACAGCACCGACATCGAGCTCGCGGGCCGCCTGGCCGAGCTGCTCGACCGGCTCTCGGCGGTGCTCGCCCGGCTCACCGGCGCCCGCCCGCTCACCGCCTGGCTCGATGCCCTCGAGGACGCCCTCACCCTCCTCGCCGAGACCGCCCCGGAGGACGCCTGGCAGGAGCCGCACGCGCGCGCCGTCCTCGCCGGCGTCCGCGTCGCCGGGGCCACGCACGAGGGCACCGACCTGCGACTGCCCGATGTCCGGGCCCTGCTGGAGAGGAGGCTTCGCGGACGCCCCACCCGGGCCGGCTTCCGCACCGGCGCGCTCACCATCTGCTCCCTGGAGCCGATGCGCGCCGTCCCGCACCGCGTCGTGTGCCTCCTCGGCCTCGACGACCGCGCCTTCCCGCGCCGCGCCGCCGCCGAGGGCGACGACCTCCTCCAGCGCGCCCCGCTCGTCGGGGAGCGCGACCGGCGCAGCGAGGACCGGCAGATCTTCCTCGACGCGATCACGGCGGCGCAGGAGCGCCTCGTCCTCCTCCACAGCGGTGCCGACGACCGCACCGGTGCCATGCAGCCGCCCGCCGTGCCCGTCGGTGAGCTGCTCGACGCCCTCGTGACCGCCACCGTCGTCCCGGAGGGTGGCAGCGTGCGCGACCACGTCGTCGTGCACCACCCGCTGCAGCACGTCGACGAGCGCAACTTCACCGGCGGCGCGCTCGGACGACCCGGCCCGTTCAGCTTCGACGTCCTCGCCCACCGCGCAGCGCTGGCCGCCCGTGCGCCCCGCGCCGGGCGCGCCCCCTTCCTCACCGCGCCGCTGCCGGCCGAGCCGCCCGCCGCGGACCTCGACCTCGACGACCTCGTCGCGGCCCTCGAGCACCCGGTCAAGTGGTTCCTGCGCGAGCGGCTGGGCGTGTCCCTCGCCGGCGAGGTCGATGACGTGGCCGACGAGCTGCCCCTGGAGCTCGGGCCGCTCGACACGTGGCAGCTCGGGGACCGGCTGCTCGCCGCCGGGATGGCCGGGGTGGACCCGGTCCACGCCCTCAACGCGGAGTGGCGCCGCGGGCAGGTCCCGCCCAAGGAGCTCGGCCGCGCCGTCCTCCTCGACGTCGCCGGCCGGGTCGAGCCGCTCGCCGCCGTCACGCGGCAGCGCGCCACCGGGGAGGCGCGCGCCGTGGACGTCGCCGCCGTCCTGCCCACCGGCCAGGTCGTGTCCGGCACCGTGCCCGGCGTCCACGGCGACACGGTCGTGCGCGCCGTCTACTCCAGGCTCGGTGCCAAGCACCGGCTGCGGGCGTGGGTCCAGCTGCTCGCCCTCGCCGCCACCGATCCCGGCCGGCAGTGGCGCGCCGTGACGATCGGCCGGCCCCCCGGCACCCGCCCCGGCGCCGCCCTCGCCGAGCTGCGGGCACCGGCCGACCCGGCCGCCCACCTCGCCCGGCTCGTCGAGATCCGCGAGCTCGCACGCCGCGAGCCGCTGCCCCTGCCGGTCGCCACCGCGAGCGTGTACGCGACCTCGCGGCTGGCGGGCAACACCGTCGAGCAGGCTCTCGAGGACGCCGAGCGCACCTGGCGCGAGTCCTACGAGTCCGTCGACGCCCACCACGCCCTGTGCTGGGGGGAGGGGGCCTCGCTCCGCCAGGTCGCCGGTGAGGCGGGCGAGGCCGAACGGGCGTGGGGGAGTGAGGAACGGCTGCGGCTGGGGGCCCTCGCCCGGCGTGTCTGGGACCCGCTGCTCGACCACGAGGAGATGGCACGCGCATGAGCTCCCTCCAGGTCCGGCCCGACGTCTTCGACGTGTGCGGCGCGCTGCCCAGCGGCACCACCGTCCTCGAGGCGAGCGCCGGCACCGGCAAGACGTGGACGATCGCCGCCCTCACCACCCGCTACGTCGCCGAGGGCGTGGCGAGCCTCGCCGAGGTCCTCGTCGTCACCTTCGGGCGGGCCGCCACCTCCGAGCTGCGCGACCGCGTCCGCGAGCGGCTCGTCGGCACGGCCCGCGCCCTGAACGAGCCCGGCGCCCGGGACGCGGATGACCCCGTCGTGCGCCACCTCGCCGCGGTCGACGACGCCGAGCTCGTCCGCCGCCGCGCGCGCCTGGACGCCGCCGTCGCCGACTTCGACGCCGCCACCATCACCACGACCCACGGGTTCTGCGAGCAGATGCTCACCTCCCTGGGGATCGCCGCGGACGTCGACCCGGACACGTCGTTCCTCGCCGACCCGGGCGACCTGCGCGAGGAGGTCGTCGCGGACCGCTACCTCCAGCGCTACAGCCGCGACCCCCACCCGCCGCTCACCGTCGCCGCCGCCCGCGAGGTGGCCCGCGCCGCCGTCGGGGACCCGCACGCCGCCCTCGCCCCCGCCGACGCGCCGCCCGACTCCCTGCCCGGGCACCGCCACGCCTTCGCGCGCGACGTCGTCGCCGAGGTCGCCCGGCGCAAGCGGCAGCGGCGGCTGCGCGACTACGACGACCTCCTCCTCGTCCTGCGCGACGCCCTCACCGACCCGGTCACCGGGCCGGCCGCCAGCGAGCGGGTCCGCTCGCGCTACTCCCTCGTCCTCGTCGACGAGTTCCAGGACACCGACCCCGTCCAGTGGGAGATCCTGCGCACCGCCTTCCACGGCCACCGCACCCTCGTCCTCATCGGCGACCCCAAGCAGGCGATCTACGCCTTCCGCGGCGGGGACGTCGTCACCTACCTCGCCGCCCGCGCCGAGGCCACCGCGACCGCCACCCTCGGGCGGAGCTGGCGCGCGGACGAGCCGCTCCTGCGCGGCCTGGACACCCTCTTCGACGGCGCCGCGCTCGGCGACCCGGACATCCTCGTGCGGCCCGTCGACGCCGAGCACACCGGGCGGCGTCTGGTCGGCGGTGCGCCCGTGCGCATCCGGCAGGTGACCCGCGAGCCCTTCGGCAAGCGCGGCAACCGCAACCCCGCCGTCGCGCAGGTGCGCGAGCTCATCGCCGCCGACGTCGCCGCCGACGTCGTCCGCCAGCTCGAGGACACCCGGCTGGGGACCGGCCACGGAACACGGTCCCTCGCGCCCGGCGACGTCGCCGTCCTGTGCCGCCGCAACGCCGACGCCGCGGCGGTGCGCGACGCGCTCGTCGCCGCGGGGGTGCCCGCCGTCGTCTCCGGGCTCTCCAGCGTGTTCGGCACGCCCGCCGCCCGCGACTGGCTCGCTCTCCTCACCGCCCTCGAGCAGCCCGGTCACGCCGGGCGCACCGCCGCGCTCGCGCTCACCCCGTTCGTCGGCTGGGACGCGCGCAGACTCGCCACTGCCGGCGACGACGAGCGCGACCGGCTCGCCGACACCGTCCGACGCTACGCCGAGCTCCTGTCCGGCGGGGGAGTGGCCGCCCTCGTCGAGGCGCTGCAGGCCGACGGGCTCGCCGGCCGGCTGCTCGCCGGCACCGACGGGGAGCGCCGGCTCACCGACGTGCGCCACGTCGGCCAGCTCCTCCACCTCGCGGCCGTCGAGAACCGCTACGGCGTCGCGGCCCTCACCGACTGGCTGCGCAGCCGCGTGTCCGAGGCGCCGGAGGACTACGCCGAGGAGCGCAGCAGACGGCTGGAGACCGACGCCGCCGCCGTCCAGGTCGTCACCATCCACGCGAGCAAGGGCCTGGAGTTCCCGGTCGTCTACGTCCCCTACGAGTGGGACCGCTTCGAGTCGCGCACCCCGGCCGTGCTGCGCCTGCACGACGACGACGGCCGCCGGGTCCTGCACGTCGGTGGCAGCGAGGACCCGGCCTACCCGGCGTTGCGCGAGCGGCACGCCGAGGAGGAGCGCGGGGAGGACCTGCGCCTGCTCTACGTCGCCCTCACCCGCGCGGCCTGCCAGGTCGTCACCTGGTGGGCGCCCACCCGTAACTCCGCGTCCGGGCCGCTGAGCCGGCTGCTCCTCGCCGAGCGGGCGCCCGGCGAGGTCCCTCCGCGCACCGTCCCCACCCCGGCCGACGACGTCGTCGCCGCGCGCCTGGCCGCGCTGGCCGAGCGGTCGGGCGGCACGGTCGCGGTCGAGCCGGTGACCGCCGCCCCCGCCCCGGGCCGCTGGGTGCCGCCCGCCGGCGAGCCGCCCGCGCTGTCGGTCGGGACGCTGCGCCGGTCGGTCGACCAGACGTGGCGGCGGCTGTCCTACTCCGGCCTCACCGCCGCCGCGCACGAGCGGCTGCACGCAGGTGGGCCCGAGCCCGAGTCGCCGGGCACCGTCGACGAGGTGGACGTCGACGTCACCGGGTCGGCGGTGACGCCGGCCGAGGAGGCCGCCCGGGAGATCTCGCTGCCCCTGGGCGACATGCCCGCGGGCACGACCTTCGGCACCCTCGTCCACGACGTCCTCGAGCACGTCGACACCGCCGCCCCCGACCTCCTCGCCGAGCTCCGCCGCCGGTGCGCCGAGGGCATGCGGATGCCCGGGGTCGAGCCCGAGGAGCTCGCCGAGGCGCTCCTCGCCGTCCTGCGAACCCCGCTCGGCCCGGCCGCCGGCGGGCGCACCCTCGCGGACGTCGCGCCCGGCGACCGGCTCCCCGAGCTCTCCTTCGAGCTGCCGCTCGCCGGCGGGGACGCCCCGACCGGCGCCGGGGCCACCCTGCCCGACCTCGCCGCGCTGCTGCGTCGCCACCTGCCGGCGGACGACCCGCTCGCCCGCTACGCCGACCTCCTCACCGGGCTCGGTCCCGCCCACCTGCGCGGGTACCTCACCGGGAGCATCGACGCCGTCCTGCGGGTTCGGGACGAGACCGGGGAGCCGCGCTACCTCGTCGTCGACTACAAGACCAACCGGCTCGCGCCGTGGGACGAGCCGCTCACCGCGTGGCACTTCCGGCCGGCCGCCCTCGCGGAGGCGATGATGGCCGCCCACTACCCGCTGCAGCTGCTCCTCTACCTCGCGGCGCTGCACCGCTACCTGCGCTGGCGCCAGCCGGGGTACGACCCCGCCCGGCACCTCGGCGGCGGCCTGTACCTCTTCGTCCGCGGGATGAGCGGCCCGCACGCCCCGGTGCTCGGCGAGGCGCCCACCGGAGTCATGGCGTGGCGGCCGCCGGCCGCGCTCGTCGTCGAGCTCTCCGACCTCCTCGAGGGGCAGCGGTGAGCGCCGTGAGGGAGTGGGCAGGGGGGCCGCCCACCGACGGCGACGCCCGCCTCGCCATCCGGGCCCCGGACCTGCTGCGACGGCACAACACCGCCGGCACCGTCTCGGCCGCCGACGTGCACGTCGCCCGGCGGCTCGGTCGGCTCACCGGGGAGGCCGACGAGCGGGTGCTCCTCGCCGTCGCCCTCGCCGTGCGCGCCGTGCGCGGCGGCTCGGTGTGCGTGCGCCTGGACGAGCTCGACGCCCTGGCCGCCGAGTGGGACGCCGGCCCCGGCCCTGCCGCCGAGCTCCCCGAGCCGGACGCGTGGCACGCGGCGGTCACGACCAGCCCGCTCGTCGCCGTCGGTGTGGACGGCCCGGCCGACCGGCCCGCCCGCTGGGTCGACGGACGGCTCTACCTCGACCGGTACTGGCGCGACGAGCAGCTCGTCCGTCGCGAGGTCGACGCCCGGCTCGCCGCACCGCTCGCCGCACCGCCACCGAGGCTGGGCGAGACGGTCCGCCGGCTCTTCCCCGCGCCGGCCGACGCGCGCCAGCGCCTGGCCACCGCCGCCGCCGTGACGAGCCGGCTCACCGTCCTCACCGGTGGGCCGGGCACCGGCAAGACGACGACCGTCGCCCGGATGCTCGCCGCCCTCCAGGCGACCGTCGGCCCCGGGCTGCGGACCGCGCTCGCCGCGCCCACAGGCAAGGCTGCGGCCCGGCTCCACGAGTCGGTCCGCGCAGAGCTCGCCCGCCTCGGTCCGGCCGACCAGGCCGCGGTCGGCAGCCCCGAGGCGATGACCATCCACCGGCTGCTCGGGTGGCGCCCGGGCAGCTCGACGAGGTTCCGGCACCACGCGCGCCACCACCTGCCGCACGACGTCGTCGTCGTGGACGAGACCTCGATGGTGTCCCTGCCCCTCATGGCGCGGTTGCTCGAGGCGCTGCGGCCCGACGCCCGGCTCGTCCTCGTCGGTGACCCGGACCAGCTCGCCTCGGTCGAGGCCGGGGCGGTGCTCGGCGACCTCGTCGCCCGCCCGGCCGTCGCGGACGCGCTGCCCGGCGCACTGCGCGCCGTCCTGCCCGGCGACCTGCCGGCCGACGGGCCCGCGCTGGGCGCGCTGCGCAACGGCGTCGTGCGACTGGAGACCGTCCACCGCTTCGAGGCCGGCATCGCCGCCCTGGCCGAGGCCGTGCGCGCCGGTGACGTCGACGCCGCCCTCGGTGTGCTGCGGGCGGGGCTGCCGGACGTCGAGCTCGTCGAGCCGCGCGGCGAGTGGCCGTCGGACGCCGACGTCGCCGGGCTGCGCGCGGACGCGGTGGCCGCGGGGGAGCGGGTGCTCGCCGCCGCCCGGGCCGGGGACGAGCGGGCTGCCCTGGCGGCGCTCGAGGAGCACCGGCTGCTCCTCGCCCACCGGCGCGGGCCGGCGGGCGTGGCGCACTGGGCTGAGCAGGTCGAGGACTGGGTGACCGAGGCCGCCCACCTCACCCCCGAGGGGCCCTGGTACCTGGGGCGCCCGCTGCTCGTCACCGCCAACGACCGGGGCACCGGCCTGTACAACGGCGACACCGGCGTGCTCGTCGCCGACGGCGCGGGCGGCGTCGTCGCCGTCCTCGGGGACCCGGACGAGCCGGTGCGCGTCCGCCCGCACCGCCTCCCGCCGGTGGAGACCGTCCACGCGATGACCGTCCACCGCGCCCAGGGCAGCCAGTTCGCCACCGTCTCCCTCGTCCTGCCCGAGCCGGCCTCCCCGCTGCTCACGCGTGAGCTGCTCTACACCGCGGTGACCCGAGCCCGGCGCAAGGTCCGGGTGGTCGGCAGCGAGGAGGCCGTCCGCGCCGCCGTCGCCCGCCCCGTCCGCCGCGCCAGCGGCCTCATGCACCCCCAGTAGGACCCCGGCCCGCGCCCCGCGCCGCGCCCCATCCCGCCGAGCGCTGGATCCTGCACGGGCTGGGCGTGCGGGAGACGGGGACGCGTCAGGGCGTCGTGAGGTGGAGGAGGACGAGCTGCTCGGGGTTGAGGACGGGGGCCTGGACCCCGACGGCGGCGAGCACGCGACCGGTGAGCACGGCCGGCTCGTCCCACCACGGCGCGGGCCCGTGGCCGGCGCGGCCCGTGGTGACGTCTCCGGGTGGCAGCGGCGCCACCCGGTAGGTGAGGTCGTCGGCGAGCCCGGGCAGCCGCACGCGCCCCACCGGTGAGGCCACCGGCGTACGCGCCTGGACGACGGCGAAGATCGCCTCCCGCCGGTCCGGCGCGACGACGCCGTGCACCCACAGCGACGGCTCCTGGTGGTCGGCGTGGACGACGGTCCCGGTGTGGAGCAGCCGGCGGTGACGCTTGTGCACCGCCACCCACTCGGCGAGCCGTTCGCGCTCCTGCGGGCTCGCCGTCCGCACGTCCCACTCGATGCCGAGGTGGGAGAAGAACGCCGTCCCCGCCCGGAAGTCGAGGCTGTGCGCGCGGCCCGTCGTGTGGCTCACCGGCGAGCCGACGTGCGAGCCGATGAGCTCGGGCGGGAGCAGCAGCCGCGTGCCCGTCTCGATGAGCTGGCGCTCGAGCGGGTCGATGCAGTCCGAGGCCCACACGCGGTCGGTGCGCGCGAGGATCCCGAGGTCGGCGCGGCCACCTCCGCCGGCGCACGACTCGATCTCCAGGCCCGGGTGCGCCGCCCGCACCTCCTCGAGCAGGCGGTAGACCGCCAGGGTCTGCTCGTGCGCCCCCGCCCGCCCGGTCGGCTGGTGCCCCGGCTCGACGAGGTCGCGGTTGTAGTCCCACTTGACGTAGTCGATCTCGTGCTCGGCGAGCACCGCGAGCAGCCGGGTGCGCACGTGGTCGTACGCCGCGGGGTTCGCGAGGTCGAGGACCTGCTGGTGACGGGCCGGCACCGGCACCCGGCCCCCGGCGGACAGGATCCAGTCCGGGTGGGCGCGGTAGAGGTCGGAGTCGGGGTTGACCATCTCCGGCTCGAACCACAGCCCGAACTGCATGCCGAGCGCGTGGACGTGGTCGACGAGGGGGGCCAGGCCCTGCGGCCACACGTCGGGGGAGACGTACCAGTCGCCCAGGCCGGAGGTGTCGTCCCGGCGCGAGGCGAACCAGCCGTCGTCCAGGACGTAACGCTCGACGCCGATCGCGGCCGCGACGTCGGCGAGCTCGGACAGCCGCTCGAGGTCGTGCCCGAAGTACACGGCCTCCCACACGTTGAGCGTCACGGGCCGCGGGGAGCGGGGGTGCTCGGGCCGGGCACGCAGGAATCGGTGGAAGCGCCCGGCGAGCTCGTCCAGACCCTCACCGTGCGAGGCGTACACCCAGGGTCCGGTGTAGGTCTCGCCCTCGGCGAGCCGGACCTCCCCGGCGAGGAGGAGCTCCCCGCCCGCGAGCATCGAGCTGCCGAGGTTCGTCCGCTCCGCGTAGCACCGGGTGTTGCCCGACCAGGCGACGTGGACCGCGTGCACCTCACCGGACCGGTGGCCGAACCCGGCGACGCCCGCGGCGAGCACGAGGCTCGCGTCGTGCCCGCGCGCCCGGCGTGACTCGCGCAGGTGGGTGCCGAGGGTGAGCTCGTGGCGCTGGACGGCCCGCTCGCGCAGGTGCCTGCCGGTGAGGTCGAGGACCTCCGCCGCCGAGCGCGGCACCGGCAGCGCGAGGTCGAGGGAGCCGACGTCGAACACCCCCGGTGCCTCGTTCCGCAGCGACGCGCGCATCCGCAGCAGCCCGGAGGGCAGCAGCTCCAGGACGATCCAGATGCGCAGCCCCGCGACGTCGTCGGCCGCCTCCACCTTCACCCGGGCGGCGACGTCGTCCTGCGGCGCCGGGTCCTGGACCTCGAGGGACCGCACGACGAAGGCCGTGCTGAAGTCGGTGCCGGCGCGGTGGCCGGTGAGGCCGGGGGTCCCCATCCAGCCGCTCGAGTGCTCGGCGAGGAGCGCGAGGGGGACGACGACGTCGAGCTGGCCCGAGACGAGCGGCGGCTCGCTCACCCGGACGAGGTCGACGAGCACGTGGCGGTCGACGTCGCCCAGGTCGGGTCCCCAGTGCAGGACCTGGGGCAGCGCGGTGCCGGCGGTGGCGAGGACGACCGACGTCCCGCCCGCGCGCAGGTGGTGGACCGTCCCCGCGTTGCTCACCCGGCCGTTGTACCGCGCCTCACCGCCGGCCGCACGGGCGCGCAGGCCAGGGCCGGGCCCTCCGGTGGCGGGCGACACCCGTCCTCGGATAATGGGCATCGTCCAAGGCAGGGCTGCTTCCGGGGGGACCGCAGTGACCAGAGCGACGCGCACCGTGGCGGCCGGGGCCGTCGTGGCCTCCCTCGCGCTCGCGGCCTGTTCCGGAGCCTCGGGCGAGGGCCGCACCGAGATCGTCTTCTTCCAGTTCAAGCCGGAGGCGGTGGACTTCTTCACCGAGGCCGCCGCCCGCTTCGAGGAGGAGAACCCGGACATCCGGGTGACGGTGGACAACGTGCCGAGCGCGGAGACCGCGATGCGGATCCGGCTCGTCAAGGAGGACGCGCCCGACGTCCTCACCTTCAACGGCAACGGCACCTTCGGGGAGTTCGCCTCCGCCGGGGTCTTCGCCGACTTCGCCGACAGCCCGCTGCTCGACGGCATCACCCCCGCCTACGTCGACGTCGTCCAGAGCCTCGGGGCCGACACCCCGGGTGCCGTCAACGGCATCCCGTTCGCCGCCAACGCCTCCGGCGTCCTGTACAACGTCGAGCTGTTCGCCGAGCACGGGCGCGAGGTCCCGACGACGTGGACCGAGCTCATCGAGACCGCCCAGTACTTCGAGGGCGAGGGCATCTACCCGTTCTTCGGCATGCTCGCCGACGCGTGGACGGCGCAGTCACCGCTCGCCCCGCTCACCGCCCAGACGCAGCCCGAGGGGTTCTTCGAGGACCGGTTCGCGGGGGAGGTGACGTTCCTCGCCGGCTGGGCCGAGGCCATCGAGAAGGAGGGGACCCTCTTCGAGTACACGCAGCCCGACCCGGCGGCCTTCGGCTACGAGGAGGGCACCCGCGCGTTCGCGGCGGGGGAGTCGGCGATGCTCCTCATCGGCAGCTACGCCGTCCCGCAGATCCGCTCCTTCGACCCCGAGTTCACCGTCGGCACCTTCGCCCTGCCCGCCACCGACGACCCGGCACGCACGACGCTCGTCTCCGGCGTCGACGTCGTCCTGTCCGCCTCCGTGGACACGCCCCACCGCGAGGAGGTCGACCGGTTCCTCGCCTTCCTCCTCGAGCCCGAGCTCGTCGAGGAGTACGCCGAGCAGCAGGTCGCCATCCCCACCCTCGAGGGCCTGAGGAACGACGACCCGGCGCTCGCCGGCATCCAGTCCTACATCGAGGAGGGGCGGATCGTGGGCTTCACCGACCACCAGTTCATCCAGGCCATCCCGCTCGGCCCGCTGCTCCAGCAGTACCTCATCGACCGCAACGCCGAGGCCTTCCTCGAGGGCCTGGACGACAACTGGGACCGCGTGGCGCAGCGCCGCACGTGGGGCCTGGGGGCGGTGGAGGACTCGTGACCACCTCGTCCACCCCCACCCGCGACGACGCAGCCGCCGACGCACCCGCCGGTCCGCCCACGACGCGCCGCGCCCGCGGGCTGGACCGGGCCTACTACTGGATGGTCCTGCCGGCGTTCGTGCTCTTCTTCGTCCTCCACACCATCCCGGTCCTCCAGGGCATCTTCTTCAGCCTCACCGACTCCCCGGGCTACGGCGCGTGGAAGTTCATCGGCCTGTCGAACTACGCGGCGCTCTTCTCCGACCCCCGCGTGGTCGACGCCTACCTCTTCACCTTCAAGTTCGCCGCGGTGACGACGGTGCTCGTCAACGTCATCGGGCTGCTCATCGCGCTCGGGCTCAACGCGCGGATCAGGCTGAAGAACACCCTTCGCGGGGTGTACTTCATCCCCTACGTGCTCGCGCTGCTCGTCATCGGCTACGTCTTCTCCTACATGCTCAACCAGTCGCTGCCGACGATCGGGCGGGCCCTGGGCATCGAGGCGCTGAGCAGCTCCCTGCTCGCCGACCCCGACCGCGCGTGGCTCGGCATCGTCGTCATGACGGTCTGGCAGGGCGCGGCGTTCACGATCATCATCTACCTCGCCGGCCTGCAGACCGTGCCCGCCGACCTGCACGAGGCGGCCTCGATCGACGGCGCCGGGCCGTGGCGCCGGTTCTGGAGCATCACGCTGCCGATGATCTGGGGCTTCTTCACGATCAACGTCGTCCTCGCGCTGAAGAACTTCCTCCAGGTCTTCGACCAGATCATCGCGATGACCGGCGGCGGGCCGGGCACGTCCACCGAGTCCATCGGCGTCCTCATCTACCGGGGCGGCTTCGAGGGCGGGGAGTACGGCTACCAGCTCGCCAACGCCGTCGTCTTCATGATCGTCATCGTCGCCTTCGCCTTCTTCCAGCTACGCGTCCTGCGACGCGAGGAGGTGAGCGCCTGATGTCCGCCGTCACCATGCCACCGCCGCGCCGCCGCCGCCGCGGCCGCCGCGCCGGGGGCGTCAACTGGTGGCTCACCGCGCTCCTGTGCGTGCTGTCCCTCACCGTGCTCGTCCCGCTGTACTTCACCGTCGTCACCGCCCTCAAGACGCCCGACCAGCTCGGCGGCACCGGGTTCTCCCTGCCCACCGAGTGGGCGTGGGGCAACTTCGCCGAGGCGTGGCGCACCATCGACTTCCCGGCCCGCGCGCTCAACACCGCGTTCATCACCGTGGGCGCCGTCGTCCTCACGCTCGTGACGAACTCGATGGTCTCCTACGCCATCGCCCGCCAGATGCACCGGCCGCTGTTCAAGGCGCTCTTCTACTACTTCATCGCCGCGCTGTTCATCCCGTTCCCGGTGCTCATGCTCCCGGCGGCGAAGCAGGCGGCGATCCTCGGGCTGGACAACCAGGCCGGGCTCATCCTGCTCTACACGGTCTACGGCCTGTCCTTCAACGTCTTCCTCTACACCGCCTACATCCGCTCGATCCCCGTCGAGCTCGAGGAGGCCGCGCGGATCGACGGCGCGAGCACGTGGGGCGTCTTCTGGAAGGTGGTTTTCCCGCTCCTGTCACCGATCAACGCCACCGTCGGCATCCTCACCTGCGTGTGGGCGTGGAACGACTTCCTCCTGCCGCTCGTCATCATCTCCGACCCCGACGGCGCGACGATCCAGCTCGCCCAGTACGTCTTCCAGGGGCAGTTCAGCGCCGACTACACCCTCGCGTTCTCCTCCTACCTCATGGCGATGCTGCCGCTGCTCGTGGTCTACCTCGTCGCCCAGCGGTGGGTGATCTCCGGCGTCACGCGCGGGGCGATCAAGTGACGCGCCGGGCGGCAGGACCATCGGCCCGGACCGGCTCATAACGCCCGCGAGACGATCCTCACGGGTCGAGGTCCGGCCCGTGCACCGGGGGCCACATCTGGAGGACGTCATGGAGATCGCGGGCAAGGTATTCGTCGTGACCGGGGGCGGCAACGGCATCGGACGCGCCGTCACCCTCGAGCTGCTCGCCCGAGGGGCCGAGGTCGCGGCCGTCGACATCGGGGAGGCCGCCCTCGCCGAGACCGCCGAGATGGCCCGCAGCACCCGGCTGAGCACCCACGTCGTCGACCTCGCGGACCGTCCCGCCGTCGAGGCACTGCCCGAGGCGGTCGTCGCCGCCCACGGCCAGGTCGACGGCGTGCTCAACGTCGCCGGCATCATCCAGCGCTTCGTCCCCGTCAACGACCTCGCCTACGAGGAGATCGAGAAGGTCATGGCGGTGAACTTCTGGGGCGTGGTCCACATGTCCAAGGCGTTCCTGCCGTACCTGCTCGAGCGGCCCGCCGCCAGCCTCGTCAACGTCGCGAGCATGGGCGGGCTGTCCCCGGTCCCCGGGCAGTCGACGTACGGCGCGAGCAAGGCGGCCGTCAAGCTGTTCACCGAGGGGCTGTACGCCGAGCTGCTCGAGACACCGGTCGCCGTCACGGTGATCTTCCCCGGCGCCATCGCCACGAACATCACGCAGAACTCCGGGGTGTCGATGGGGAGCAGCAGCGACGCGAGCGGGTCGAAGATGAAGCTGACGACGGCGCAGGAGGCGGCCCGCCAGATCGTCGCCGCCGTCGAGAAGGGCGCCTACCGGGCCACCATCGGCTCCGACGCCCGCATGGTCGACCGTCTCTCGCGGCTCATGCCGCGCCGCACGACCGAGCTCATCGCCAAGAAGATGAGCGCGCTGCGCGCCAAGCCCGAGGCGAGCTGATCAGCGGCGGCGGGTGAGCCGTCGCCGCAGCCGGGCGACGAGCCCCTGCCGCCCGTCCGGGTGGACCGCGGCGAGCGGCCGCAGGTGCGCGGTGCCGGCCGGGGGCACGTCCAGCTCGAGGTTCGCCACGACCTGGAGCCCCGGCCGGTCCTCCGGCCCACCGGCGACCCGGCCGCCGAGCCACTCGGTACGCAGCCGGCCGTCGGCGATCTCGAGCACCGCGAGGTTGTTGTCGAACCACGGGCCGGCGATCCCGTGCCACCGCCACGGCGGCTCGGCGATCCCGGCCAGGCGCAGCACCGTCCCCAGCGGCCGGGCGGCGTGCGAGCCGAGCGCCGCGAACGCGCGCAGCGCACCGGGCAGCGGGTTGCGGATGGGGGAGCACACGAGCTGGAGGATGCGGGAGCCGGACTCCCGGTGCACCTCGGTGATGTAGGAGAAGTGGACGTCACCGGAGAGGAACAGCACCGACGCCGGCGCCCCGCCGCGCCGACCCTCGGCGACCTCGGTGACCATGCCGACGACGGCGTCGAAGCTCTTCCCGAACGCCGCCCAGTGCTCGAGGTCGATCTCCTGGCGCACCTTCTCCCCGGCGCGCGCCGCCCGCCGTCCGAAGCGCCCCTCGGCCACCGCCTCGCTCAGCGCCTCGACCCGGTGCAGGCCCATCGGCAGGAGGAAGGGCAACGACGTCGCGACGAGCAGGTGCTCGACGTCGCCGGTGAGCCGTTCGTCGAGCCAGTCCTGCTCGGCGCGGTCGAGCATCGCGCGCTCACCCGGGTCCAGGGTGCGGGCCGCGCGCGAGTCGACGACGACGAGCCGGGAGCGCCCGAGGTCCTTGGTGTAGCTCCACCGGTAGCTCGCCGGTTCGACGTCGGCCCGCTCGGCGAAGGCGTCGAGCGCGTCGGTGAGGTCGACCTCGGCCGACGGGTCGGTGTCCTGCCGGCGCTGCAGCTCGCGCCACAGCGGGTCGGCGGCCCGCTCGGTCGGGGAGAGGTTCCCCAGGTGCTGGTGGACCCAGTAGGACCCGAGCGCCGCGACGATGCGCCCGTGCCACCAGGACGTCGCCGCCATCTGCGCCCGCCACGCGGCCGAGGTGTTCCAGTCGTCGCGCACGTCGTGGTCGTCGAAGATCATGAGCGAGGGCAGCCAGGACCACAGCCAGCGCAGCGCGGGCTCGCCCCAGGCGAGGCGGTACAGGTGCGCGTACTCCTCGTAGTCGGCGAGCTCCTCGCCGGGCTCCTCGGTGATGTCGCGCCTCGCCGCGATGAACTCCTGCATCGCCTCGCTCGTCGCGTCGGCGTACACCTGGTCGCCCAGGAGGAGGAGCAGGTCGGGGGCGGCGTCGAACGGCCCGGTCTCCCCGTCGGCGAGGGCGAGCGCGTAGGTGCGCAGGGCGTCGACGCCGTGGCTGAGGTGGTGGGTGGCGTCGTGCGGCACGCTCGTGCGGCACGAGCCGAACGCGAGCCGCACCGGGTCCCCGTCGCCCGGGGTCGTCACGGTGCTCGGGGGAAGGGGGAGTCGGCCTCGGGCCAACGGACGACGTCGTCGAGGAGGACCTCGTACGTGGCGCGGCGCCCCGGCTCGAGGCCGGTGAGCTCGACGAGCGCGTAGTGGTGACCGTGGGCGGCGAACGTCGGCGCCCGCCACGTCGCGCCGTCGTCGGTGAGGCGGACGGTGACGGTCGCCGCGGCGTCGGTCTCGACCCAGACGGCGGCGGACGTCGGCTCGGTGCGGCGGAGCATGGGTCCGAGCACGAGGGAGGGGGCCATGGGCCAAGTGTGCCGCCCACGGGAGGTCCCCGGCCCTGTTCGGCGGCACGCGCGGCGCGGCGCGGGCAGGATGGCTGTCGAATCCGGGCGAGCCCGTTCGTGTACATGGTGAGACGCCGGACCGGCCGGCGTCCCGAGACACGGAGACGACGATGAGCCAGTACCTGCTGAGCATCTACCAGCCCTACGGCGAGACGATGGACCAGTTCCCGGGCGCCGAGGTCCTCGAGCCGATCATGCGCGAGGTCACCGCCCTCAAGGAGGACATGCGCCGCGAGGGCGTGTGGGTCTTCGACGGCGGCCTGCACGCCCCGACGACGGCCACCGTCCTGCGCACCCAGGGGGAGGACGTCGTGACGACCGACGGCCCGTTCGCCGAGGCGAAGGAGTACCTCGGCGGCCTCACGGTGGTCGACGTCCCCGACCTCGACGCCGCGCTCCACTGGGGCGGCCGGCTGGCGCGGGCGACGACCCTGCCGGTCGAGGTCCGGCCCTTCCAGGAGGGCTGAGTGGCCACGGCCGACGACGTCGCGGGGGTCTTCCGCGCGGAGTACGGCCGCGTGGTCGCCGCCCTGGTCCGCCGCCTCGGGGACATCGACCTCGCCGAGGAGGCGGCCCAGGACGCCTTCGTCATCGCCCTGGAGCGGTGGCCGCTGACCGGGCTGCCGCCCAGCCCGGCGGGCTGGCTCATCACCACGGCCCGCCGGCGGGCGGTCGACCGGCTGCGCCGCGAGGCCACCCGCGACGCGCGGCACGCCCAGGCCGCCCTGCTGCACACCCGTGAGGAGCCGGATGAGGAGGACACCGTGCCCGACGACCGGCTGCGCCTCGTCTTCACCTGCTGCCACCCCGCGCTGGCCCCGGAGGCGCAGGTGGCGCTCACCCTCAAGCTCCTCGGCGGGCTGACCACGGCCGAGGTGGCGCGCGCCTTCCTCGTCCGGGAGCCGGCGATGGCCCAGCGCCTCGTGCGCGCCAAGGCGAAGATCCGCGACGCGCGCATCCCCTACCGGGTGCCCGCGGACGGCGAGCTGCCCGGGCGGCTGCGCGCCATGCTCGCCGTCGTCTACCTCGTGTTCAACGAGGGGTACGGCGCGAGCTCGGGGGAGCACCTCGTGCGCACCGACCTGTGCGCCGAGGCGGTCCGCCTCGCCCGGCTGCTCGTCGAGCTCATGCCCGACGAGCCGGAGGCCCGCGGCCTGCTCGCCCTCCTGCTCCTCACCGAGGCCCGCCGTCCCGCCCGGACGGCGCCCGACGGCGCTCTCGTCCCGCTCGCGGAGCAGGACCGCTCACGGTGGGACGGGCGGCTCGTCGCCGAGGGGCAGGAGCTCGTGCGGCAGTGCCTGCGGCTCGGGCGGCCCGGGCCCTACCAGCTGCAGGCCGCGATCGCCGCCGTCCACTCCGACGCTCCCGACGACGGACGGACCGACTGGCGGCAGGTCCTCGCGCTGTACGACCGGCTCCTCGCCCTCGCCCCCACGCCCGTCGTCGCGCTCAACCGGGCGGTCGCGCTGGCCGAGGTGGCGGGACCGGAGCCGGCGCTCGGGGTGGTCGACCAGCTCGCGCTGGAGGGGTACCACCCCTTCCACGCCGTGCGCGCGGACCTGCTGCGGCGGCTCGGCCGCGGGCCGGAGGCGGCCGTGGAGTACGCCGCCGCGGCGGGCCACGCCGGGAACGCCGCGGAACGCGACTTCCTCCGGGCGCGCGCCGCCGAGCTCTAGTCCGTCCAACGGGCGACGACGACGGTGCGCACCTCACCGCCGCCGGTCTGCGGTGCCCAGACCACGCGCCCGTCACACACGACCGGGTGCGCGGCGTCGTGGGAGGGGTCACCTACGGCATGGAGTCCGTGCCCCTGCTCGCGCGGCTCTTCGCGGACGAGTCGCCCGGCAGCCCCGAGGGCTAGGTCAGCGGCCGCCGCGGCGTCGGCCGGGCGGCCCCTGGCGTCGTGGTCCGCTGCGACCCCGTCCGCGACCGGGCTGGGCCACCCCGCCGCGGGCAGCGGACGGGCGCGGCTCCTCGCGGGGACGCGCGCCGTCGTCGACCGGCTGGCGCGAGCTGCGCTCGGTGCGCCCCCGGACGATGCCGATGAACGTCTCGACGCGCGGGTCCTCGTTGTCCACCAGCCAGGCGAGCCCGATGCCGGAGCCCTCCACCCCGGTGAGCGGCCGGTACCGGACGTCCTTGCGCTGGTGCAGGCGCGCCAGGGACATGGGGACGATGAGCACGCCCGCTCCGCTCGCGGCCACCTCGACGGCCTGCTCGAGGGTCATCGGGGGTGTCTCCACCCGTGTCCCGTCGCGGACCTCGTCGGCGACGGCGGCCCACGCGGGGCAGGTGGCCGGGTCCTGGAGGAGGTGCTCTCCGGCGAGGTCGGCGACGTCGAGCTCGTCGAACGCGGTGAGCGGGTGGTCCTTCGCGGCCACGACCACCGGGACCTCGGTGTAGAGGGGGATGAGGTGGAGGCCCTCGCGCTCGAGCGGCAGACGCACGAAGCACACGTCCAGCTCGCCCCCGGTGAGCAGCTCGCGCTGCTCCTCGACCTCGACGAGCCGGGGCGCCAGCGGGGAGTCGGGCAGCCGCTCCTCCCACTTGCCCAGCCACTTGCCCGGACTCACTCCGGGGACGAAGCCGACTCGGAAAGGCTCGGCCATCGGGGCTCCTCAGCACGGGGACGGGACGTCGCGAGACTATCGGGCCGCCGCGTCCGCAGCGGCCGCGGACACCGGGCGCGGCGCGGCCGGGTCGGGCAGGATGACGGCCATGCTCATCGTCGAGGACCTCCTCCTGTGCCTGACCGCTGACGACACCGGACGCCTGCTCGTCTCCGGCCCCGAGGCGGACGTCGGCCTCGGCGGCGCGCTGCTCGTCGAGCTCGCCCTGCGCGAGCGGGTCACCGTGACGCCGGGACGCTCGGGGCGGCTCACCGTCCTCGACGCGAGCCCCACCGGCGAGCCGCTGCTCGACGACGCGCTCGCGACCCTCACGGCCAAGGAGGGGCGCCGGCCGCAGAGCGCGGTCACCGCCCTCGGCCGGGGGACCCGCGAGCAGGTCTACGCCCGGCTGGTCGAGGCCGGGATCCTCGACGCCGACGAGCGCCGCGTCCTCGGTCTGTTCCCCTCCCGCTCCTGGCCGACGGTGCAGCCCGCCCACGAGGAGTCCGTCCGCGCGCGGCTGGCGCAGGCGCTCGGCACCGGGACCACGGACGACCCCCGTCTGGCCGCGCTCGTCTCCCTCCTGCTCGCCGTCGGCGCCCTCCACAAGGTCCAGCCGCCGGACTCCATCGGCCTCACCCGGCGCGAGCTCACCGCCCGGGCACGCGGGATCGCGGAGGGGGAGTGGGCGGGCAGGGCAGTCCGTGACGCCATCGCGGGAGCGAACGCCGCGATCATGACCGTCCTCGGTGTCGCCGTCGCGAGCGCGGGTTCCGGCTCCGGCTCCTGACGGGCGGCCCGGGCGCCCCCGCGCAGCCGATATCCTGCGGGCATGGCCACGCCGCAGATGCTCAAGCCCCTGACCGCCGCACGCAAGCTCGGGGTGCTGCTCTCGGCGACCCCGGAGGACTTCCAGGGCCGGGACATCTCCCGCGAGGAGCTCGCCGAGCTGCAGGCCGACCCGCCCGAGTGGCTGCGTGACCTGCGCCGCAACGGTCCGCACCCGCGCCAGGAGGTCGCCCGCCGCCTCGGGGTGTCCGCCTCGGGGCTCGCCCGCGCCGGCGTCACCGAGCCGCTCACCACCGAGCAGATCAAGGAGCTCCTCGAGGCCCGGCCGGAGTGGCTGCGGGCCGAGCGGGAGACCCAGGCGAAGGTCCGTGCCGAGGAGGCGCGCCTCAAGGAGCGGCGGTCCGCGGAGGGCTGACCCCCTCCGGATGCCGACACCTGTCGGTTCTGCGAGTCTCGCCCGCATGAGTGAGACACAGGATCCGGACCGCAGCACGACCGACAAGCTCGCCGACGCCGCGGCGTCGGCCGCGCACGCCGCGAAGGACGCCGTCGCCGGCGTGGCGCACGCCGCCAAGGACGCGGCCGGGGGCATCCGCATCCCCGGCGCGCCGGGCAGCGAGCCGCCGACGGTGGCCGAGCCCACCGAGCCGCGTGAGCCGCTGCCGCCCAAGCCGGAGCAGCAGGCTCCTGCCCCGGTCTCACCGACCGGCCGCGACACCGGCGCGCCGCCGGACGCACGCGCCCAGGACGGCGCCTACCTGACGACGGCGCAGGGCGTGCGGCTGTACGACACCGCCCACTCGCTCAAGGCCGGCGCGCGCGGCCCGGTGCTCCTCCAGGACCACCACCTGCGCGAGAAGATCATGCACTTCGACCACGAGCGCATCCCCGAGCGCGTGGTCCACGCCCGCGGGACCGGTGCCCACGGTGTCTTCCAGTCCTACGGCAACGCCGCGCCCGTCACGCGCGCCGCGTTCCTCGCGGAGGGTGCCGAGACCCGGGTGTTCGTCCGGTTCTCCACGGTCCAGGGCTCGCGCGGCTCGGCGGACACGGTGCGCGACACCCGCGGCTTCGCGGTGAAGTTCTACACCGAGGAGGGCAACTTCGACCTCGTCGGCAACAACATCCCGGTGTTCTTCATCCAGGACGCGATCAAGTTCCCCGACGTCGTCCACGCGGTGAAGCCCGAGCCGGTCCGCGAGATCCCGCAGGCGCAGAGCGCCCACGACACCTTCTGGGACTTCGTCTCCATCCACACCGAGGCCCAGCACCACACGATGTGGCTCATGTCCGGGCGTGGCATCCCGCACACCTACCGCACGATGGAGGGCTTCGGCGTCAACACCTTCCGCCTCGTGGCCCACGACGGCGCGACGACGCTCGTGAAGTTCTTCTGGAAGCCGCGCCTGGGCACCCACTCGCTCGTGTGGGAGGAGGCCCAGCTCATCGCCGGCGCCGACCCGGACTTCCACCGCCGCGACCTCTACGACGCGATCGAGGCAGGTGCGCTGCCGCAGTGGGAGCTGGGGATCCAGACGTTCCCGGACACCGAGGACCAGATGTTCCACGGCATCGACCTCCTCGACCCGACCAAGTTCGTCCCCGAGGAGCTCGCGCCGGTCCAGCCGGTCGGCCTGCTCACGCTCACCGGCACGCCGACGAACTTCTTCGCCGAGGTCGAGCAGGTGGCCTTCCACCCCGGCCACCTCGTCCCGGGCATCGACGTGTCCAACGACCCGCTCCTCCAGGGCCGGCTCTTCTCCTACCTCGACACCCAGCTCACCCGGCTCGGCGGGCCGAACTTCCCGCAGATCCCGGTCAACCGGCCGCACGTGCCGGTCAACGACATGCTCCGCGACGGCTTCCACCAGGACGCGGTCCACGTCGGCAACGCCTCGCACTACAAGCCGAACAGCATCGACGGCGGCTGCCCGTTCACCATCGGGGCCGACGGCGGCGGCTACGTCGAGGTGCCCGAGCCGGTCGCGGCGTCGGTCAAGGAGCGCCGGGCCCCGGAGTCCTTCGACGACCACTTCAGCCAGGCGCGCATGTTCTGGCTGAGCATGACGCCGCTCGAGCAGGAGCAGATCGTCCAGGCGTACACCTTCGAGCTCGGCAAGTGCTACGAGCAGGCGGTCAAGGAGCGTCAGCTCCTCGCCCTGGCGAACATCGACCCCGAGCTCTGCCGCCTCGTCGCGCAGGGGCTGGGCCTGCCCGCCCCGGAGGCGACGATCCCGCTCGCCGACGACGTCGTGGTGAGCCCGTCGCTGTCGATGATCGGGAAGGCCTGGCCCACCGACGGACGCCGCATCGGCATCGTCGCGGACGAGTCCAGCGACCTCGACGGCGTGCGCGAGCTGCGGGAGGCGATCGACGCCGCGGGCATGGTGCCGCTCGTCATCGCGCCGCACGGCGGGATGCTCGGTGACGCCACCGGCGCGCCGTTGCCGGTCCAGCGCACCTTCCTCACCGCGCGGTCGGTCGAGCTCGACGCCGTCGTCCTCGCCGGCGCCCCCGCGCCCGGTCCGGACGCCACCCCGGCCCACGACGCGAAGGCCGGTGGCGACCCCAAGACGCCGTCCGTCGACCCGCGCGTCACCATGCTCGTCGCCGAGGCCTTCCGTCACTCCAAGGCGGTCGGTGCGTGGGGCGCCGGCAGCGCCGTGCTCGCCGAGGTGGGCATCACCGGCCCCGGCGTGGTGACCGGGGACTCCCCGGCCGCCGTCCTCGAGGGCGTGCGCGAGCTCCTCGCCGCCCACCGGGTGTGGGAGCGGTTCCCGGTCCGCGTCTAGGGCTCAGGCGTCCCAGCGGAAGGAGCGCGTGGCGAGCAGCCCGCCCGCCACGGCCCAGGCCGCAAGGACACCGAGCGCGACCAGGTCGACCTGCCCCACGGTGCACAGGGTGCGCAGTGCCTCACCCAGTGCGCCGGGGGGCAGGTAGGCCGCGACGGCGGCGAGCGGCCCAGGCAGCGTGTCGAGCGGGAGCAGCAGGCCCCCGCCGACGACCATGAGGACGAAGAGCAGGTTGGCGATGGCGAGCACCGCCTCGGGCCGCAGCGTCCCGCCCAGGAGCAGGGCGAAGGCGACGAACACCCCCGTCCCCACGACCATGAGCACGGCCCCGCCCCCGACCTGAGCAGCGGTCACGCCGTCCGGGCGCCACCCGACGGCCAGCGCCACGCCCAGCAGCGTGAGGACCTGCACGCCGAGGACGAGCAGGACGGCACCGAGCTTCCCGGCGAGCAGGCCGCGCGGCCCGAGCGGCGTCGTCGCCAGCATCCGCAGCACGCCCCAGCGCCGGTCGAAGGCCACCGCGATGGCCTGGGAGGTGAAGGAGGAGGCCACCGCCATCGCGAGCGCGCCACCGAGAGCGGCGTCGGCGCGCGGCTCCGGAAGCGGCACGAGGTCGGTGGTGGTGAGGACGACGAGCGCGATCGCGGGCAGCAGGATCATGAGGACCAGCTGCTCGCCGTTGCGCAGGACGGCGACGGTCTCGAAGCGGGTCTGCGCCCAGACCCGGCGGACGGTGGCGCTCATGCGGCCTCCCTCCGCAGCTCGCGGCCGGTGAGCGCGAGGAACGCGTCCTCGAGCGTGGGGCGGGCGAGGGCCACCTGGGCGGCCCGGTGCCCGGCGCGTGTGAGGGCGGTGGCGACGAGGGCGAGGTCGGCGGTGTCGAGGTCGCCCCCGTCGCCGTGGCGCACGAGGACGTCGCCGCCCTCGACGGCGGTCACCAGTCGCGGGTGTGCGGCGAGCGCGGACCCGAGGTCCGCGGCGACGGCCGCTGCCGTGGCGCCCGGTGGGACGACGACGCGTACGTGCGGCGTCCCGCGCAGCTCGTCGGGCGTGCCGGCGGCCACGACCGACCCGCGGTCGACGACGACGACGCGGTCGGCGAGGTCCTCGGCCTCGGTCATGAGGTGGGTGGTGAGGACGATCGAGGTCCCGGCCTCGCGCAGCGAGCGGACGAGGTCCCACACCGCCAGGCGCGCCTGGGGGTCGAGGCCGGCCGTCGGCTCGTCGAGGAAGACGAGCTCGGGCTCCCCGACGATCGCGCAGGCCAGTGCGAGACGCTGGCGCTGCCCGCCGGAGAGGTGACGCACCCGCGTGCGGGCGACCGCCGTCAGACCGAGCCGCTCGAGCAGCGGCGCGGCCGCGCCGGGGCGGTCGTGCAGCCGTGCGACGTGCTCGAGGACGTCGACGGCGCGGGGCGAGAGCGGCAGCCCGCCCTCCTGGAGCATGACGCCCACCCGGCGGCGCAGCTCGGGGGCGTTCTCGGGGGCGGACCGGTCCAGGCCCAGGACGGCGACCCGGCCGCCGTCGGGGCGGCGCAGGCCCTCGCAGCACTCGATGGTCGTCGTCTTGCCGGCGCCGTTGGGGCCGAGGACGGCGGTGAGCTCCCCGCGCTCGGCACGCAGGCTCAGCCCGGTGACGACGTCACGGTCGCCGTAGCGCTTGCGCAGGTCCGCGACGAGGAGCGCGGGGGAGTCGGTGGGCACGGGCCCAGGGTAGACGGCGCCCACGGGGGCCCCGGGAGCGGCGCCGACGGAGGGGAGTGACGCCCGACACGTGAGGTATGCCTTCCTTGCCGGGAACCATTTCGGCAACGACACTGTTCTCTAATGCGTGGGTGAGGTGTGCCCCCCGGAGAAGAAGGAAGGAGCGGTGATGAGCGAGACGAACGTCGAGTCCGACGTGACGACTCAGGACCGCGTCCTGCGCCTCGTCGTCGAGCAGGGGCCGATCAGCGCCGCCGAGCTCGCCCGTCTCCTCGAGCTCACCCCGGCGGGCGTGCGCCGCCACATCGCCGCCCTCGAGCGCGAGGAGCGGATCGTCGTCCACCTGCCCACCGGGCCGGAGCAGCGCCGCCGCGGGCGGCCCGCGCGGTACTACGTCGCCACCGACGCGGGGCGGGCCGGTCTGTCCCACGCCTACTCCGACCTCGCCACCCAGGCGCTCGGGTTCATCGAGACCGTCGCCGGACCGGACGCCGTCGAGCGGTTCGCCGGGCAGCGGGTCGGTGAGCTCGAGGAGCGCTACGCGCCCGTCGTCGCAGCCGCCGGCGACGACGTCGCGGACCGCGCCCACGCGCTGGCCGGCGCCCTCACCGCCGACGGCTACGCCGCCACGGTGCGCTCTGTCGGGCCGCACGGTCTGGCCGTGCAGCTGTGCCAGGGCAACTGCCCGGTGCTCACCGTCGCCGAGTCCTACCACCAGCTGTGCGACGCCGAGACCCGGGCCTTCTCCCGCCTGCTCGGCGTGCACGTCCAACGGCTGGCTACGCTGGCCCGCGGCGAGCACGTGTGTACCACCCACATCCCCACGGTCCAGATCGGCCGACCGAGCACGACCACGTCGCCGCGCGGTGACGCCATGGAAGGAAACTGATGACGAGTACGACCGACACCCCGATGACCCAGGACGAGACCATCGCCTCGATCGGGAACTACCGTTTCGGCTGGCACGACAAGGACGACGCCGGCTCCACCGCGCGTCGCGGCCTGGACGAGGCGGTCGTGCGCAACATCTCCGCGCTGAAGGACGAGCCGGAGTGGATGCTCAAGCGCCGCCTGCGCGCCCTCAGCCTCTTCGACAAGAAGCCCATGCCGAACTGGGGCGCGGACCTGTCGGACATCGACTTCGACAACATCAAGTACTTCGTGCGCTCGACGGAGAAGCAGGCGACCTCGTGGGAGGAGCTCCCCGAGGACATCAAGAACACCTACGACCGCCTCGGCATCCCGGAGGCCGAGAAGCAGCGACTCGTCGCCGGTGTCGCCGCGCAGTACGAGTCCGAGGTCGTCTACCACCAGATCCGCGAGGACCTCGAGCAGCAGGGCGTCATCTTCCTCGACACCGACACCGCGCTCAAGGAGCACCCGGAGATCTTCGAGGAGTACTTCGGCACCGTCATCCCGTCGGGTGACAACAAGTTCGCCGCGCTCAACACCGCGGTGTGGTCCGGTGGCTCCTTCGTCTACGTCCCCAAGGGCGTGCACGTCGAGATCCCGCTCCAGGCCTACTTCCGGATCAACACCGAGAACATGGGCCAGTTCGAGCGGACGCTGATCATCGCCGACGAGGGCTCCTACGTGCACTACGTCGAGGGCTGCACCGCGCCGATCTACAAGACCGACTCGCTGCACTCCGCGGTCGTCGAGATCATCGTGAAGAAGGACGCCCGCGTCCGCTACACGACGATCCAGAACTGGTCGAACAACGTCTACAACCTCGTGACCAAGCGCGCGACCGTCGAGCAGGGCGGCACGATGGAGTGGATCGACGGGAACATCGGCTCCAAGGTGACGATGAAGTACCCGGCGGTCTACCTCATGGGCGAGCACGCCCGCGGCGAGACCCTGTCCATCGCCTTCGCCGGCGAGGGCCAGCACCAGGACACCGGCTCGAAGATGGTCCACATGGCGCCGCGCACGTCCTCCTCGATCGTGTCGAAGTCGGTCGCCCGCGGCGGTGGCCGCGCCTCCTACCGCGGCCTGGTCCAGGTGCTCGAGGGGGCGGCGCAGTCGAAGTCGACCGTCCTGTGCGACGCGCTGCTCGTCGACCTCATCTCGCGCTCGGACACCTACCCGTACGTCGACGTCCGCGTCGACGACGTCGAGATGGGCCACGAGGCCACCGTCTCCAAGGTCAGCGCCGACCAGCTCTTCTACCTCATGTCGCGCGGCATGGAGGAGCCCGAGGCGATGGCGATGATCGTCCGCGGCTTCGTCGAGCCGATCGCGCGCGAGCTGCCCATGGAGTACGCCCTCGAGCTCAACCGCCTCATCGAGCTGCAGATGGAAGGGGCGGTGGGCTGATGACCGCGACGACCGACACCACCAAGGGAACGACTGACGACCAGATGAAGACCGACCACTCCCGCGCCACCACGGACGCCGCCCACACCCACGGCGGCGGCACCGTCCCGGAGTCCTCCCGCGCCGACCGCGCCACCTCCTTCGAGCTCGCCGACTTCGCCGTGCCCACCGGGCGCGAGGAGGACTGGCGCTTCTCGCCCGTCGACCGCCTCCAGGGCTTCTTCGCCGGTGCGCTCGACGGCGCCTCGCCCGACGTCACCGTCGAGGCCGCCGACGGCGTCCTCGTCGAGCGCGTGGGCCGCGAGGACTCCCGCCTCGGCCAGGTCGGCGCCCCCGGCGACCGCGCCGCGGCCGCCGCCTGGACGTCCTTCACCGAGGCCCTCGTCGTCACCGTGCCGCGGGGCCACGCGGCGGGTGCGCCGACGATGGTCACGGTCAGCGGGACCGGCGCGCAGGGCGTCGCCGCGCAGCACGTCCTCGTGCGCGCCGAGGAGAGCAGCGAGGCGATCGTCGTCCTGGACCACCGGGGCTCCGCGAGCCTCGCCCAGACCGTCGAGATCGACGTCGAGGCCAACGCGCGCCTCACCCTCGTCAGCGTCCAGGACTGGGAGGACGGTGCGCTGCACCTGTCCTCGCACCGCTCGCGCCTCGGCCAGGACGCCAACCTCAAGCACATCGTCGTCACCCTCGGCGGCGACGTCGTGCGCGTGACCCCGGACGCCTCCCTCGGGGCCCCCGGCGGCAACGTCGAGATGCTCGGTCTGTACTTCACCGACGCCGGCCAGCACCAGGAGCACCGCCTGTTCGTCGACCACGTGGCGCCGAACTGCGTCTCGCGGGTCACCTACAAGGGCGCGCTGCAGGGGCAGGACGCGCACTCCGTGTGGATCGGTGACGTCCTCATCCGGGCGGCCGCCGAGGGCACCGACACCTACGAGCTCAACCGCAACCTCGTCCTCACCGAGGGCGCGCGCGCCGACTCGGTGCCGAACCTCGAGATCGAGACCGGCGAGATCGAGGGTGCCGGGCACGCCAGCGCCACCGGGCGCTTCGACGACGAGCAGCTGTTCTACCTGCGCTCGCGCGGCGTCCCGGAGGCCGAGGCCCGCCGCCTCGTCGTCCGCGGCTTCTTCGCCGAGCTCATCGCGCAGATCGGTGTCCCGGTCGTCTCCGAGCGGCTCATGAAGGCCATCGAGGCCGAGCTCGACCGCACGATGGAGCACGCGACCGCATGAGCGCCCAGTACGTGTGCGACACCGGGGACCTCGAGCCCGGTGAGGTGATGCGCGTGGACATCGAGGACGCCGACGGACGGCCCGTCCCGGTGGCGATCGTCCGCGACACCGACGGCGAGTACCACGCCATCTCCGACACCTGCTCCCACGGCCAGGTGAGCCTCTCGGACGGGGAGGTGGAGGACGGCGCGATCGAGTGCTGGCTCCACGGGTCGAGCTTCGACCTGCGCACCGGCAAGCCGACGAGCCTGCCGGCCACCCAGCCCGTGCCGGTCTACCCCGTCTCCGTCCAGGGCGACTCCGTGCTCGTCGACGTCACCACGACCGTCGCAGCCAACGCCTGACCCCCTGACACACCTTTTAAGGAAGAGAACACGAATGTCCACGCTTGAGATCAAGAACCTCCACGTCAACGTCGAGACCAACGACGGCCCGAAGCAGATCCTCAAGGGCGCGACCCTCACCATCAACAGCGGTGAGATCCACGCGGTCATGGGCCCCAACGGCTCGGGCAAGTCGACCCTCGCCTACGCGATCGCCGGCCACCCCAAGTACGAGGTCACCGAGGGCGAGATCCTGCTCGACGGCGAGAACGTCCTGGAGATGAGCGTCGACGAGCGCGCCCGCGCGGGCCTGTTCCTCGCCATGCAGTACCCGGTCGAGGTCCCCGGCGTCACCGTCTCCAACTTCCTGCGCACCGCCAAGACCGCCATCGACGGCGAGGCCCCCGCCCTGCGGACCTGGGTCAAGGACGTCAACGCGGCCATGGAGAAGCTCCGCATGGACCCGGTGTTCGCCCAGCGCGACGTCAACTCCGGCTTCTCCGGCGGTGAGAAGAAGCGCCACGAGATCCTCCAGATGGAGCTCCTCAAGCCGAAGTTCGCCGTCCTGGACGAGACCGACTCCGGGCTCGACGTCGACGCGCTGCGCATCGTCGCCGAGGGCGTGAACCGCGTCCACACCGAGACGAACGCCGGCTTCCTCCTCATCACCCACTACACCCGGGTGCTGCAGTACATCAAGCCCGACTTCGTCCACGTGTTCGTGGCCGGTCGCGTCGCCGAGGAGGGTGGCCCCGAGCTCGCCGACCGCCTCGAGGCCGAGGGCTACGACAAGTACGTCGCGGCCGCGGTCTGACCCGCTCCGGAAGGACAGCCATGAGTGCACCGGTCACCGCCGGCTCGGGCGCGCTGAGCGCGGCCGAGCTGGCGGCCGTGCGCGCCGACTTCCCGATCCTCGGGAGGACGACCCGCAGCGGCCGGCCGCTGGTCTACCTGGACTCGGCGGCCACCTCGCAGAAGCCGCAGTGCGTCATCGACGCCGAGCAGGACTTCTACGAGAAGCGCAACGCGGCCGTCCACCGTGGTGCCCACCAGCTCGCCGAGGAGGCCACCGAGGCATACGAGCAGGCACGGGCCGCGGTCTCGGCGTTCGTCGGGGTCGCCCCCGACGAGCTCGTCTGGACGAAGAACGCCACCGAGGGCATCAACCTCGTGGCCTACGCGATGTCCAACGCCACGCTCGGACGGGGCGGGGCTCGCGCCCAGGAGATCTTCGGGCTGCGTCCCGGTGACGAGATCGTCGTCACCGAGGCCGAGCACCACGCCAACCTCGTCCCGTGGCAGGAGCTGTGCGCCCGCACGGGCGCGACGCTGCGGTGGGTCGGCCTGACCGACGACGGCCGGCTCGACCCGGCGACCTTCGACGTCGTCGGTGAGCGAACCCGGCTGCTCGCCTTCACCCACGCCTCGAACGTCACCGGGGCGGTGAGCCCGGTGGCCGAGCTCGTCCGCCGGGCCCGCGCCGTCGGCGCCCTCGTGCTGCTCGACGCCTGCCAGAGCGTGCCCCACCTGCCGGTGGACCTGCGCGCGCTCGACGTCGACTTCGCGGTGTTCTCCGGGCACAAGATGCTCGGGCCCACCGGCGTCGGCGCCCTGTACGGCAGGCGCGAGCTGCTCGCGGAGATGCCCCCGTTCCTCACCGGCGGGTCGATGGTCCAGGTCGTGACCATGGACCGCACGACCTACGCCGAGGCGCCGCAGCGCTTCGAGGCGGGGACCCAGATGGTGTCCCAGACCGTGGGCCTGCACGCCGCGGTCGACTACCTCGGCGAGCTGGGGATGGACGCCGTCGCGGCGCACGAGCACTCGCTCACCGAGCGCCTCATCGCCGGCATCTCCTCGGTGCCGGGCGTGCGGGTGCTCGGTCCCACGGACACGCGCGACCGCCTCGCCGTCGTCGCCTTCTCGGTGGACGGCGTGCACCCGCACGACGTCGGCCAGGTGCTCGACGACGCCGGGGTCGCGATCCGGGTGGGCCACCACTGTGCCCAGCCGGTCCACCAGCGGCTCGGGGTGCACGCCTCGGCGCGCGCCTCGGCCGGCATCTACACGACCGAGGAGGAGATCGACGTGTTCGTCGAGCAGCTCGGCACGGTCCGCCGATTCTTCGGGGTGGACCATGGCTGACGCGATGGAGCAGCTCTACCAGGAGGTCATCCTCGACCACTACCGTGCCAAGCACGGCGCGGGTGAGCTCGACCCCTACGACGCCGAGTCCTTCCAGGTGAACCCCACCTGCGGGGACCAGGTCACGCTGCGCGTGCGGCTCTCGCACGACGCCGGTGTGCCCAGCGTCGAGGCGGTCGGCTGGGTCGGTCAGGGGTGCTCGATCTCCCAGGCCTCCCTGTCGGTGCTCAACGACCTCGTCGTCGGGCGCACCATCAACGAGGTCGACACGCTCAACGAGACGTTCCGCGAGCTCATGCACGGGCGCGGCGCCGAGCTGCCCGAGGACAAGCAGGACTCCCTGGGGGACGCCAGCGCCTTCACCGGGGTCGCCAAGTACCCGGCGCGCATCAAGTGCGCGCTGCTGGGCTGGATGGCCCTGCGTGACGCGCTGGCCCACGCACTGACGAGCGAGCCCGCCTCGGGCACGCAGGAGGAGGAACGATGACCGAGTCCACCCAGACGAACCCGAGCCCGACGACCGCCGCGGACGTCGAGGAGGCGATGCGCGACGTCATCGACCCCGAGCTCGGCATCAATGTCGTCGACCTCGGCCTGGTCTACGGCATCACCGTGGACCAGAACAACAACGCGGTCATCGACATGACGCTGACGTCCGCGGCCTGCCCGCTCACCGACGTCATCGAGGACCAGGCCGCCCAGGCGACCGACGGCCTCGTCAACGACATGCGGATCAACTGGGTCTGGCTGCCGCCGTGGGGCCCGGAGAAGATCACCTCCGACGGCCGCGAGCAGCTGCGCGCCCTCGGCTTCAACGTCTGAGCACGATCCAGTTCTCGACGCAGACGCCCCCGCCCACCCGGGCGGGGGCGTCGCCCTTTCCCCCGAGAGCTGGATCGTGCGCGTGCCGGTCAGGCCTCGAAGCGGTAGCCGGCTCCAGGGTGGGTGATGAGGTGGCGCGGGTGTGAAGGATCGACCTCGAGCTTGCGGCGCAGCTGGGCGGTGTAGACGCGCAGGTAGTTCGTCTCCGTGCCGTAACCCGGCCCCCACACCTCCCGGAGCAGCTGGGTACGGGTGACGAGCCGGCCCCTGTTGCGCACGAGCACCTCGACGATCGCCCACTCGGTGGGCGTGAGCCGTACCTCCTGCCCGGCACGCAGGACCCGTCGGCGGGCGAGGTCGACGGTGAGCTCCCCGGCCTCGACGAGGCCGTCGTCCTCGCTCGCCGGGGCCGAGCGCCGCACCGCTGCCCGCAGCCGGGCGAGGAGCTCGTTCATCGCGAACGGCTTGGTCACGTAGTCGTCCGCGCCCGCGTCCAGTGCGGCGACCTTGTCCTCGCCGTGCTGGCGGGCGGACAGGACGACGATCGGTACCCGGCTCCAGCCCCGGATGCCGGCGATGACGTCCATGCCGGGGAGGTCCGGCAGCCCGAGGTCGAGGAGCACGACGTCGGGGTGGGCGGTCGCGGCGAGCCGCAGGGCGTGGGTGCCGTCGAGCGCCGCGGTCACCTCCCACCCGTGGGCGCGCAGGTTGATCGTCAGCGCCCGGACGAGGTCGGACTCGTCGTCGACGATGAGGACCCGAGGGCTCACGGCGCCCGCCTCCCGGCCACCGGCACGGTGAGCACCATGGTGAGCCCGCCACCCGGGGTGTCCTCGGCGGAGATCTCCGCCCCGACCGCTCCCGCGAGACCGTGCGCGACGGCCAGGCCCAGGCCCAGGCCGCCGGAGGAGGTGTCCCCGAGCCGCTGGAACGGCTCGAAGAGGTGCTCCTTGCGGTCCTCGCTCACCCCCGGCCCGGTGTCCACGACCCGCACCTCCACGTGCGCGTCCGTCGCCGAGGCGTTGACGAGGACCGGTGCCCCGGCCGGGGCGTGCCGCACGGCATTGGACACGACGTTGGCGATGACGCGCTCGAGCAGCCCCGGGTCGGTGAGGACGAGCGGGAGCGTCTCGGGCACGTCGAGCCGCACGGCCGCAGTGGCCAGGCCCTCGGTCGCGAGCGGGACGATCTCGTCGAGGCTCGCAGCCCGCAGGACAGGGGCCACGCTGCCGGTCTGCAGCCGGGAGAGGTCGAGCAGGTTGTCGATGAGCCGCTCGAGCCGCGCGGTCGCGTCGGCCACCGTGCGGGTGAGGTCGGCGGTGTCGGCGGCCCCGAGCCGGATGTCCGGGGCGAGCAGCCCGTCGATGGAGGTGCGGATCGTGGCCAGCGGGGTGCGCAGGTCGTGGGAGACCGCGGCGAGGAGGGCGGTGCGGGTCGCCTCGGCGTGCTCGAGGAGCCGCGCCTGCTCGGCCTGTTCACGCAGGCGGCGGTACTCCAGGATGTTGCCGGCCTGGGTGGCGAACGCCTCGAGCACCCTCCGGGCACCTGCGTGGAGGCTGTGCCCGCGCAGCGCGAGCACCCGCATCGGGTCGACCGTGGCGACCGTGTCCGCCTCCTCGGGCGAGCGCGGGGGGCTGCTCCCCGACGTCGCCACCGTGCGCCACCGGGCGCCGTCGCGGGCGAGGAGGGCGACCGACTCGAGCGTGAAAGCCTCCCGGACCCGCGAGACGAGGGACTCGGCGGTGTCCTCACCCTCGAGCACGGACCGGGCCACCTGGGCGAGGGCGCTCGCCTCCGCGCGCGCCCGGGCGGCCTGGGCGCTGCGCAGGACGGCGAGGTGGACGACCGACGCGACCGCCGCGGCGACGACGACGAAGACGCCGAGCGCGAGGAGGTTGTGTGGGTCGGCGACTGTCAGCCGTCCGGTGGGCGCGGTGAAGAAGAAGTTGAGGGCGAGGAACGCGGCGACCGCGGCGAAGAGCGCCGGCCACAGGCCTCCGACGAGCGCGACGCCCACGGTGAGTGCGAGGTAGAGCAGGATCTCGGTGCTGAGCCCGGCGGACTCGGGCACCAGGTGCAGCACCGCAGTGAGGGCGACCGGACCGGCGACGGCCAGCGCCCAGCCCGCCAACGTCCGGGAGAACGGCAGCCGCGCCTCTCGGTTGGGCCTTCGCCGGCCGCGACGGGCCTGCTCGTGGGTGACGAGGTGGACATCGACCGTCTCCGCGAGCCGGGCGATCTCGGTGCCGACGGACTCGGTGAGCACCCGGACCCACCGGCTGCGTCGCGAGACGCCGACGACGATCATCGTCGCGTTCACCGCCGCCGCGAAGTCGACGACCGCAGCCGCCGTGTCCTCCCCGATGACGGTGTGGAAGCTCCCGTCGAGCTCCTCGACCAGCCGGCGCTGGGCCTCGAGCGTCGCGGGGGCTGCGGCCGGCAGGCCGTCGCCGGACAGGACGTGGACCGCGAGCAGCTCGCTGCCCGCGGCGCGCTGGGCGATACGGGCTCCGCGCCGGATGAGCGTCTCGCTCTCCGGTCCGCCGGTCACGGCGACGACGACCCGCTCGCGCGTCGGCCAGGTCCGCGAGATCGCGTGCTCGCGCCGGTAGCTGATGAGGGCGTCGTCGACGCGGTCGGCCAGCCACAGCAGGGCGAGCTCGCGCAGCGCGGTGAGGTTGCCGAGGCGGAAGTAGGAGGACAGCGAGGCGTCGATCTGGTCGGCGCGGTAGATGTTGCCGTGGGCCAGCCGGCGGCGCAGCGCCTCCGGGGCGAGGTCGATGAGCTGGATCTGGTAGGCCTGGCGGACGACGTGGTCGGGCACCGTCTCGCGCTGGCGCACCCCGGTGACCGCCTCGACATCGTCGTTGAGGGACTCCAGGTGCTGGACGTTGACGGTGGTGACGACGTCCATCCCCGCGTCGAGCAGCTCCTCGACGTCCTGCCACCGCCTGGCGTGCGCCGAGCCGGGGACGTTGGTGTGCGCGAGCTCGTCGACGAGCACGACCCGGGGGCTGCGGCGCAGGACGGCCTGCGTGTCGAGCTCGGTGAAGCTCTGCCCGCGGTAGGTGAGCTCCTGGCGTGGGAGCACCTCCAGGCCCTCGAGGAGCGCCACGACCGGCGCGCGCCCGTGCGTCTCGACGTAGCCGACGACGACGTCCACGCCGCGCGTGCGGCGCCGGTGCGCCTCGTCGAGCATGGCGTAGGTCTTGCCGACTCCCGGCGCGGCGCCGAAGTAGACCGTGAGTCGGCCTCGTCGCCCCGGCGGTGGGCCGGGGCGCGGGGTGGACGGGGTGTCGTTCACCGGCCCATTGTCGCCAGCGCGAGGTTGAGCGTCAGGACGTTGACCCGCGGCGCGCCGAGGATCCCGAGGTCGCGTCCGGCACTGTGCTCGGCCACGAGGCCGCGCACCTGCTCGAGCGTCAGCCCGCGGGCCGCGGCGACGCGCGCCACTTGGAGCTCGGCGTACTCGGGGGAGACGTGCGGGTCCAGGCCGGAGGCCGAGGCGGTGACGGCGTCGGGCGGGACGGTGCCGGCAGGCACGCCCTCACGACTCGCCAACGTCTCGCGCCGCTCGACCACCGTCCTGAGGAGGTCCGGGTTCAGCGGGCCGAGGTTGGACCCGCCGGAGGCGAGGGTGTCGTGCCCCTCGCCGGCGGCCGACGGCCTGGGGTGGAACCACTCCGGCCCGGTGAAGGGCTGGCCGACGAGCGCGGAGCCGACGGCGGCCTCCGCCGACAGGGTCCGTTGCCCGGTGGCGGTGAGCAGGGAGCCGTTCGCCTGCCAGGGGAGCAGGACCTGGGCGACGCCGGTGACGGCCAGCGGGTAGGCGATCCCGAGGACGGCGGTGAGGACGAGCAGCACGCGCAGGCCCGCGCTGCAGTGCCGCAGGAGCGTCGTCGTGGTGGCGGCGGCGCCGGTGCGCCGCCGGCTCTGGGTGGTGGTCATGAGGCGATCCCGGGGATGAGGGAGACGACGAGGTCGATGAGCTTGATCCCGACGAACGGGACGACCAGCCCGCCGAGGCCGTAGACGAGGAGGTTGCGGCGCAGCAGCCGGGCGGCGGACGCCGGCCGGTAGCGCACCCCGCGCAGGGCGAGGGGGATGAGCGCGAGGATGACGAGGGCGTTGAAGACGACGGCGGACAGGATGGCCGACTCGGGGCTCGCCAGGCGCATGACGTTGAGGGCGTCGAGCTGGGGCAGCACACCGGCGAACATCGCGGGCAGGATCGCGAAGTACTTCGCGACGTCGTTGGCGATGGAGAACGTCGTCAGCGCCCCGCGGGTGATGAGCAGCTGCTTGCCGATCTCGACGATCTCGATGAGCTTGGTCGGGTCGGAGTCGAGGTCGACCATGTTGCCGGCCTCCTTCGCGGCGGTCGTGCCGGTGTTCATCGCGACCCCGACGTCGGCCTGGGCGAGCGCGGGCGCGTCGTTCGTGCCGTCCCCGGCCATCGCGACGAGGCGCCCGCCGCTCTGCTCGTGGCGGATGAGGGCGAGCTTGTCCTCCGGCGTGGCCTCGGCGAGGACGTCGTCCACGCCGGCCTCCGCCGCGATCGCCCGCGCGGTGAGCTCGTTGTCGCCGGTGACCATGACGGTGCGGATCCCCATCGCGCGCATGGCGTCGAACCGATCCCGCAGGCCGTCCTTGACGACGTCCTTGAGGTGGATGACGCCCAGCGCCCGGGCGGGCCGGTCCCCGAGCTGCTCGGCGACGAGCAGGGGAGTCCCGCCGGAGGCACTGATCTCGTCCGCGGCGGCCGTGACGTCCGGCCCGGTGTGCCCGCCGGTCGAGGCGACCCACTCGGCGACGGCGCCGGCGGCCCCCTTGCGGATGCGCCGGGGCCCACCGCCCTCGCCGGGGAGGTCGAGCCCGCTCATCCGGGTGCGGGCGGCGAATGGGACGAGGACGGCGCCGGGCAGCTCACCGCTCTCGCGGGCCCGCAGCCCGAAGGTCTCCTTGACGAGGACGAGCACGCTACGGCCCTCTGGCGTCTCGTCGGCCATCGAGGACAGCTGTGCGGCGTCGGCGAGGTGGGCGGGGTCGGTCCCGGCGGCGGGCAGCAGGGCGGCCGCCTGCCGGTTGCCGAGCGTGATCGTGCCGGTCTTGTCGAGGAGGAGGGTGTCGACGTCCCCGGCCGCCTCGACGGCCCGGCCCGACATCGCGAGCACGTTGCGCCGCACGAGGCGGTCCATGCCGGCGATGCCGATCGCGGAGAGCAGCGCCCCGATCGTCGTCGGGATGAGGCACACGAGGAGGGCGACGAGCACGAGCAGCGGCTGCGGCTGCCCGGACCAGGTGGCGAAGGGCTGCAGGGTGAGGACGACGAGCACGAAGACGACGGTGAGGACGGTGAGGAGGACGTCCAGCGCCTGCTCGTTCGGGGTGCGCCGGCGGTCGCTGCCCTCGACGAGGGCGATCATCCGGTCGACGAACGTGTGCCCCGCGGGCGCGGTGATCCGCACGACGACCCGGTCGGAGAGCACCCGGGTCCCTCCGGTGACCGCGGAGCGGTCCCCTCCGGACTCGCGGATGACGGGCGCCGACTCCCCGGTGACCGCCGACTCGTCGACGCTCGCGATGCCCTCGACGACGTCGCCGTCGCCCGGGACGAGCTCCCCGGCGGTGACGACGACGAGGTCGCCCACGCGCAGCTCGGTCGAGGCGACCTCCTCGGTCGGCAGCTCGGCGAGCGGGCCGCCGGTGACGGTGCCGGGGAGGCGCCTGGCCGTGGTCTGGCGCTGGGTGGCGCGCAGGCTCGCGGCCTGCGCCTTGCCGCGCCCCTCGGCGACCGACTCGGCGAGCGTCGCGAAGAGCACCGTGCCCCACAGCCAGAGGGTGACGAGGACGGCGAAGACGCTGGGGTCGAGGACCGACAGGACGGTGCACAGCGCGGCGCCGGCCTCGACGACGAGCAGCACCGGCTCGCGGTGGAGGGTGCGCGGGTCGAGCTTGGTGAGGGCGCCGGGGACTGCGGCGAGCAGCTGGCGCGGGCCGAGCGGGGCGCCGGGGACCGTGACGCGCGGGGCGTGGGCGGTGGCCTGGGCGGCGGGCCCGGGGCGGGTGGGGGCGAGGGTCATGAGAGCGACTCCGTGACTGGGCCGAGCGCGAGGACCGGGACGAACGTCAGCGCCACCATGACGAGCGTGACGCCGACGAGGAGGACGACGAACAGCGCCCCCTGGGTCGGCAGCGTGCCCGCCCCGGCGGGGACGGTGCGCTGGGCGGCGAGCCGCCCGGCGAGCGCGAGGACGAGGGCGATGGGGACGAACCGGCCCAGGAGCATCGCCAGGCCGAGGAGCGTGTTGTAGAACGGCGTGGAGACGGTGAGCCCGGCGAAGGCGCTGCCGTTGTTGTTGCCGGCCGAGGCGACGGCGTAGAGCATCTCCGACAGCCCGTGCGGGCCCGCCTCCTGGATGCCCGCCCGGCCGGCCGCCGTCGAGATGGCGAGCGCGGCGCCGAGGAGCACGACGGCGGGCATCGTGAGGATGTTGAGCGAGGCGAGCGTCATCTCGCCGGGGCCGATCTTCTTGCCGAGCAGCTCCGGGGTGCGCCCGACCATGAGGCCGGCGACGAAGACGGCGACGACCGCGAGGACGAGCATGCCGTAGAGCCCCGACCCGACCCCGCCGGGGGAGACCTCGCCGAGCAGCATGTTGAGCATGACGACCCCGCCACCGGGCGCCGTGAGCGAGTCGTGCATGGAGTTGACCGCGCCGGTCGAGGTCGCGGTCGTGCTCGCCGCGAACAGCGCGCTGGCCGCGGTGCCGAAGCGCTGCTCCTTGCCCTCCATGGCGCCGCCGGCCGCCTCGGGGACGAGCCCGGGCCCGGACATCTCCGCCCACGTCACCAGGGCCACCGACCCCAGCCACAGGACGCCCATCGCGGCAAGGACCGCCCAGCCCTGGCGCTTCGAGCCGACCATGAGCCCGAACGCGCGCGGGAGGGAGAAGGGGATGAGGAGCATGAGGAGGACCTGGAGCAGGTTGCTCACCGGTGTCGGGTTCTCCAGCGGGTGTGCGGCGTTGGCATTGAAGAAGCCCCCACCGTTCGTCCCGAGCTGCTTGATGACCTCCTGGGAGGCCACCGGGCCGCCGAGCGCGTGCTGGCTCGCCCCGCCGAGGGTCGTGAGCTCCGCGGGTCCGGCGAGGTTCTGCACGACACCTGTTGCGACGAGGAGGAGGGCGCCGACGAACGCGACGGGGAGCAGCACCCGGCCGACAGTGCGGACGAGGTCGGCCCAGAAGTTGCCCACCCGGTGGTCGGCCGCGGAGCGCGCGAACCCGCGCACGACGGCGACCGCGACGGCGATCCCCACCGCGGCGGACAGGAAGTTCTGCACGGCGAAGCCGCTCATCTGGAGCAGGTGCCCGGCGGCCTGCTCGCCGGAGAACCACTGCCAGTTCGTGTTCGTCACGAAGGAGACGGCGGCGTTCCAGGCGCCCGCGGGCTCCATGGGGTCGGCGCCCAGCGACATGGGCAGGAGGTGCTGGAGGCGGGCCAGCCCGTAGAGCAGGAGCACCGAGGCGAGCGAGAACCCGAGGACCGAGAAGAGGTAGGTGTTCCACCGCTGGTCGGCGTCGGGGTCCACCCGCATGAGGCGATAGGCGGCTCGCTCCACGCGCAGGTGTCGCGGTGACTGCAGCGCCCACACGAGGTAACTGCCGACGGGCCGCTGGAGGACGAGCAGCACCGCGACGAGCAGGGCGAGCTGCCCGGCGGCGGCGGCGACCTCATCGTTCATGACGCTCCGCCCTGCGTGCGGCGAGCGCGACGAGGGCGATGACCGCGACCGTCAGCACGACGTAGGCCAGGTCGGCCATGGGGGACCCCTTCCAGGTGGTCGCGCCGGGAGCCGGCGCGGACGAGTTCGACCGCCTAGTTCTAGACCCGGCCGCGCCCTCGGACGGCCCTCTTTGACGGGTCCCTGACGGTCGGGCGGCCGATCCTGACGCGTCCCGTGCGGCCCCGACCGGGAAAGGGCCGCCGTGCACGATCCAGCTCTCGGCGGGAAGGGGCCCCTCCGGGGACCTTCCTGCGCCGAGAGCTGGATCGTGCACGGTCGTGGGTGGTCGGTCTCGGGGCGGGGCGGCAGGGCCGTGGCGGCCGGCTCCCCACAGGGGCGGGGGTCAGGAGACACCGACCACGTAGGTGAGGGCTGCCCACACCGAGACGGTGCTGATGGTCGTCCAGAGCACGATGGCGACGGCCTGCCAGAGCAGGACCCAGCGCCGCGAGGTCCCGCCGCCGACGAGGATCGCCGACGTGACCTGGGTCGGGACGGCGAGCGGGCCGAGGATGCTCGCGCCGGGCACTCCGAACCGCAGGAGCCACCTGTTGAAGCGGGCACGTCCCTTGGACTGCGGCCTCGCGGGCGTCTCCTCGAGGGCCGACGCCGGCATCGCGCCCGCACCGACCGGCACCGGCCGCAGCCGCCGGTCGACGACCGCGGTCCTCGCCCGTGCGGTCACCGCCACGACGACGAGGACGCTGAGGAAGTTCCCGGTCGCGGCGGCGACGCCCGCGACGATCGGGTTGATCCCGCCGGCGATGCCGATCAGGGAGGCGACCTCGCCCTCGACGAACGGGATCACTCCCGCGAGCGCGACGATGAGCGGTTGCAGGGCCTCGGGCACCTGGGCGACGAGCTCCTGGAAGTTGATGATGAGTCGTTCGATGGCATTCATGGTCGTTCCTCTCGTGTGTCGTGTGGCTGGACGGACGTGCGGCGCCGGGGGGACGAGCCGGGCGGCCGGTGGTGGCCGGTCTCCCGGGGTGATCCGTGGCGATGCCGCCACGTTCGCAGCGGGCGACCGTCGCTCGCGTCGGTGACAACCACCTACGCAGGCACGGTCGTGCGGCCCCGCGGACCGGGCCACCTCCTCCCACCGGAACCGCTACGGTTGGCGGCGAACCGGCCGTGGACGGGGGGACGACCTGACTGATCTCGTGGGCCGGCGCGCCGAGCGCGACACGGTCGAGAAGCTGCTGTCCCTGGCGCGCGCCGGGCACAGCGGCTGCCTCGTCGCCCGCGGCGAGGCAGGCATCGGCAAGACCGCCCTGCTCGAGCACGCGCGGCGGTCGGCGCTCGCCTCGGGGTTCCGGGTGGAGGACCTCGTCGGCGTGGAGTCCGAGGCGCAGCTCGCGTTCGCGGGTCTCCACCAGCTGTGCGCCACCCTCCTGGACCGCACCGACACGCTGCCGGAGCCGCAACGCGCCGCTCTCGGCGTCGCGTTCGGCATCCACGGCGGCGCTGCCCCGGACCTGTTCCTCGTGGGGCTGGCCGTCCTCACGCTCCTGGCCGAGGCCGCCGAGGACGGGCCCGTGCTCTGCCTCGTCGACGACGCGCAGTGGCTGGACGAGGCCTCGGCGCAGGTCCTGGCCTTCGTGGCCCGCCGCCTGGGCGCCGAACGACTGGCGATCCTGCTCTCGGTGCGCGACCCGGACGAGGGTGGGGCGCGCGCGTTCTCCGGCCTGCCCGAGCTCCGGCTGGAGCCGCTCGGGGAGCCCGAGGCCCGGGCGCTGCTCGACGGAGCGGTGCGCGCACCGCTGGACGACGAGGTGCGTCTGCGGATCCTCGCCGAGGCGCACGGCAACCCGCTCGCCCTCCTCGAGCTGCCCCGCACCATGGGCCCGGACGGCCTCGCGGGCGGGTTCGGGCTGCCCGGTGCGCGCAGCGTCCCCCGCCGCGTCGAGGAGAGCTTCCGGCGCCGCTCGCACGGGCTTCCCAGCGAGACGCAGCAGCTGCTCCTCGTCGCCGCTTGCGAGCCGACCGGTGACGTGGCGCTGCTGTGGCGCGCGGTCGAGCACCTCGGTGTCGCCCGCGAGGCGGCGACCCCGGCGGAGGCCGCCGGGCTGCTGGAGATCGGCTCGCGGGTGCGCTTCCGGCACCCGCTGGTGCGGTCGGCGGTCTACGGGGCCGCCTCAGCGCCCGATCGCCGCCGGGCCCACGGCGCGCTGGCCGAGGTCACCGACCCCGCGACGGACCCGGACCGCCGCAGCTGGCACCGTGCCCTGGCGGTGCTCGGGCCCGACGAGGAGGCCGCCGAGGCGCTGGAGGTCTCCGCCGCCCGGGTGCGCGCCCGCGGCGGGCCGGCCGCCGCGGCCGCGTTCCTGCAGCGCGCGGCCGAGCTCTCCACCCACCCCGCCGACCGTGCGAGGCGGGCGCTGGACGCCGCCTACGCCAAGCACGAGGCAGGTGCCCCCGACGCCGCGCTGGAGCTGCTGGCCCTGGCCGGGGCGGGCCCGCTGGACGACCTCGCACGATCTCGTCTCGAGCTGCTCCGCGCCCAGGTCGGGCTGTACCGGAGCCGGGACGGTGACGTGCCCGGGTCCCTGCTCCGGGCCGCACAGGCACTCGCGCCGCTCGACGCGAGCCTCGCTCGGGAGACCTACCTGCACGCGCTGGACGCGGCACTCGTCACCGGAGGTACCGCGCACGGCGCGGTGGAGGTGGCGACGGCCGCCCGGGAGGCACCGGCACCGGCCGGGCTGCCCAGGCCTGCCGACCTCCTGCTCGACGGGCTCGTGACGACGCTGACGAGCGGGCACGCGGCGGGCACGCCCGCGCTGCGCCGGGCCCTGGAGGCGTTCTGCGTCGACGGGCAGTCGGACCCCAGCGGTGACCGCTGGCTGCGGCTCGCGGGCCGGAACGCGGTGGCGATCCTCGACGACGAGCTCGTGCACACGCTGGCCACCCGCCACGTGCGGCTGGCGCGCGAGGCCGGCGCGCTGACCGCCCTGCCCGACGCGCTGCGGTTCCTGTCCATCGTGTCGGTCCTCATGGGGCAGCTCGCGCGGGCCGGCGAGCTCGCCACCGAGGCGACGGCGATCACGCAGGCCACGGGTGGTGCCCAGCTGCGTCACGCCCACGTCATCCTCGGTGCCTGGCGCGGGGACCAGGCGGGGACCGCCGAGCTCCACGTCCATGCCCTCCACGACCCCGCCGGTGGCGGCACGGAGGCCGCCCTGGCCGAGTACGCGCTCGCAGTGCTCCACAACGGGTCGGGAGGCTACGCGCTCGCGCAGGACGCCGCGGAGCGGGCGCTGACGTCGCAGGAGCTGGCGCTGTCCAACCTCGCCCACATCGAGCTCGTCGAGGCGGCGGCCCGTGCCGGGCGGCCCGAGGCCGCGAGTGCGGTGCTCGAGCAGCTGTCCGTCCGCGCCAGGGCGAGCGGCACCGCGTGGGCCGCCGGGATGGCGGCACGGTCCCAGGCCCTGACGAGCACCGGAGCAGCCGCCGAGGACGGGTACCGCGAGGCCCTCGACCAGCTCGTGCGGACCCGGATGGGCGGGTACCTCGCCCGTACCCACCTCGTCTACGGCGAGTGGCTGCGCCGCGAGGGCCGCCGCCGCGACGCCCGGGAGCACCTGCGCACGGCCCACGAGCTCCTCCTCGACATGGGCGCCGACGGGTTCGCCGCCCGCGCCGCCCGCGAGCTCAAGGCGACGGGCGAGCACCCGCGCGCGCGGTCCGCGCAGCCGGTCGACGAGCTCACCACCCAGGAGCTGCACGTCGCGCGGCTCGTGGCGACGGGAGCGACCTCACGGGAGGTCGGCGCGCAGCTGTTCCTCAGCCCGCGGACCGTCGAGGCCCACCTGCGCACCATCTTCCGCAAGCTCGGGATCACCTCGCGTCGCCAGCTCAGCACGCTCGACCTGCCCTGACCACCCGGCAACCGGACCACGCTAGGTGGCTCCTACCGACGCGGAGCCGGGCGGCGACGGGGAAGCCTGGACCGATGGACACCGACCTCCTCACCCGCCCCGCGGGCGGACCGCTGAGGGTCTTCATCATCGGCGTGAGCGGGACGGTCGGGAGGCTCCTCGTGGGACACCTCCTCGACCGGGGCGACGACGTCGTGGGACTGGTCCGACGGGAGGAGCAGCGGGCGGCGTTCTCCGCGCTGGGGGTCACCGTGCACGTGGGCCAGCTCGCCGACCTGACCGCCGACTCGCTCGCGCCCATGCTCAGCCGCACCGACGTCCTCGTCTACGCCGCCGGCTCGAACGGGGTCTCACGCCAGGCGGCGGCCGCCGTCGACGGCCAAGGTGTGGTGACGGCCCTGGAGGCGGCGGGCCTGGCCGGCGTCAACCGCTTCACCCTGGTCTCCGTGCTTCCCGAGGCCCGCCGCGCGCAGCACCTCGGGGAGGACGTCGAGTTCTACTTCGCCGTGAAGAAGCTCGTCGACGTGACGGTGAGCGCGAGCGACCTGGACTGGCTGATCCTGCGCCCGTCGCAGCTCGTCGACCGCGCCGGGACCGGGGGGATCGCGCTCGGCCCCGCCCAGCCGGACGACGAGGTCCCGCGTGAGGACGTGGCCGCCACGCTCGCCGAGCTGCTCCACGAGCCCAGGGTCCGCAGGCGCATCCTCGAGGTCACCCAGGGCCTGACAACCGTCGCGCGCGCGGTGGCCGACCTCCTGTGACGAGCCCGCCCGGTGCTGGAACGGCCCGGACCGTGATCTGCAGTCAGAGGAAGGTGTCCTGCGTCGCCGCGGCCTGGGCGGTCCGGTGCTTGTCCCATGACTGTGGCGACACGAAGATGGCGAGGTCCTGCGGTGGGATGCGCCGCGAGAGGTCCACCCGGACTGCGGTCGCGGCCTCGGCAGGCTCGACTGCGACCCTCGAGCTGCGGTTCCGTGTCGCATGGCTGTGCGCGCTCTGTGGCAGCCACACTGTCACGTGGCCGGCGTAGTGGCGGTTCTGCGTCCTCGCGACCGAGCCGAAGACGTCGAGGGCGAAGGTCGTCTCGCTCGTCGCCAACGCGGCGAAGTACTCCGGCTCGTCGCGCCACACGTTGTCCGAGTGAGGGCCGATCCGCTCGACCCGGCGCAACGGCAGCACGAGGTCGCCGCCGAGCACGGCCTCCCGGAGGCGGCCCGCCTGGATCTCTCCGAGCATCGCGCGGGCACTCCCGGACTGCCACATCTCCAGGAGCCGGCCCCGCGGCGAGATGGCGCTGGGTGACATGTCCACGTCGACATCGAGGTAGCCGCTCGAGGCGGTGAGCAGCTCCTGGCCGGCAAGCCGCTCGTAGGCTGCGTCGAAGGCCTGCTGTGCCCATCCCTCGCGGTAGACCGCGCCGTAGGCGCGGGCGAGGAGCGTTGCGGGCAGGTCGAGCTGCTCCTCCTGCTGACGTGCCGCTGCCATCGCCGCGGGCAGCTTCCCCACGACCTCCTCCGCGAGCTCGTGGACCTGGACCGCCGGGGGTTCCCACGGCCGGTGCACGACCTCCGCGATGACCTCCGTCCAGTCCCGCCAGCCCTGGTACAGCACGGCGAGCCGGCCGCGCTCCTTGCCCCGCCAGAGGAACGTCGCTGCTTCGGCGCGCTGCCGTGCCAGGGCGGTCCTCACCTCCCATTCGTACCGCCGGAACGCCTTGTAGAACACGTGGTTGAACAGGGCCAGCAGGCCGACCGTCGTGACGACGATCCCCGTCGTCCACCAGGCCACGGTGCCCCAGTCGGGGCTCTCCTGCTCCTGCACGACGAGTCCCAGCACGACGAGGGCGAGGACACCGAGGCCCGACGTGACCCACCAGCGGCGCAGAAGCCGCCTCTTCGCGGCATCGAGCGAGGCGGTGGCGGGCGCCGTGACTCTCTCTGTCCCGTCCCAAGCCCGACGGCCGTCCTCGCAGGCGGCGAGCCGCCGCGCGACGTCGTCCCCGACCTGCCAGAGGACGCTGCACGCCTGGTCGGCGAACCACTCCCGGAACGTGGCCAGCTCGGTCCCGACCCGCTCGGCCTCGTCCTCGGCAGCCCGTAGCCGCTCGAGGACGGCCGTCCGGTCCGCCTCCCAACGCTCTCGCGCCGCCGCGAGCGGGTCCACCGCGTCGTCGTCCGCTCCAGTAGCGCCCGGTCCGGTCGTCGCCGTCGGGTCCGACACTCCGGGCGGCAGGTCCCGCTCTGCGGCGTCCCGGAGCCGACGCAGCTCGCCGACCTCGTCCTTGCGCTCGCGCAGCTGTGCTTCGAGATCCGCGAGGTAGGACCGCATGGCCGGCGGGTCCGTCGCCGCGACCATTCTGCCGTCGAGCGCCGTGTGAGCGGAACCGGGCCGAGGGCCGACTTCACGCGGCCCGAGGACCTCTCGCTGCCCCAGCTGGCGTGGTGTGTCCATCCCGTCGACCGGGCCGCCGTCGGCGAGCGCGAAGCACAGCTGCCGCAACGTGCTCCACGTGGTCGGTGCCGGTGGTGCGCCGCGGGTCGCCTCGTAGGTCAGCGCCTCGGCCAGCTGGGACCGCTTGGCGGTGAGGATCGCGGTGGCGACCTCGCTCATCGAGTCGACGGCGCGCGGCCCCAGGGTGACGACGGACCCGACGTCCGCACCGACGACCTGCCGGGTCGCCGTGCGCTCCGCGGCGTCCCGACCGCGACCGAAGGTCCACGCGGCCACGGCGCCCACCGTGTGGAGGCTGAACCGTGCAGCCCGGCCGAAGGCACCGGCCAGCGCCACCTGCTCCGGCTGCGGCTCCGCACGGTCGGGTTCCGGCGTGGGCGCCCACTCTGGGGTCGTGAGGATCGCGTTCGCGGCGCGCCGGACGAGGAGCTCGGGGTCGCTCGCGGGCGTGGCCCACCCGACCACCTGGCCGGGACCGACCGGGGCGAGGGTCTCGGGGTCCAGCGTCCGGCGGCCGAGGACGTCGAGCACGTCCTCACCGACGACGGTGCGGATGGCGACACGTGCGACGACGACGTCGTCCGGTCGGGTGGAGGAGTCGGTGCCCACCCTGTCGAAGACGCCGCCGGGGACACCTCGGACGAGGCCCGCGGCTGCCGCGACGGCGGCTGCGGCGTGGCCGGCGTAGTTGGTGGCCGGCCTGACGAACACCGAGGAGCGGTCGAGGTCCGGCCGGTCCTCGGGGGAGACGACGACGTTGGCCTCCCAGCTGGGCAGCAGGACTCTGCTGTCGATGTCCCTCACGTCGGTCGCCGGCACGAGGAGCAGGGTGCGGTGCAGGCTCGTCAGGTCGGTGCCCGACGGGTCGCGGGGCAGTGCCTGCCGGACGAGGTCTGCGACGAGCTCACCGACCGCCGAGACCTTGGGGTCGGCCTCCTCGGTCGTCGCCGCCAGCTGGGTGACGACGATGCGGACCCGGTCGAGCCGGAACCGGCCGAGGTGAGCGAAGAGGTCCACCCTCTCCTCGCCGTCGGGGTCGACGAGCCACGCGAAGACCTGCGGCGGCTGACCGTCGGAACGCACCATGTCCGCCTCCCGGACCCACAGGGACGGTTCGGTGATCCGCACCCGGGTCCACTCCGCGACCAGGGAGCGGACCGCGGTGGCGGTGGGGGTGTCGCCCGTGACGACGACGCTGATCGAGCGCATCAGATGAAGGCGCTGTCGGCGTCGGCGCGGAAGTCGTCGACGGCGTGGTGGAGGTCGCGCAGCGCCGCCCGGATGAGGTGGCGCAGGTCGAAGGAACCGGGGTATCCGAGGATGTCGTGGCGTGCTTCGAGCGCCTCGAAGTGCCTGGCGAACGCGGCGGCCACCTTCTCGACCTGCTGGCGCGCCGCGGCCTGGCGGTCGGCAGCGGTGCGGGGGTCGGGTGACGGGTCCTGCGCCCGGTGTCCCGCCTCGATCCAGGTCCTGAGCTCCTGGGGCAGCGTGCCGGACTCGCTCGTGCCGAGGTCGAGCAGACGGAGGTAGGGACGCACGGGATCGAGCGACTCCTGGGTGTTCACCCGAAGGAGCGCGAGGACGAGTGACTCGAGGACGGCAGGCAGCACCTCCGGGCCCTGGCTGTTGCCCACGAGGAGCGGGTCGTCGAACGGGACGAAGCCCGCGGAGCCGCTCGAGCTGGCCGGGACGTAGACCGCGACGGCCGGGTCCTGCTGTACTTGGCCGAGCAGGCCCGCGGCGAACCACCCGCGGATCAGCTGAGTGAGCGTCTCGGGGTGGAGCGGGACCGCCTCCTGGAGGGGGCGGGCGCGGCGCCACCGCCAGAACTCCTCCCGTCCCTCGACCGACGCCTTCCGAGCGCCCCAGTCGCTCGCGATCGGGCGCATGAGGCTGTCGAAGACCACCGGCTCGTAAGGCTCGCCGAGGACCGTGAAGATGTCGATGAACCCCGCCTCGGAGTCGGAGAAGGACTGCTCGACGGTGGCCCCGAACTGGCCGCGGCCCTGCAGGGTCCGGACGAACGACTCCCGTGCCGCCGACCGCTCCGGGAACGGGATCTCGCTGAACTTCTGCTGGTACGTGACGTTCGAGCGCCCGTGGACCCGGGTCAGCACCGAGGTGTTGATGCTCACGAGGGGCGCGCCCGCGTTGAGCGCGGCGACGAGCTGGCCCTCGAAGGCGCGCAGCCGCTCCGCGAGCTCGCTCGGCGCCGCCGCGCCCTCGGAGAGGTAGGCCCGCAGCCCTTCGTCGAGGTACTTGCCGATCATCGTGCCGGGCCGGGTCACCCAGGCGGTCGCGCGGTGGAGGATCTGCGACGAGTTCCCGGCGACGCTGATCGTGGCACGCGTCGCCGCCTGCATGGAGCTGCGGTGGAGCCGCGCGTCGGCCGGGACCCACGGCTTGTCGATGGTGATCAACCGCTGGCGCTCGCCGTACACGGCCCCGAGGAGAACCTGACGCTCGGCCGCGACGCGGGAGACCTGCGGCGTCTCCCCGCCCACGGTCCGGGCGACGACGTCCTCGAGGATCTGGGGGAAGGAGTCGACGCTCGAGAGGAGGAACTCGTTCGGCGCGGGCTTGAGACGGCTGGGGACGACGTCGCCCTCCGGCCACATCGAGATGAGGGACCCGCGCCCGTCCAGTCCGCCGGTCCGCTCGACGGCGAGCCCGTCGACGGCGTGGTCGACGGCCTCGGTGAGCGGCTCGAGGAAGTTCCGGCGCAGGTCGGGGATGAGGGCGACCGCCAGGTCGCGGGTGTCGGCTTCCTGCTCCCACTCGAGCGTCTGGATCGCGCGGTCGACGGCGAGCTCGATCTCGGCCTCGGTCACGCTCTTCCGCGTGCCGCCGAGGACGCCGGAGATCTCGTCCTCGAGGTTTGCCGCCCACCGCCGGCGGTGCTCGGCCTCGGCGTGCAGCTCCTCGGAGACCTCGTCGAGCTCGGTGACGAGGCGGCGCAGCATGACCGCGGCCACCCGGCCCCCGTGCTTGACCACGGCATCCGCAGCCGTGTCGACCACCCGGCGCTGGATGGTCTCGACCCACTCGACCGCCTGGCGCTCGCGCGACTCCCGCTGCTCGGCCGCGAAGCGGGACCGGCGGTCCAGCACCTCGTTCCGGACCCGGATGCGGACGTCGTCCGTCGTCAGGCCCTTGGCGGGCGACGCGGCGCGAACAGCGTCGAGGACCTGGGCACCGAGCTCCTGCCCGGCCCTGGTGAGCTTCGCCTGGTCGTGCAGGGCGTCGAGGACGGTGTTGCGGTCCTCGCCGCGCTCGTCGAGGCCGGTCTGGACGAGGAAGGCACCGAAGGCGTCGCTCGCCTGCTCCTGGACGAGCTGTGTCGCCGGCCGCTCGTCCCCTCGGGCGCGGAGCTCCTCGTGACGGTCCAGGACCATCTCGACGGCCGTCCGGGCGAGGTGCTCCGCGGCATAGGTCCGGAACCGGTCGCGGCCCAGGCCCACCCGTGAGGAGCCCAGCGCCGTGAACGGCGTCTCCGTGCCACCGGGGTGGAGGCGCAGGTGGTCCGGCACAGCCCCCGACGTCGACGCCCACTGGGCGTGGAGATAGCCGGCCATGCTGTCCTGGAGCGCTGTGCTCGCCACCCACGACGCGATGGAACGGCCCATGGCCCGGTAGACGTCGTTCTGCGTCTTGTAGGTCACCGCCTCGTTCCGAGCACCGACGAGGAACGGGTAGCGAGGGCCGAGGCGCCGGCTGGCACCGGTGGACACCCCGGCCGCCTGGAACAGCTCGCTCGTGCTCTCACTGGGACCCTGAGCGTTCCAGTAGCCGCTCATCACCTCGGCGAGCGCGGCGAGGGAGTTGGCGCGGACGCCACGGCGGAGGGACTCGTCGATGTCGTCGAAGACGTCGGGGCAGTAGAGGATCCCGACGCTCTCCGACGCCCACTTGTCCGGCAGCCCGCGGATGACGTCGCACACGTCGATGATGGCGCCGGAGCCGCTGCCTCCCGCGATCGAGGAGATGACGACGACCTCCGGTGCCGGGGCGGTCGTACGGGGCTCCCCACCGAGTTTCTCGGTGAGGCTCTGCAGCACACCGGTCACCTCGGCACCGGTGATCCGCCGGCGGGCCTCGCGCACCGCGTGGTCGATGCGGCTGAGCTGGGACAGGGTGATGACCCGGCCGAGCGCCCGGAACTGGCCGGCCCCCTTGCTCGCGGGCACGTTGACCCGGTCGCGGTCGGGGCGCCACCCGCCGAGCGCATCACGCGCGTGGGTGCCGGCGGTCTGGAGCAGGGAGTCGTCGACCGTCCGGTAGTCGATCCCCGAGCCGATGAGGCCCTGGTACTCCCGCTCCGGGAGCTGACCGGGCAGGTCCGGCTCGTTGCCGTCCGCCGTCGTCGGCACGTCGATGTGGAGGAACTGCCAGGCGTCGGGGATACCGCGTGTCCAGCCGGCCTGCTGAAGGCGGCGCTCGAGGTCCTCGCGCACGACGCGGAGCGTCTTGCCGCCGGACCCGCCGACACCGACGAGAAGGAAGGGACGAAGCATGGAGGGACCTCGGTTCTGGGGAGGAGGGACAAGGGTGGGGGTCAGCGGCGGGGCGGAGGAGGGGGCGGGGTACCGCTGCGCCCGGGCGAGGGCGGAGGTGGTGCGTCCTGACCACCAACGCGGCGCCGACCGTTCTCCGGGACGCGCTCGCGAGGCGGCGGTGGACCGTCCGAGCGACCGCGGGGCGGGGGAGCGGACACGGACGGGACATCGCGGCGGGGAGGAGGTGCGGACCCGCCGCCGGCCGGCACGGGACGTGCGGGCGTCGTCGTCCCGTCGCCGTCCTGCGACAGGTGTGGACGAGTGCCGGACGCACCGGTCACGGCTGCGCCCGACGCGACCTGCTCCCAGGCAGCGCGCGCGCGTGCGACCTCCCTGGCCCACGGCACCCGGGCCAGCTCCGCCAGGCGGTGGGGCAGCAGGCTCGCGACGCTCTGCTGCCCGGGGTCGATGACCATGACGAGCGTGCCCCGGAGATCGCCCTCCGGCGTCGTCGGCCGCTCCGTCGCGACGACGAAGCCAACACTTCCCGGGAGCTCGGTCTGCCGGGTCCACGGACCGCGCCGTCCCTTGACGACGTGCGTCACGGGCACTCGCCCGGGGACGGTGACGAGAGCCTGGGGCTCCGCGAGCGGGTTCCACGGGTACCTCACCACGTGGCGCACCGGGCCCGCCTGGAAGGAACGGACCCTACCGTGGACCGGGAGGTGGCGGAACTCCTCGGACGAGAGGAGGGCGGTGGCGCCGTCCGTGCGTTCGAGCCCACGCTCGGTCATCCGGACCGGCACCTCGGCGTACTTCGTCTGCGGGCCGAGCCGGAAGCGGCCCAGCAGGCGCCGCGCGACGACCGCGCTCAGGTAGGCAAGCCCGAGGGCGAGCCCGGTGAGCACGGCGACGAGCGAGAGCTGCGCCGCGACGTCGACAGGTCGCACCATGGTCCCGGTGACGCGCACCTGCGCCTCGATCTGATCGCCGTCGACGCCCTGAAGCGTGACAGGCAGCGTGCCGTTGATGCGGCCGTCCGCCTGCTCCTGTGCGTCGAGGTCGACGGCCACGTCGACCGACGCGTCCGCCTCGATCTCGACGCACTCGGTGGCGGTGCCCAGTCGGACGGCGCCGGCCTGCTCCGGTGCCGACACCGTCCCGGCCCCGAAGCATGCGCGCGTCGGACCGCGCTCCGCCCCGGTCAACGTGAGGACGGCCCGGGCAGTAGTCGCACCGTCGAGACGGCCGAAGTCGAGCTCCGCCGGCGCGATGACCGGGAACGACGGGGGGAACTGGGTGCTGAGCACCTGCTCGACCGTCACCGGCCCGAGCTGGATCCCCCCAGGCGTCGTCACGGCCGTCGCCCGGCCGCTCACCGTGAGGGAGGAGACCGCGACGTCGGTCGGGACCGTGACCTCGCCGAGCCAGCCGTCGCCGTCGGCGCGGAAGTCGGACGCCTCGCCGTCGACCGTCGCCTCCATGACCGCGGACCCGTAGACGTCGAGCGGGACGGGGGAGCCGTCCGCCGTGCGCGGCACGATCCGCAGCCGGCTCGGCTCGCCGATCACCACCCCGTCCGGCGCCTCGACGGTGAGGGTCACGCCCCAGAAGTGGTAGAGGTCGATGACGGTCGTCGCCGTCGGGTCGGTGACGAGCGTCCACGTCCCGGTGTCGGCCCCGACGTCCCGGACGTCGACGGTCGTGAGACTGCTGCTCGTGAGGACACTGACGCCCGCGCCGCCGACCTCGGCTGTCGGAGCGTCGAGCACCGAGGTGCTCCCGTCGGGTGCCACGAGCTGCATGGGGGCAGCACCGGCCGAGCTCTGGGCGACGATACGGAAGCCTCCGAGGCCGGGGTCCACCGGGATGGCGAGGCGCCCCTCCGTGCAGTCCCGGGGGCACTCGGCAGTGCCGGTCGACGTGAACCGCTCCAGCAGCGCCCCCATATGTGCGAACAGCCTCGCAAGGGCGCCGGCGTCGTCCGCGTTGAGGAACGCCCCGTTCGTGACGTCGGCCGGGACGGGCACAGACCCGCACGACTCCCCGCCGGCACTTCCTTCGGCGATCGCCTGCAGGCGATCGCGGTCCACCGGCGTGGCGGCACCCTCTCCCTCGGAGGTCATGAGGCCCATGGCGATGACGGCGACGTCGTCGGCGCGGATGCCGTCGACCGTCCCGCCGGGCTCGCACAGCTCGAGGCGGGCGGCCTCGGTCGCCGGGCGGTCGCCACGCCCGTCGACGTCGAGCTTCCCGTCGGTGAGCCAGAGGACGAGCTTGCACGACGTGCCGCCGACCTCACCTGCGCGCTCGTCCAGAGCCGTCTGGGCGTCCCCGAGCGCTCGACGGTAGTCCGTGAGGCGGGCCCCGTCCCGCGAGGGGAGCTCCTCGCGCACGGCGGACCGCAGGTCCTCGGCGTGCTCGCCGCTGACAGCGCCCCAGCCGACGAGCTCGGTGCTCGTCTCACCGAACACGGAGAGCCGGGCCTGGACGTCGAGGGCGCCGCCGCTGTTCGCCGCGAGGCGCTCGAGAGAGTCCAGCGCCGTGTCGATCGCCCCGACGCGGAGGTCGTCCGGGTCGGTCGCGCGCAGGCTGAGCGACTCGTCGACGACGACGGCGGCGAGGAGGTGGTCGGCCTCCGCAGCGCACGCGGCGACGGCCGAGACGCTCTGCGACCCGACCGGTGAGATGTCACCGACCGCGGCGGCGGGCCCGGTACCCAGGACGACCGCGGCGAGCAGGCAGGCGACGGCGGCCCACCACCCGGCGGCGCGCCTCACCACTTGGCCAGCTCCGTCGCGACGAGGTAGCCGCAGAAGAGCCCGCACGCCAGGCCGGCCACGGCCAGGCCGAGGGACGCGCGGTCCAGCAGCGGACGTCGCAGGAAGTGCTTGCTCCGCCGTAGCGAGCTGAGCGACCGGTAGAGCGTCAGGAGGAAGACGGCGACGACGGCGCCCAGCACGTAGCCGACGACGGCGAGCTCCCAGGGGGCTTCCCTCGCGGCGACGAGCCAGCCGAGCACCGCAGCCGCGGCAACCGCACCACCCTGGAGGGCAACCGGCCAGTACGGCGGGACGGTGGGCTGGACGGCCGTGGCCGTCACTCCGTCCACCCGTGGTGGCGCGAACATCTCGAACGGCGCACCGTGATCACGTCTTCAGCGGTCATCTTCGCCCCATGCAACGGTTGTCGGTGGCTCGAGGTGATCGGAGCCTGGAGCTGAACGTATGGGCGGAATACTCACGCCTGTCGATGAACCGTGGCGAAGGGGCGGATGATCGCTCACGGCGCACGGGGTGACTGAGGGTGAACCTGGCGCCCAGTCGGCCGCCGCCCTCGACGGCGGATGGTCATGGCCCTGGAGGCGGTGGCCGACCTCCTGTGACGAGCCCGCCCGGTGCTGCCGGGGAGTGCCGCGCCTCACCTGCCGGGAAAGGGCTGGCAGCCCCGCCGTAGACTGATGGGCGCCGCGCGACCGTCGTCGGCGGCACCCACCCCACGCACCAGGTTCTGAGGTCTGCCCGTGATCACCGCCCACGACGTCTCCATGCGCATCGGCGCCCGCGAGCTGATCCACTCGGCGACCTTCCGCGTCGACGCCGGGATGCGCATCGGCCTGGTCGGGCGCAACGGCGCTGGGAAGACGACCCTCACCAAGCTCCTCGCGGGACAGGACGCGACCTCCGGCGTCGTCCAGCACACCGGGACGATCACCCGCACCGGCGAGATCGGCTACCTCCCGCAGGACCCGCGGACCGGCGACCTCGACGTCCTCGCCCGGGACCGGGTCCTGTCCGCCCGCGACCTCGACGGCATCCTGCGCCGCATCCGCAAGGCCGAGACGGACATGGCGACGAAGACCGGGGACGCCCAGGAGAAGGCGATCGAGCGCTACTCCCGGCTCGACGCGGAGTTCTCGGCCCAGGGCGGCTGGGCCGCGGAGTCCGAGGCCGCGCGCTTCACCTCCAACCTCGGCCTGCCCACCCGGGTCCTGGACCAGCCGCTGCACACCCTCTCGGGTGGTCAGCGACGCCGGGTCGAGCTCGCCCGCATCCTCTTCTCCGGTGCGCAGACGCTGCTCCTCGACGAGCCGACCAACCACCTCGACCACGACTCGATCGTCTGGCTGCGGGACTACCTCAAGTCCTACTCCGGCGGCCTCATCGTCATCAGCCACGACGTCGAGCTGCTGCGCGAGACCATCAACACCGTCTTCCACCTCGACGCGAACCGCGGTGAGCTCGACGTCTACAACCTCGGCTGGGACGCCTACCTCAAGCAGCGGGAGCAGGACGAGCGCCGCCGTCGCAAGGAGCGCGCGAACGCGGAGAAGAAGGCCTCCGTCCTCCTCGCCCAGGCGGACAAGATGCGTGCCAAGGCCACCAAGGCCGTCGCCGCGCAGAACATGATCCGGCGCGCCGAGCGGATGGTCGCCGGGCTGGAGCAGAGCCGCCAGGCGGACAAGGTGGCCCACCTGCGCTTCCCCGACCCCGCCCCGTGCGGGAAGGTCCCGCTCACCGCCGAGGGCCTGTCGAAGTCCTACGGCTCCCTCGAGGTCTTCACCGACGTCGACCTCGCCATCGACCGGGGCGCCAAGGTCGTCGTCCTCGGCCTCAACGGCGCCGGCAAGACGACGCTGCTGCGCATCCTCGGCGGGGTGGAGAAGCCGGACACCGGCGAGGTGGTGCCCGGGCACGGCCTGAAGATCGGGTACTACGCCCAGGAGCACGAGACCCTCGACGTCGAGCGCACCGTCGTGGAGAACATGCGCTCCGCGGCGCCCGACCTCACCGACACGCAGGTGCGCTCGGTGCTGGGCTCCTTCCTCTTCTCCGGGGACGACGCCGAGAAGCCCGCCAAGGTCCTGTCCGGCGGGGAGAAGACGCGCCTCGCGCTCGCCGTCCTCGTCGTCTCGTCGGCCAACGTCCTGCTCCTGGACGAGCCGACGAACAACCTCGACCCGGCGTCCCGTGAGGAGATCCTCGGCGCGCTGCGGACCTTCACCGGCGCCGTCGTCCTCGTCACCCACGACGAGGGTGCGGTCGAGGCGCTCGAGCCCGACCGCGTCCTCCTCCTGCCCGACGGCGACGAGGACCTCTGGAGCGACGCCTACTCCGAGCTCATCGCCCTGGCGTGAGCGTCCACGTCGGCACGTCCGGCTGGAGCTACGACCACTGGGCCGGCGTGCTGTACCCCCACGGCCTGCCCCCGCACGAGCGGCTGGGCCGCTACGTCCAGGCGTTCGGCACGGTCGAGCTCAACGCGAGCTTCTACCGCTGGCCGCGGGACGCGACGTTCGCGGGCTGGGACCGGCGCACCCCCGAGGGCTTCGTCCTGTCGGTCAAGGCGCCGCGGGGCCTGACCCACGCCAAGCGGCTCTACGCACCCGAGCGGTGGGTGGAGCGGATCTCCGGCGCGTGGCACGAGCTCGGTACGACCCGTGGGGTCCTGCTCGTCCAGCTCGGGCCGGGACAGGAGCGCGACGACGCACGCCTGGACTACTTCCTCTCCCGCCTGCCGTGGTGGGTGCGGGTGGCCGTCGAGCTGCGCCACCCCAGCTGGCACGACGAGGGCGTCTACCGGCTCCTCGAGGCCCGCGGCGCGGCCTACTGCGTGATGAGCGGGGCGAACCTGCCCTGCGTGCTGCGCGCCACCGCCCCGTTCGTCTACGTGCGGCTGCACGGGCCGGACCACCACCACCTCTACGGCGGGTCCTACGACGAGGACTCCCTGCGCTGGTGGGCCGACCGGGTGCGCGAGTGGGAGGGGTCCGGGCGCGACGTGCTCGTCTACTTCAACAACGACGGCGACGGCAACGCGGTGCGCAACGCCGGCCGGCTGCGCGAGCTGCTGGGCCGCTGAGCCCGCGGGCCCTCAGTCGACGAAGCGCGGCCGGCAGGCGAACCACCCGGCGACCACCCCCGGCACGGCCGTCGCCGCGAGCACGAGGAGCGGCACCGACCAGGAGCCGGTCGCCTCGCGCAGCAGTCCCAGCCCGACCGGACCGACGCACGCCAGCCCGTAGCCGATGCCCTGGACGAAGCCGGACACCGCCGAGGCGGACTGTGCCGTCCTCGTGCGGCGGTTGACGAGGGTGAGGCACAGCGGGAACGTGCTCACCCCGATCCCCAGCGCGCACACCCACACCGCGGTGCCCTCGAGCGGGGAGAGGAGCAGTCCGAGGTACCCGCCCACGAGCACCACGGAGCACGCGACGACGACGGGGAACGGGTTGGTCATGCGGGTCGCGACGTGGGGGACCACCAGCGCCGCGAGGACGCCCCACGCCGAGTACAGGCCGACCATGGACCCGCCGAGCTCCGCGCTGCCGCCCGCGTCGGTGAGCACGGCCGGCACCCAGGTGATGATCGCGTAGTTCGACAGCGACATCATCGCGAAGAGCACGACCAGGCCCCAGACGGTGCCGGACCGGCTGATCCGCGACGTCGGACGCGTCGCGGTGGCTGCGGGCGTGTGGTGGTCGGCAGGCAGCCGCAGGGTGAGGACGAGCCAGACGACCGCGGCCAGCGCGATCGGTCCGGCCCAGATCCCCACCGAGAGCCGCCAGCCGGCGGCCTGGGCCACCGGCACCGCGAGCAGCGGGGCGACGAACTGTCCGGTCTGCAGGAGCAGCAGGTAGCACGAGGTCCACAGGGCGACGCGATCGGCGAACCAGGCCTTGACGAGCGGGACGATGACGACGTTCGCCGCGCCGATCCCGCCCAGCGCGAGGACGGTCGAGACCACGACGAGCGCCGGGGTCGGGGAGGCCGCCCGTGCGAGCAGCGACACGGCGGTGAGCGCGAGCGCCGCCGCCGCGGTCCGCTCGAGCCCGAACCGTCGCGTCACGGCAGGTGCGAGGAACCCGAAGACGCCGAAGGTGGCCGCAGGGATCGTGCCGAGCACGCCGGCGAGGACGACCCCGAAGCCGAGGTCGGCACCGATGGTCTCCAGGAGCGGGGTGAAGCCGGTGACGGCCGTGCGCAGGTTGATCGCGGTGAGGGCGATGGCGAGCCCGGCGAGGACGGTGAGGCGCCCGCGCGCCGCGGTGGTCCGGTCGGGGGAGAGGGTCCTCACGTAGACTCCACACTGAGATCGACGGATGATGGGATTGTAGGATGAATCGTGGCTGAGTCTGGCACGGCGCGACCGCTGCGTCGAGAGGGTCTCGTCGGGCAGGCGGCCGCACGCTTCCGCGAGGAGGTCGTCTCCGGGCGCTGGCCCGTCGGGGACAAGATCCCCACCGAGGCGGACCTCGCGGCGACGTTCGGGATCGGGCGCAACACGGTGCGCGAGGCGGTGCAGTCCCTCGTCCACGCCGGGCTGCTGCGCCGCGAGCAGGGCCGCGGCACCTACGTCATCTCGAGCTCGGAGCTCAGCGGCTCACTGGAGCGTCAGCTCGCCGGCGGCACGCGCAGGCACTACCTCGAGCTGCGCCTCGCCCTGGACAGCACGGCGGCGTCCCTCGCCGCCCAGCACCGCACCGACGCCGACGTCGAGCTGCTCCGTCGCCTGCGCGACCGGCGCGAGGCGGCCTGGGCGAGTGACGACGTCGACCTCCGGACCGCCGCGGACCTCGACCTGCACCGCGCGATCGTCGCCTCGACCCACAACCCGCTGTACGTCCGGCTCTACGACGACATGCTCGACGTCTTCGCCCGGCACATGCGCGACGACGAGGGCGCCGACGAGGCGTCGGTACACCGGCTCCACGACGAGCTCGTCGAGGCCGTCGCGGCTCAGGACGCCGGGCGCGCCGCCGCTCTCGTCTCCGCGATCGTCGAGCCGTTCATGGGCCGACCGGCGGGCCCTGGCGCAGCTGCGCCTCGATGAGCGCGTCCTCCTCGTCCGCGTCGGTGCGCCGGCGCGACGGGCGGGCCGGCTGGGCCGGCGCGCTGCCCTCGGCCGCCTCCCGCCGGGCCAGGACGACGAACCCGACGAGCGTGCCCACGGCGAACACCCACCACTGGAACGCGTAGGACAGGTGGGATCCCGGCGTCGTCCCAGGGCGCGGGAAGGCGTGCAGGCCGGCGGGCGCCGCCCCGTCCTCGCTCGTCGCCATGACGTACCCGTCGAGCAGGTCCGCGCCCTCGACGCCCGCGGCGGCGGCGACCGTCGCCGGGTCGATGCTGTACACCTGCCCCTCCGGGGCGGTCCGCGCGTCCGGGCTCTCCGCCTGGCGCACGCGCCCGACGAGGTCGACCTCGCCCGCCGGGTACGGGGGCGGGACCGGGGCACCGTCACCGAGGGGCAGCCAGCCGCGGTCGACGACGACGAGGCCGCCGTCGTCGGTGCGCAGCAGGGCGAGGACGCGGGCCGCAGCGTTCCCGTCGACGGGACGGTTGCGCACCGTCACCTGCTCCCCGACGTAGCTGCCCTCCAGGGCCACGCTGCGCCAGACGGCGTCGGCGGGGACCGCGCCGTCGGCCACGTCCGCGAGGGGGGCCGTGTGCAGGTCGTAGTTCGTCGTCACGAGGTCGTTCGCGGCGGCGCGGGTCTCGTGCCGGTCGAGCTGCCAGCGTCCCAGGAGGACGCACGCCGTGGCGACGACGACGGCGATCGCCGCCACCCCGAGCCAGCGGCGCGTGCGCAGGAAGGCCCAGCGGCTCATGTCTCGCTGACCGGCACGACCTCACGCAGGAAGGAGCGCTTCCCGAGGAAGGTCTCGAGGTGCTCGCGGTGCCCGTCGCAGGCCAGCCACGTCTTGCGGCGGTCCTCGGTGTGCAGCTTGGGGTTGTTCCACAGCAGGGCCCACCGAGCGGTCTCGCGGCAGCCCTTGGCGCTGCACACCCGCTCGTCCGGGCCCTCGGACGCGGCGAACGCGCTCACCTCAGGTAGCCACCTCTCAGGTCGACGGGCGGGAAGGTCCGGCGGGGTGCCCCGACCTCCGGCGCGCCCGGTGTCCCGATCAGGGTATCGGCTTCCTTCGGGCGCTCGGTCCCGGCGTTGGCGAGGACGACCGCGACGTACGGAACGAAGATCGCTCCCGCGGCCATGACCCAGCGCAGCCACCCCTCGGTGAAGTAGATCCCCACGAAGCAGCCCGTGCGGATCGACATCGAGATGAGGTAGCGGACGGCGCGCCCGTGGACGTCCTCGCTCAGCGACCTCCGCGCCGAGGTGATCGCGTGGACGCGGGCCTTCCTGCTCACTTGGCAAGGGTAGTCCTCGGACGCCTCCGCCGCTCCGGTGCTCCGGTCGGCTACCGTTCGACCGGGACACGGAGGAGGACACATGAACGACACCGAGCCACGCAGCGTGCTCGTCACCGGCGCCAGCCGGGGGATCGGCCGCGCCGTCGCCGAGGCGTTCGTCGCCGCGGGGGACCGCGTCGCGACGATCCACCGGGGCGGCGACCTGCCCGACGGTGTGCTCGGCGTGCGCGGCGACATGCGTGACACCGCCGCCGTCGACGCCGCGATCAGCGAGATCGAGGAGGCGCACGGCCTCGTCGAGGTGCTCGTCGCCAACGCCGGGATGACCCGCGACCAGCTCCTCATGCGGATGAGCGACGAGGAGTTCGAGGAGGTCCTCGACGTCAACCTCACCGGGGTCTTCCGCTGCGTGCGGCGCGTGTCCAAGGGCATGATCCGCAAGCGCGGCGGGCGGATCGTCCTCATGGGCTCGGTCGTCGGGATGTACGGCAACGCCGGCCAGGTGAACTACTCCGCGACGAAGGCGGGGCTCATCGGCATGGCGCGGTCCATCACCCGCGAGCTCGGCTCGCGCAACATCACCGCCAACGTCATCGCCCCCGGCTTCATCGACACCGACATGACCCGGGCGCTGCCCGACGCGCAGCAGGAGAAGCTGCGCGCCGCCATCCCCGCCGGCCGCTTCGGCGACGTCTCCGACATCGTCGGGGCCGTGCAGTACCTCGCCTCGCCCGCCGCCGCCTACGTCTCCGGGGCCGTCATCCCCGTCGACGGCGGACTCGGCATGGGCCACTGACCCCCGACAAGGAGACACACACCATGGGCCTTCTCGACGGCAAGACGCTGCTCGTCACCGGCGTGCTCAAGGACAACTCGATCGCCTTCCACGTCGCGCGCCTCGCCCAGGAGGAGGGCGCGACCGTCATCCTCACCTCCTTCGGCCGCCAGCTGCGCCTCACCCAGGTGACCGCCCGGCGCCTGCCGGTCGAGGCGCCCGTCGTCGAGCTCGACGTCACGAGCTCCGAGGACCTCGCCGCGCTGGCCGAGCGGGTGCGTGAGCACACCGACCACCTCGACGGCGTCGTCCACTCCATCGGCTTCGCGCCCCAGTCGGTCATGGGCGGCAACTTCCTCGCGGGGGAGTGGGCCGACGTCGCCACGGCGATGGAGGTCTCGGCGTTCTCCCTCAAGTCCCTGGCGGTGGCGACGCAGCCGCTGCTCACCCGGGGCGCGGGGATCGTCGGCCTCACCTTCGACGCGTCCTTCGCGTGGCCGGTGTACGACTGGATGGGCGTGGCCAAGGCCGCGTTCGAGTCCACGGCGCGCTACCTCGCCCGTGACCTCGGCCCCGAGGGGATCCGCGTCAACCTCGTCTCCGCCGGCCCGATCCGCACGACCGCCGCCACCTCCATCCCCGGCTTCGAGCAGATGGAGAGCGTCTGGGCCGAGCGCGCGCCGCTCGGCTGGGACGTCAAGGACGCAGAGCCGACCGCCCGGGCCGTCGTCGCGCTGTGCTCGGACTGGTTCCCCGCGACGACCGCGGAGATCGTCCACGTCGACGGCGGCGTCCACGCGATGGGGCAGTAGGTGACGGGCCGCACGCTCGTGCTGCTGCGCCACGCGCACGCCGAGCCGGAGACCAGCCTCGGCGACGCGCGGCGCACGCTGTCCGCCCACGGCCGGCGCCAGGCGGCGGCCCTCGGTCCGGTCCTCGCCGAGCAGCTGGGCCACGTCGACGTCGCGCTCGTCTCGAGCGCGCTGCGCACGACCGAGACCTACAAGCTCGTCGCGAGCGGCCTGCCGGAGGCACCCGCCGCGGACGTGCGCGAGGAGCTCTACGCGGCCGGCCCTCGCGAGGTGCTCGCGCTCCTCGCGGAGGTCCCCGAGGACGTGGAGCAGGTGCTCGTCGTCGGCCACGAGCCGACGATCTCCTCCCTCGCGCACCTCCTCGACGGTGAGCGCAGCGCCCTGGCCGAGATGCTGTTCCTGGGGATCAGCACCGCCAACGCCGCCGTCCTCGAGGTGCCGGTGCCGTGGGCGGACCTCGACCGCTCGACGGCCCGCCTCGTCAGGATCCTGCGTCCCGAGCCCTGAGCGCGGCCCCCGGCGGGATGTGCGCGCCGGTCCCGCGGAGGGACTGCTGATCGACACCTGTCCCGGCGTGTCGCCCCGTGTCTCCGACTTCGCGCAGACCGTCGGCCCGCTAGGAGGACGGTGTGTCCGCGAGGAAGTCGCTCAGCACCCGTGCGAGGTGGTCGGGGACGTGCTCGGCCATGTGGTGCCCGGACTCGATGCCGTGCCCGGTGACGTGCTCGGCCCAGCTCCGCCAGATTGCCAGGACATCGCCGTACAGGTCCTCGAGGTCGTCCTGGAGGGACCACAGCACCAACAGTGGTTGCTGAACACGCCGCCCGGCCTCCCGGTCGGCGCGCTCGTGGCCGGCATCGACGGTCAGCCCGGCCCGGTAGTCCTCCACCATGCCCCGGACAACCTCCGGGTCGTGGATCGCAGCCCGCCACTCGGCGTAGTTCTCGGTCCCCATCGACCGTGGGTCGCCGCGGTACCAGGAGTCCGGGTCTGCGGTGATGACGCGCTCCGGCACCTCGGGCTGAGCGTAGAAGAACCAGTGCCACCACGCGGTCGCGAAGCGGGCATCGGCACGGTCGAGGTGCTCGCTGATGGGCAAGCTGTCCAGCAGGGCGGCCCGGGTAACCCGGTCGGGGTGGTCCAAGGCCATCCGCAGGGCGACGTAGCTGCCACGGTCGTGCCCGACGACGGCGAACCGCCCGTGCCCGAGCCGCTCCATCGCGGCCACCAGGTGCCGGGCACTGGCCCTCTTGGAGTGTGCCGCGTGGTCCGGCGCTGGTGGGGGCTTCCCGGACCGGCCGTAGCCGGGGAGGTCGGCGCAGACGACGGAGAATCCCTGCTCGACCAGCAGCGGCGCGACCAGGTGCCAGGTGGCGGAGGTACGGGGATGGCCGTGCAGCAGGAGGACGGCCGGACCGTCACCGCCGTGGCGCACGAACAGGTCCAGCCCGGCGGCCTCGACCAGCTCAGCGCGGAACCCCTCGAACACGCCAACACCCTGGCCCGCACCCGTCAGCTGTGCAACAGGCCGCGAGGGCTGCGCGGCCTGGGAGCGCCGGGCCTCAGCCGCCGAGGAGGCCGAGCACCGCGTCGAGGCGCGGGAAGGTGACGGCCGCGCGCGCCTGCTCCTGCACCACGGGCTTGGCGCAGTAGGCGACGCCGAGGCCGGCGGCGGCAAGCATGTCGAGGTCGTTCGCCCCGTCCCCGACGGCGACGACGCGGGCGAGCGGCACGCCGTCGGCCTGCGCCCACGCGCGCAGGTGGCGCTCCTTGGCCGCCCGGTCGACGACCGGCCCGGTCGTGCGGCCCGTGAGCCGTCCGCCGTCGACCTCGAGCCGGTTCGCCTCGACGTGGTCGATGCCGAGCTCCGCGGCCAGCGGGCCGACGACCTCGAGGAAGCCTCCCGACACGAGCCCGACCCGCCCGCCGCGCTCCTGCACGGCGGCGACGAGCTCGCGCGCACCGGCCGACAGCTCGACGGCGGCGCGCACCTCCTCGAGCACCGCGACGTCCAGCCCGGCGAGGGTCGCCACCCGCTCCCGCAGGCTGGCGGCGAAGTCGAGCTCCCCGCGCATCGCCCGCTCGGTGACCTCGGCGACCTGCTCGCGGGTGCCGGCGTGCTCGGCGAGCAGCTCGATGACCTCGGCGGTGATGAGCGTGGAGTCGACGTCCATGACGAGCAGCCCGACGCCGTCGGCGGCCAGCGGCCCGGCGCTCACCCCGACGTCCACGCCCAGCGCCGTCGCCGGGGCGCGCAGCTCGGCGGCCAGGGCGACGTCGACGTCGGCCGCGGCACCGGCCAGCGGCACCCCGGTGAGCGCCACCCCGGACCAGCCGGGACGGGAGGTGTCGGAGGCGAGGACGTCGCCGGCGACCGTGCCGAGCAGCGCTCTCGCGTGCTCGACGAGGGACGGCGGGACGGGGCGGGCGGAGACGAGACCGATACGGATCACGCGCCACAGGCTACGGCGAACCGCACCCCGCCCGCGCCCGTGCCTCACCGCCGGACGGTGGCCCCCTTCGGCACGACGGTGATGCCCGACTCGGTGACGACGAACCCGCGCTCGAGGTCGCGCTCGAGGTCCACGCCCACCTGGGCGCCGTCGGCGATCCGCACGTTCTTGTCGATGATCGCCCGGTGGACGACGGCGTTGCGCCCGACGTCGACGTTGTCGAAGACCACCGAGTCGCGCACCGAGGACCACGAGTTGATCTTCGTCCCGGGGGAGATCACCGAGCCCATGACCTCACCGCCGGAGACGATGACGCCGGGGGAGACGAGGGAGTCCAGAGCGTGCCCGAGGCGCTCCCGGTGGCCGTAGACGAACTTCGCCGGCGGCAGCCCGGCGTTGCCGGTGAACAGCGGCCAGTCCTGGTTGTAGAGGTTGAACACCGGGGAGACCGAGATGAGGTCCTGGTGGGCGTCGTAGTACGCGTCGATGTTCCCCACGTCGCGCCAGTAGCCGTGGTCCCGCTCGGACACGCCGGGCACGAGGTTGTCCTTGAAGTCGTAGACGCCGGCCTGGCCGCGCTCGACGAACCACGGCACGAGGCTGCCGCCCATGTCGTGCGCGGAACCCTGGTCCTCCGCGTCCACCCGCAGGGCCTCGATGAGCGCGTCGGTCGACAGGACGTAGTTGCCCATCGAGGCGAGCACCTCGCCCGGGGAGTCGGGCAGGCCCTCGGGGTCCTGCGGCTTCTCGAGGAACGCCCGGATCCGGCGCGGGTCGGCCGGGTCGACGTCGATGACGCCGAGCTGGTCGGCCAGGGCGATCGGCTGGCGGATGCCCGCGACCGTCATCGCGGCCCCCGAGTCGATGTGCTGCTCCACCATCTGGGAGAAGTCCATGCGGTAGATGTTGTCCGCACCGACGATGACGACGATGTCGGGCTGCTCGTCGTCGATGAGGTTGAGCGACTGGTAGATCGCGTCGGCGCTGCCGAGGAACCAGTGCTTGCCCACCCGCTGCTGCGCCGGCACCGGCGCCACGTAGTTGCCGAGGTGGGTCGACAGCCGCCACGTCTTGGAGATGTGGCGGTCCAGGCTGTGCGACTTGTACTGCGTGAGGACGACCACACGCAGGTAGCCGGAGTTGACGATGTTCGACAGGGCGAAGTCGATGAGCCGGTAGATCCCGCCGAACGGGACTGCGGGCTTGGCCCGCTCCTCGGTGAGGGGCATGAGTCGTTTGCCCTCACCTCCGGCGAGGACGATCGCGAGGACACGGGGCGAGTGGGGGCGCCGAGGGGACATGAGGCCGACTCTAGGGCTGCTTAGATGGTCATGCAGACATTTGAGCCGTTGCCAGGCCGAGGAGGTCACGATGCGAGTCGACATGCTCACCCGGGAGTACCCCCCGCAGGTGTACGGCGGTGCCGGTGTCCACGTCACCGAGCTCGCCCGGGTGCTGGGCACCCGCGCGGACGTTCGTGTCCACTGCTTCGGCGGTCCTCGCGAGGACGCCGGGGACCAGGTGCGCGGCTACTCCGACGTCACCGAGCTCGCCGGCGCGAACCCCGCGCTGCAGACCTTCGGCGTGGACCTCGAGATGGCCGACGGCGTCCGTGGGACCGACATCGTCCACTCCCACACCTGGTACGCGAACCTCGCCGGGCACCTCGGCGGGCTGCTCCACGGCGTGCCGCACGTGCTCTCGGCGCACTCCCTCGAGCCGCTGCGCCCGTGGAAGGCCGAGCAGCTGGGCGGCGGCTACGCGCTGTCCTCCTGGGCCGAGCGCACCGCCTACGAGGGCGCGGACGGGATCATCGCGGTGAGCGCCGGCATGCGCGAGGACATCCTGCGCGTCTACCCGTCGGTGGACCCGGAGAAGGTCGCCGTCATCCACAACGGCATCGACCTCACCGGCTGGCAGCGGCCCACGGGCGAGGAGGCGGAGCACGCCGAGCGGGTCGCCCGCAGCCACGGCATCGACCCGAGCCGCCCCGCCGTCGTCTTCGTCGGGCGCATCACCCGCCAGAAGGGCCTGCCGCACCTGCTGCGCGCCGCCCGCTCCCTGCCCGCGGACGTCCAGCTCGTCCTGTGCGCCGGCGCGCCGGACACCCCGGCCCTCGCGGCCGAGGTCCGGGCCGGCGTGGAGGAGCTGCGCGCGACCCGCTCGGGCGTGGTCTGGATCGACACCATGCTCCCGCGGCGCGACCTCATCGCGGTCCTCACCGCGTGCACCGTCTTCGTCTGCCCCTCGGTCTACGAGCCGCTCGGCATCGTCAACCTCGAGGCGATGGCCGTGGGCCTGCCCGTCGTCGGCAGCGCGACCGGCGGCATCCCCGAGGTCGTGGACGACGGCGTCACCGGCGTCCTCGTCCCCATCGACCAGGTCTCCGACGGCACCGGCACCCCCGTGGACCCGGAGCGTTTCGAGGCGGACCTCGCCGCCGCGCTCACCGCCGTCGCCGGCGACGAGCAGCGCGCCCGCGAGATGGGCGCCGCGGGCCGTCGCCGCGCCGAGGAGCACTTCTCGTGGGAGGCGATCGCCGAGCGGACCCTGGAGTTCTACGCGAGCGTGCTCGCCCGCCGCTGACACGTCAGCGGGCGCGGACCACGCCCCCGGAGACGTGGCTGACGCTCGCCGCGGCGAGCGCCCGCCGGGCCGTGTGCTCCAGGCCGCGCAGCACCTCGGCGCGTGCCGCTCCCTGCCGGGCCAGCACCGCGCCGCCGTCGTCCTCCAGCGCGAGCTGGACGATCGACAGCAGCCGCGCCGCCCGGACGAGCACCTCGACCCGCGCCGGCTCCAGGCCGGGCGGCAGCAGGTCGGTGGACAGGTCGTCGTGGAGCAGGTGCGCCGCCTGGCGCGCCACGTCCGGCCGCCAGCTCGCGAGGTCGAGGGCCTCGAGCGCCTCACCGGCCGTGACGAGGGCCTTGGCGATCTCCTGGCGCGCCTGGCGCAGCGAGCCGACGAGGCCGAGCAGCGTCGGCACCGGGCGCTCGGCGAACGGGAAGGGGTGGAGCACCCAGCGCACGAGGGTGCCGGGCTCGAGGTCGCTGCCGAAGGACTCGACGTGCGGCACGACCGCCCACGAGCCGCCCTCGGTGCGGATGAGCAGGCACTGCCCGGCGTCGACGGCGTCGAGCAGCGCCACCCCGGGCAGGCCGGTGACGTGCCCGGGCACGGGCAGGACGGCGCCGACGTCGGTGACGCCCTGCCCCACGATCCGCCCGACCATCTCCCGCAGCGAGCGGACCGCGCCGTCGGGCCGGTCCATGACGTGGGTGTCGGAGCCTGCGACGGCCCGCAGGGCCGCCTCCATGAGCTGGTCGGGCACCTCACCGCTGCGTTCACCCGCGATGGTCACCGGAGGGAGCCAGAGTGCGGCGAGGACGGCGTGGGGGAGGACGAGTTCGGGCACGCCCCCACGGTAGACGCCCGGCGGGGGACGTGGCGGATAGGCTCGGAGCATGAGCAATGTGCTGCGCCTGGCGGACGTGACCCTGCGACGAGGAGCGAAGACGATCCTCGACGGCGTGGACTGGTCGGTGGACGACGGCCAGCGCTGGGTGGTGCTCGGCCCCAACGGCGCGGGCAAGACGACCGTGCTCCAGCTGGCCGCCGCGCGGATGTTCCCCACCGAGGGCTCCGTGGAGATCCTCGGCGACCGCCTCGGCACCGTCGACACCTCCGAGCTGCGCACCCGCATCGGCCTCGCCTCCGCGGCCCTCGCCGACCGGATCCCCGGGCGGGAGCGGGTGCTCGACGTCGTCCTCACCGCCTCCTACGGCGTCACCGGCCGCTGGCGGGAGAGCTACGACGAGTACGACACCTCCCGCGCCCGCGACCTGCTCGCCGCCTTCGCCGTCGACCAGCTCGTCGACCGCCACTTCGGCTCGCTGAGCGAGGGCGAGCGCAAGCGCGTGCAGATCGCCCGCGCCCTCATGGCCGACCCCGAGCTGCTCCTCCTCGACGAGCCCGCCGCAGGGCTGGACCTCGGGGGCCGCGAGGAGCTCGTCGCGGCGCTCTCCGAGCTCGCGGGCGACCGGCGCTCACCCGTCATCGTCCTCGTCACCCACCACGTCGAGGAGATCCCGCCGGGCTTCGGCCACGCGCTGCTCCTGCGCTCGGGCACCGTCGAGGCGGCCGGACCGCTCGAGGAGGTCCTCACCCCGCAGCACCTCTCGCGCACCTTCGGCCTCGACCTCGAGGTCGAGCGGCACCGTGGGCGCTGGAGCGCCCGCGCGGCCGGTCGCTGAGCCGGAAGTCCGGCCCGGGGACCCGCCCCGGTCGGTAGGATCGAGCGCGAGGAGGACGACGATGGCGTGGTTGTGGTGGTTGGGCGGAGCCCTGGTGCTCGGCGTCGTGGAGATGCTCACGGTCGACCTCATCTTCCTCATGTTCGCCGGCGGTGCGCTGGCGGGCGGGGGAGTGGCGCTGCTCGGCGGCCCGCTGTGGGCGCAGATCGCCGCCTTCGCCGTCGTGTCGACCGTCCTGCTCGTCGCCGTGCGCCCCTGGGCGATCGGCTACCTCAAGCGCTCCACCCCCGACACCGTGACCAACGTCGCCGCGCACGTCGGGCGCACCGCCGAGGTGCTCATGGACGTCACCGACCGCGCCGGGCGGGTCAAGCTCGTCGGTGAGGTCTGGACGGCCCGCACCGCGGAGCCCGGCACCGTGCTGCCGACCGGCACCACCGTCCAGGTGGTGCGCATCGACGGGGCGACGGCGATCGTCGCGCCCGTGCCTGTCACCTACCCCGAATAGGAGCCTCGTGACCGACAACCCCGGTGGCCTCGTGCTCACCGTCGTCCTCGTCCTGCTCGCCCTGTTCGTCGTCGTCGCGATCTGGCGGGCGGTCCGGATCGTGCCGCAGGCCGTGGCGCTCATCGTCGAGCGGCTGGGCAAGTTCAACACCGTGATGTACGCGGGCCTGCACTTCCTCATCCCGTTCGTCGACCGGGTCCGCGCCGGTGTCGACCTCCGCGAGCAGGTCGTCTCCTTCCCCCCGCAGCCGGTGATCACCTCCGACAACCTCGTCGTGTCGATCGACACGGTCATCTACTTCCAGGTGACCGACCCCAAGGCCGCGACCTACGAGATCGCCAACTACATCACCGGTATCGAGCAGCTGACGGTGACGACGCTGCGCAACGTCATCGGCTCGATGGACCTCGAGCAGACCCTCACCAGCCGCGACCAGATCAACGGCCAGCTGCGCGGGGTGCTCGACGAGGCGACCGGCCGCTGGGGCATCCGCGTCAACCGGGTCGAGCTCAAGTCGATCGACCCGCCGCAGAGCATCCAGGGCGCGATGGAGCAGCAGATGCGCGCCGAGCGGGACCGCCGCGCCGCCATCCTCACCGCCGAGGGCGTCAAGCAGTCCCAGATCCTCACCGCCGAGGGCGAGAAGCAGTCCTCGATCCTGCGGGCCGAGGGCCAGGCGCAGTCCGCGATCCTCCGGGCGCAGGGTGAGTCCCGCGCGATCCTCCAGGTCTTCGACGCCATCCACCGGGGCAAGCCCGACTCCAAGCTCCTCGCCTACCAGTACCTGCAGATGCTGCCGGAGCTGGCGAACAAGGAGTCGAGCAAGTTCTTCGTCATCCCGACCGAGTTCACCGCGGCGCTGGGCGCCATCTCCAAGGGCTTCGGTGGCGGTGGGCCGGTCGGCGGCCCCGACGACGACTCCGGCCCGAGGCCCGAGGTCGACTTCGGGCCCCACGGCAGCTCCATGGCGGCCGGCCTGGCCGCTGCGAGCCTCCAGGACCCGGACGAGGCGCTGGCCCAGGCCCGCAGCGAGGCGCAGCAGGCCACCTCGGAGGCGAACGCCGCGGGGGAGCGCTCGGGCCGGCCCTTCTCCGGCCCCGCCGAGCGCGGCCAGCGGCCGGCGGAGGACGAGCCGCAGGCCCGTGGCCGCCGTGCCGCCGACCAGTCGCGCTTCGCCCCGCCCCCGCCGCCCACCGGCACGCCCGCGCCGCTGCCGCCGGTGGGGCAGCCGCCGGCCACGTCGCCGGAGCCGCCGAGCTCCCACCAGCCCGGCCCGACGGCGGGCCCGCCGAGCACGGTCGACCCGACGCAGGACCAGCCCCCGCAGCAGTAGGCCCGACGCCCGACGGCGCGCCGCCCACCCGGTGGCGCGCCGTCGTCGTGCGTGCATGCCGAGAGCGAAATCGGTCCGCGGGTGTCGGAGGGCCGACCTACCCTGGCCACAGCCCCACCGGGCGGTGTACGGAAAGGCACTCATGCTGCTGTCCCTGTTGCGGCGCTACCTGCGCCCCTACCGCCGCGACGTCGTCATCGTCGTGCTCCTGCAGTTCGTCCAGACGATCGCGGCACTCTCGCTGCCCACGCTCAACGCCGACATCATCAACGACGGCGTCGTCGGCGGGGACCTCGGCTACATCGTGCGCACCGGCGGGGTCATGCTCGCCATCAGCGGCGTCCAGGTCGTCACCGCCGTGGCCGCGGTCTACCTCGGCGCGCGCACGGCGATGGGTGTGGGCCGCGACCTGCGCCACGACGTGTTCTCGCGGGTCCAGCGCTTCTCGGTGGCCGAGGCCGGGCGCTTCGGGGCGCCCTCGCTCATCACCCGCTCGACGAACGACGTCCAGCAGGTCCAGATGGTCACCCTCATGACCTTCACCGTCATCGTCATGGCGCCGATCATGATGATCGGCGGCGTCGCGATGGCGATCCGGCAGGACGTCGGGCTCTCCGGGCTCCTCCTCGTCGTCGTCCCGGCCCTCCTGGGCGTGATGGTCTTCATCGCGCTGCGGATGGGGCCGCTGTTCCGGCTCATCCAGACCCGCATCGACCGGATCAACCGCGTCATGCGCGAGCAGATCACCGGGGTCCGGGTCATCCGCGCCTTCAACCGCCAGGCGGGGGAGCGGGAGCGCTTCGCCCAGGCCAACACCGAGCTCATGGACACGAGCCTGCGCGTCGGCTACCTCATGGCGCTCATGTTCCCCGTCGTCCAGGTCATCCTCAACGCCTCGTCGGTGGCCGTCGTGTGGTTCGGCGCCGGGCGCATCGAGGCCGGTGCCATGGAGGTCGGCTCGCTCGTCGCCTTCCTCAACTACCTCATGCAGATCCTCATCTCGGTCCTCATGGCCTCGATGATGTTCATGATGGTGCCCCGCGCCGCGGTGTCCGCCGAGCGCATCGAGGCCGTCCTCGGCACCGAGCCGAGCATCGTCGCCCCCGAGCGTCCGCGCCGGCTCCCGGAGGGGCAGGTCGTCCTCGAGCTCGACCACGCGACGTTCGGCTACGCCGGCGCGGACGAGCCGGTGCTCCACGACGTCTCCCTGCGCCTCGAGCCCGGCCGCACCACCGCCGTCATCGGCGCCACCGGCTCGGGCAAGTCGACGCTCGTCAACCTCCTGCCGCGCCTCGTCGACCCGACCGGCGGCACGGTCCGGGCCGCCGGGATCGACGTGCGCGAGCTCGACCCTGCCGAGCTGCGCGCCCGGGTCTCCCTCGTGCCCCAGCGCGCCTACCTCTTCTCCGGGACCATCGCCTCGACGCTGCGCTTCGCGGCCCCCGAGGCCACCGACGAGGAGCTGTGGGCCGCGCTCGACGCCGCGCAGGCCAGTGAGTTCGTCGCCGGGCTCGGCCTGGACGCACGCGTGGAGCAGGGCGGGTCGAACTTCTCCGGCGGCCAGCGCCAGCGCCTCGCCATCGCCCGCGCGCTGCTCAAGAAGGCCGACCTCTACGTCTTCGACGACTCCTTCTCCGCGCTCGACTACGCCACCGACGCCCGGCTGCGCGCCGGGCTGCCGGCGGCCACCGCCGGGGCTGCCGTCCTCATCGTCGCCCAGCGGGTGGCGACCATCCGCGACGCCGACGAGATCGTCGTCCTCGACGAGGGGCGGGTCGTCGGCCGCGGTACCCACGCCGAGCTCATGGAGAGCAACGAGACCTACCGGGAGATCGTCCTGTCCCAGCTGAGCGTGCAGGAGGCGGCATGAGTCACCACGGGCGAGGGCCCGGCCTGCCGCCGGGGGAGAGGTCGGCGAACTTCGGGGCGTCGCTGCGTCGTCTGCTCGGCTCCATGGCGCACGAGCGGGTGCGACTCGTCGTCGTCGTCGTGCTCGCCGTCGTCGCGGTCGCGCTGCAGGTCCTGGGCCCGGCGCTGCTCGGCCGGGCGACGAACATCGTCTTCGACGGCGTCGTGGGCCGGATGCTCGGGGAGATGCTGCCGTCGGGGTTCAGCAAGGAGCAGGCGGTCGACGCACTCCGGGCTGCCGGGAACGACCAGCTCGCCGACCTCGTCCGGGGGATGGACGTCGTGCCCGGTCAGGGCATCGACTTCGGCGCCCTCGGCCAGACGATCCTCCTCGTCCTCGGCGTCTACCTCGCCGCGGCCGCCTTCCTGTGGGTGCAGGGCCGCATGCTCGCCGGGGTCGTCCAGCGCACCGCCTTCGCGCTGCGCCGCGACGTCCAGGCGAAGATCGACCGTCTGCCGCTGCGCGAGCTCGACTCCCACGCCCGCGGCGACGTCCTGTCCCGGGTGACCAACGACATCGACAACGTCTCCCAGACGCTCCAGCAGACGCTGTCGCAGGTGGTGACGTCGCTCGTCACCGTCGTCGGCGTGCTCGTCATGATGTTCGTCCTGTCCTGGCAGCTCGCGCTCATCGCGCTCGTCACCGTGCCGCTGTCGGCGTGGGCGACCATGCTCATCGCCAAGCGCGCCCAGCCGCACTTCGTCGCCCAGTGGAAGTCCACCGGCGACCTCGGCGGCAAGGTCGAGGAAGCCTTCACCGGCCACGAGCTCGTCACCGCGTTCAACGCCCAGGAGGGCGTGCGCGAGGGCTTCGACACCGACAACGGCCGGCTCTACCAGGCGAGCTTCCGGTCCCAGTTCATCTCCGGGACGATCATGCCGATGATGGGGTTCGTCGGGAACCTCAACTACGTGCTGGTCGCCGTCGTCGGCGGCCTGCGGGTGGCCTCGGGCGACCTCAGCCTCGGGTCCGTGCAGGCGTTCATCCAGTACTCGCGCCAGTTCAGCCAGCCGCTCGCCCAGCTCGCCTCGATGGCCAACCTCGTCCAGTCCGGGGTGGCGTCCGCCGAGCGGATCTTCGAGGTCATGGACTCCCCGGAGGAGTCGGCCGACCCGCAGCCCGGCCGGCGCCCCGACGTCGTGCGCGGGGAGGTCCGGTTCCAGGAGGTCGCCTTCAGCTACGACCCGGAGCGTCCCCTCATCACGCGCCTGGACCTCGACGTCGCCCCGGGCCAGACGGTCGCCGTCGTCGGCCCGACCGGGGCCGGCAAGACGACCCTCGTCAACCTCCTCATGCGCTTCTACGAGATCGACTCCGGCGCCATCCTGCTCGACGGCGTCGACACCCGGGAGATGACCCGGCACGACCTGCGCGAGCCGATCGGCATGGTCCTGCAGGACACGTGGCTCTTCGAGGGGACGATCGCGGAGAACATCGCCTTCGGGCGCCGGGACGCCACCGGCGAGGACGTGCGCCGCGCGGCGCGGGCCGCGAGCGTCGACCGGTTCGTCCACGGCCTGCCCAAGGGCTACGACACGGTCATCGACGAGGAGGGCGGCGGCGTCTCGGCGGGGGAGAAGCAGCTCATCACCATCGCGCGTGCCTTCCTGGCCGACCCGCAGCTGCTCATCCTCGACGAGGCGACGAGCTCGGTGGACACGCGCACCGAGATGCTCGTCCAGCAGGCGATGACCGAGCTGCGCAAGGGCCGCACCTCCTTCGTCATCGCCCACCGGCTGAGCACCATCCGCGACGCGGACGTCATCCTCGTCATGGAGCACGGCGACATCGTCGAGCAGGGCACCCACGAGGAGCTCCTCGCCGCCGACGGCGCCTACGCCCGCCTCTACCGCAGCCAGTTCGCCGCCCCCGTGTCCGTCGACGACTGACCCGGCCGGACCCCCTCTGCGCCGAGCGCTGGATCCTGCACGGCACAATGTCGGTGTGCCGCTCATCCGCCTCACCGACCCTGACGACGACCGCCTCGCCGACTACACCCGGCTCACCGACGTCGCGCTGCGCCGCACGCTCGAGCCCGAGCGTGGCCTCTACATGGCCGAGAGCAGCAACGTCATCTCCCGGGCCGTGGCGGCGGGGCACCGCCCCCGGTCCTTCCTCATGGCCGAGCGGTGGCTGGAGAGCATGGCCCCGGTCATCGCCGCGGCGTGCGACGGCGCGCCGGACGGCGGCCCGGACGTGCCCGTCTTCGTCGCCGACGAGGCGCTGCTGCGGGAGATCACCGGCTTCCACCTCCACCGCGGGGCGCTGGCCGCGATGCACCGGCCCGCTCTGCGGCCGGTCGAGGAGGTCGTCGCCGGGGCGCGCCGGGTGGCGGTCTTCGACGGGATGGTCGACCACACGAACCTCGGGGCAGCGTTCCGCAGCGCGGCCGCGCTCGGCGTCGACGCCGTCCTCATGACGCCCACCTCGGCCGACCCGTTGTACCGCCGCTCGGTCCGGGTCTCCATGGGCACCGTGTTCCAGGTGCCGTGGACGCGGCTGGAGTCCTGGCCCGGCGCCATCACCGAGGCACAGCGCCTCGGCTACACGGTCGCCGCCCTCGCGCTGAGCGACGACTCGATCACCCTGGACGAGTACGTCGCCGAGAACCACGAGCGCTCGGCCTACGTCTTCGGACCCGAGGGCCACGGCCTGTCACCGAAGGTGCTCGCGATGGCCGACCGCGTGGTGCGCATCCCGATGTCCGCCGGCGTCGACTCCCTCAACGTCGCAGCCTCGGCCGCCGTCGTCTTCTACGCGACCCGGTAAAGCCCGGTCGCGCCGTGCCGTCGATACGGTGGCGGGGTGCGACCCCTCCGCCCCGCCGTGGCCGCGTTCGTGCTCGTCGTCGGGACAGCGGGCTGCGTCGACACCGGCCCGGAGACGGCCTACTGCGACCCGCAGGATCCGGTCGTCTCGCCGATGAGGGTCGCGCCCGGGGCGGAGGTCACGGTCGAGGTCGGCGGTGTGGACGAGGTCGGCGGCTGCGAGCCGCGCCTGCCCGAGGGTGCCCGCTACGAGATCGAGATGCGGTGGCACGGCTCCGGGACGTCGCTCGGCACGGTCCGGCCCGACGAGGACGGCGCCGGTAGTGGGACGTTCACGGTGCCCGCCGACGTGCCCGCCGGCACTGCCGAGGTGTCGGTGGACCTCGAGGGCGCGCGGACGATCTGCGAGATCGACCCGACGATGAGCTGTCCGAAGAACCCCTTCGCAGCCGTCGAGGTGATCAGCTGAGGCTCAGGCGCGGCGGACGGTCACTGGCGGTGGGTCGGTGAGCGTGCGGGCGACGACGCAGTAGCGCTCGGTGAGCTCGAGCAGCTTGGTGACCGTGGCGTCGTCCGCATCGGTGTCGACGTCGACGACCACCTCGACGGACGTGAGGCCCACCGGTGTCTCGCGGTCCACGCCGAGGGTGCCGCGGGCGTCCCACGTGCCGTTGGCCGTCACGGAGGCCGAGCGCAGCTCGACGCCCATCGCGGTGGCGACGGAGGAGAGGGTGACCCCGGCGCAGGCGACGAGGGCCTGGAGGACGATGTCCGCCGAGCACGCCTGGCTGCCGTCGCCGCCGGTGGCCGGGTGCAGCCCGGCGACGACCTCCCCGGCCGACGTCGGCACGGTCGCGGTCAGGGCCTGCTGGTCCACCCGCGCCGTCGCGGTGCTGGTGACGCGCGCGCTGCCCGGGTCCTCCTTGTAGGCCGCCTTGAGGGGGCGCTGGCGGGCGCGCAGCGCTGCGGACGCGGCCTGTGCAGGGCTGGTCGTCTCGGTCATGGTTCCTCCGTCGGGTGTCCGGGCATCAGACCACCGGGCTCCGCAGGCGGTCAACGGGTGCACACGTGGCGAGACGCGCCCGGTGACCCTGAGACAATTCCCCGGTGTTCCACGTCGTCTTCCACGAGCCGTGCATCCCCCCGAACACCGGGAACGCCATCCGGATGGTCGCCTGCACCGGTGCGACCCTCCACCTCGTCGAGCCGCTCGGCTTCGAGCTGAGCGACGCGCACCTGCGCCGCGCCGGCCTGGACTACCACGACCTCGCGCGCGTCGTCGTCCACCCGGACCTCGACGCCGCGCTCGCCTCCATCGGGCCCGCGCGGGTCTACGCCTTCACCGGCCACGGCGGGACCGGCTTCGCCGACGTCGCCTACGCGCCCGGCGACGTCCTGCTCTTCGGGACCGAGCCGACCGGGCTGCCGGCCGACGTGCTCGCCGACCCGCGCGTCACGGCCCGGGTGCGCATCCCCATGCTCCCCGGCGCCCGCTCGATGAACCTGTCGAACTGCGCTGCGATCGCCACCTACGAGGCCTGGCGTCAGCAGGGCTTCGCGGGCGGGGTGTAGCGGGTGGGCGGCTGGCCGCGCGGGAGCGGCACACGTAGGGTCGGGTCTGGAAGGGAGAGCGGGACATGGGCAAGGTGACGGCGATCGTCAAGGCCGCGGCGCGTTTCGGGCCGGTGGTCTACCCGGTCGTGAAGAAGGGCGCGGTCATGCTGCGCGAGAACCCCGAGCTCGCCTCCCAGGTCCAGCGGCTGCTCAACGGGCTGTCCAAGGCCCGCGCGGCGCGCTCGCGCCCGGAGGGCCTGCGCCGCTCCGTGGAGGTGCTGCGCGGACAGGCCCAGCGCGCCCTCGCGGGGGCGGACACCCCCGCCGAGGCCGCCCGCGCCGAGGGCTGGCTGCTCCAGGCGGACAAGCTCGACAGCGCCATCGACCTCATGTCGCTCCACGACCGCAAGGCCCAGACTGCCGACGCCGCCGCGATCGAGGCGCGCGTCGAGGAGCTCTTCGCGCAGATCTTCACCGCGCTCGTCCGGCGCGACGACCCGGACGCCGCCCAGCTCCCGCCCGCCTGACCTCGGCTCGGCGGGCTCAGCCGACCGGCAGCCCGAGCCCCTCGACCACCTCCGCGCCGGGCAGCGCGGCGAGCAGGTCGCCGGGCAGGAGGAGCTTGGACCGGCGCACGCCGCTGCCGACGATCGCCGGCCCGTCGGCGTCCACGGACGCGTCGACGAGCAGCCGCCACTCCTGCGGCAGCCCGACGGGCGTGATGCCGCCGTACTCCATGCCCGAGGCCTCCACCGCCCGGTCCGTCGGCCAGAACGAGGCCTTGCGCACGTCGAGCAGCCGCCGGACGGTGGAGTTGACGTCGGCGCGGGTGGTCGCGCGGACGGCGCAGGCGGCCACCCGCTCCTCCCCGGCCCGCTTCCCGGCGACCAGCACGCAGTTGACCGAGGCCTCCAGCGGCAGCTCGTAGGCCTCCGTCATCGCGGCCGTGTCGGCGAGGTCGGGGTCGATCTGCGCGACCCGGACCTCGGCGGCCCGTGGCAGGTCCTCCAGGGCCCGGCGGACCGGCTCGGCGAGCAGGTCCGGCCGCTGCAGGGCGGGCACCCACGTGAGGGTGCCGTACCGCAGCGGCCCGTCCGGCGTCGTCGTCGGCTCGCTCACTGCTGGAAGGTCGGGGCGATGACGGCGCGGGCGATCGTGTGGAAGAGGGCCACGAAGGCGACGCGGGTGGGGCTGTCGTCGGGGTCGAGGTCGAGGGAGTCGGTGTCCAGCGCGTGCACCGCGAAGTAGTAGCGGTGCGGACGGTCGCCGGCGGGCGGCGCGGCGCCCGTGTAGGCGTGGGTGCCGCCGTCGTTGCGCACGTGGTAGGCGGCGCCGGGCAGCATGAGGTCGCTCTCGCCCCAGCCCTGCTCGAGCTCGGTGAGGTCGACCGGGAGGTCGACGATCGTCCAGTGCCAGAACCCGGCCGGCGTCGGCGCGTCGGGGTCGAAGCAGTTGACGAGGAAGCTCTGCGTCCCGGCGGGGAAGCCGGACCACGCGAGGTGGGGGGAGACGTTGCCGCCCTCGGCGGTGAACGGGGCGTCCATCGGCTGCCCGTCGGCGACGTCGTCACTGCGCAGGGTGAAGGACGGCACGGCGGGGAGCAGGTCGTACGGGGCGGGGGCAACAGGGCGTTGCAGGTCCATCGAGGCCTCCTCTGGGGTGGGTGCAGGCCCAACCTACGGTGCCGGGCCGGGCGGCGCAGGCAGCGTCGGGCCCGTGTCGGTACCCCCTGTCATGATCGAACAGGAGTTCGATAAACTGTGGAGGTGGAGATGACGGCGACTCATGCGGACCGCATGGCGACCGCCCGCCGGGCCCTCGAGCGGGCCGAGGCGGCGGCCGGCCTGCGGACCCGTCTCGCCGCTCCGCTCCGGCTCGCCCCTGCCAGCGCGCCTGCCCCGGCGCCCACCCCGGACGCTGCCCCCTCCCAGCCGCCGGCCGAGGCGTCCGCCCGGCCGGCAGCCGCCGCGCACCCTGCCGCGCCCGGGTCGGTCATCGGCGGCGGCATGTCCGAGCACCTCCCGGTGCCAGCCGTGCTCGCCGGGTTCTTCCCGGCCGACGGACTGCGCCGGGGCAGTGTGGTCCAGGTCGGCGGGTCCTCCTCCCTCCTGCTCGCCCTCCTCGCCGCCGCCCAGGGGGAGGGGTGGGCCGGGCTCGCCGCCCTGCCGGACGTCGGGCTGCAGGCCGCCGCCGAGGCCGGGCTCGCCCTCGAGCGCGCCCTCCTCGTGCCGCGCCCCGGCCCGGAGGCCGCCTCCGTCGTCGGGGCCCTCGTCGACGGCGTCGACGTGCTGGCCGTGGGTGACTGCCGGGCGCTCAGTGCCCGGGACCGGCGGTTGCTGTCCGCGCGGCTGCGCAGCCGCGGTGCGGTGCTGCTGAGCACGGCGCACTGGCCGGGGGCCGACGTCGTGCTGCGGGCGGGGGAGGCCCGCAGCACCGGCGTGGGGAAGGGCTGGGGCCGGGTGACGGGCGGGGAGGTCACCGTCCACGGCCGCTCCCGCAGCGGGGCGGCCGGCCGGGTCAGGGTGTCCCTCGGACCCGCCGGGCTCGGTCCCGTGGCCGACCGGGAGCACGCGACTCCGGTGGCCGCGCCGCAGCCCGTCGCGGGTGCCCGTCCGCCCCTGCAGGCGGTGTCCTGATGAGCGCCCCCGCCACCGCCCCGGCAGCGGCCGCGCTCCCGGCCCTGCGGCGCGCGGTGCTGTGGGTGCCGGACTGGCCCGTGGCCGCGGCCGTCGCCGAGGGTGCGGTCGGCAGCCACGAGCCCGTCGCGGTGCACGACTCCCGCGGGGTCCTCGTGTGCTCCGCAGCCGCCCGCGCGGCGGGGGTGCGCCGGGGCATGCGCCGGCGCACCGCCCAGGGGCTGTGCCCCGAGCTCGTCCTGCTCGCCGCGGACGAGAACCGCGACGCCCGGGCCTTCGAACCGCTGGTCCAGGCGGTGGAGGACGTCGTCGTCGGGGTCGAGGTCGCCCGGCCGGGTGTCCTGCTCATGCCCGCCCGCGGGCCCAGCCGGCACGCCGGCGGTGAGGAGGAGCTCGCCGCGCTGCTCGTCGGGACGGTCGCCGAGGAGACCGGCGCCGAGTGCCAGGTGGGGGTGGCCGACGGCCTGCTCGCCGCACTGCTCGCGGCACGGGCCGGGGTGCTCGTACCGCCGGGCGGCGGTGCGGACTTCCTCGCCACGCAGGACGTGCGGCTGCTCGACCTCGCCGCCACCACCCGGGAGCGGCGGGCCGAGCTCGGGGAGCTCACCGACCTCCTGCGGCGGCTCGGGCTGCGGACCCTCGGCGCGCTCGCGGCCCTGGAGCCGGGGGACGTCGCGGCACGGTTCGGCACCCTCGGTCTGCTCGCCCACCGGCTGGCCCGCGGCGGGGACGTCGCCGTCCCCGCGCCGCGGCGGCCCGAGCAGGACGTCACCGTCCGCACCGACCTCGACCCGCCCGCCGCCCGGTCCGACGTCGCCGCCTTCGCCGCGCGCGCACTGGCCGAGGAGCTCGCCGAGCGGCTGCAGCGCCGCGGCGTCGTCTGCGGCCGGGTCGAGGTGCTCGCGCGCACGGAGGACGGCACCGAGCTCGCCCGCACCTGGCGGCTGGACGTCGCCCCGAGCGCCGCCGAGCTCACCGACCGGGTGCGCTGGCAGCTCGACGGCTGGCTGGCCGGGCGCAGCGCCCGCCCGCCGAGCGCCCCGCTCGTGCACCTGGAGCTGCTCGCCCAGGAGGTCAGCCCCGCAGCGGCGGTGAGCGAGGGCCTGTGGGGGCGGCGCGGGCGCGGGGAGGTCCAGGCGGAGCGGGCGGCGCTGCGCGTCCAGGGGCTGCTCGGCGCCGAGGGGGTGCTCGTCCCCGTCCTGCAGGGCGGCCGCGACCCGCGCACCCGGGTGCGCCTGGTCGCGTGGGGGGACGACCCCGTCCCCGTCCTGCGGCCCGACGCGCCCTGGCCCGGGCAGCTGCCCTCCCCGGCCCCGGGCACCCTGCTCGAGGAGCGCCGCGCCGTCGACGTCCTCGACGTCGCCCGCCGCCCCGTCACGGTCGACGCCCGGGCCCGGCTGAGCGGGGAGCCCGCACGCGTCGTCGACGAGGGCGAGAGCCGGGAGGTGGTCGGCTGGGCGGGACCGTGGTCGATGTGGGAGCGCTGGTGGGCGCGCGGGCGGCGCCGGGCCTGGCTGCAGGTCGTCCTGTCCGACGGCGTGGCCCGGCTGCTCGCCCTCGAGTCCGGCACGTGGTGGCTCGAGGGGGTCTACGACTGAGCCGGGCGACCGGCGTGCAGCTTGAGCAGGACGAGGTGCTGAGGCTGGGCTCCGGCCTCCGCCGCGGTGGCCTCGCGAGCGACTCCGTCCTCGCCGGTGACTGGGACGGCGACGGCGCCGACACCCTCGGGGTGCGCCGCACCCCCTGACGCCGCCGTGTCACGGCGGGCGGAGGGGGACGAAGCGGTAGCTGCCGTAGGAGTCGGTGCGCAGGCGCCCGCCGTCCAGGCGGGCGAGGACGAGCCGGCCGCGGACCGGCAGGACCATCCGGCCGCTGTCGCCCAGCTGGTCCAGGAGCGCCTCGGGCAGGTGCCCGGCCTCGGCCGAGACGAGGATCCGGTCGTAGGGGGCGTGGGCGGGCAGGCCGAGCGCGCCGGGGACGGCCGGCTCGATCCGGGCCGGGGCGCCGCCGCCGCGCGTCGTGGTGAAGGCCGCGAGGTTCGCCCGGCCGACGTCGACGAGCGCCGGCTCGAGCTCGACCCCGACGACCTCGCCGGCCGGGGCGACGAGCCGGGCGAGGATCGCGGTGGTCCAGCCGGAGCCGGAGCCGACGTCGAGCACCCGGTGCCCCGGTGCGGCGCCGAGCAGGACGAGCATCTGGGCGACGGTGCTCGGCTGGGAGCAGGTGGCATGGTGCCCGATGGGCAGCGCCTGGTCGGCGTCGGCGAACCGGTGCTGGTCGGGCGGCAGGAACGTGCGCCGGTCGACCTCGGCCATCGCCTCGCCGACCCGGTCCCCGGCACCGGGACGCTCCATGCCCCCATCCTCACGCGGCCCGGGCACCGCCGCCAGGGAGCGTGGTCCGGCTCGGGTGAGTCCCGAGCCGGTCAGAACGGCGGGTCGCCGGGGTGGACGTGGGCGGTGAGGTGGGTGATCCGGCCGGTGTGGTCGCGGCGGTAGCGGTGCCCGGTGGCCGTGGTCCACACGAAGGTGCCGTCACCGAGGTGCTCGAGGCCGAACGCGCCGGTGCTCTTCACGCGGTGGTCGCGGGCGCACACCGTGGCGAGGTTGTCGGAACTGGTGGCACCGCCCGCGTGCCAGGGCTCGACGTGGTCGAGCTCGCAGCCGCGCGCGGGGGAGGTACACGTCGGGCTGACGCACGTGCGGTCACGCAGCCGGACGAGCTCGGCCAGTGCGGCGGGCGGTCGGTAGCGGGTGCGCCCCACGTCGAGCAGCCGGCCGCTCAGCGGGTCGGTGACCAGGCGCCGCCACGTGTCGCCGGCGAGCGCGAGCGCCCGCGCGACGTCCGGAGTGATCGGCCCGTACCCCTCGAGCACTGCGACCTCGGCCGGGGTCGGCCCGGGGTACCAGTCGGGTGGGAGGTCGTCGGGCGGGGGAGCGTCGGGTAGCTCCTGCGGTGAGCGGACGCCGGATGGTGGGCTGGGGTCAGCGACGCCGGATGGTGGGCTGGGGTCAGCGAGACCGCGTGGCGGGCGCGAATCGGTGACCACGGGTGGCGCGCTCGGCGGCTGCACGGAGCCGCAGTGGGCACAGTTGTCCCCTCGGGTCTGGCATGCGGGTGTCCGCGGGACCTGGAGGACCTCCGGCGGGAGGAGCACGGACAGCGGCACGGTGACGTTGACCTGGGCGCGGCGCCCTCCGATCGTCCCGATCGGCAGGTGCGGCGTGCGCAGGAAGGTGTTGCCCACGTCGAAGGCAGGGACATCCGGGCCGTGCTCGCCGGGCGGACTGTCCGGAGCCGCGGACAACGACGTCTCCGGCGCCGGGGATGGCCGGCCATCCGTGGATCGGTCACGGCGGCTCCGGTCCTGGTCCGGCTCACCGGCCGGGCCCGAACCCGGCACCCCGACGAACCCCTGCTCCAGGGCGGCGTGGCCGAGGAGGGCGAGGGCGTCGGCCCGGAGCTGGTCGATCGTGCGGGAGTCGCCGGCGGCCCGGGCGGTGCGCGCCGCGGCCTCCAGGGCGAGGTCGAGCCCGGCGGCGTCGGTGGCGGGCAGGACGGCGTAGAGCGAGGCCATGCCGTCGGGCAGCGCGCGCGGGTGGTCCACGCGCCGCCCGCGGCGGGCCGCGCGGGCCCGGGCGGTCGCGCGGTGCGGGTCGACGGCGATGACCGCCAGGCTCACCGCCCGCTCGAGCTGGGTGACGGTCTGGTGCGGGGCGTGCGGCAGCACGAGCTGCTGCACCTCCCAGGCGACGTCGTCGGGCTGGTCGGCGAGCAGCCGCAGGAGGACGCACGCCTTGGGGTAGTCGATCCGCCCTTCGTGGAGCGCGGCCGCGGTGTCCTCGAGCCGCAGGCGGAACGCCCGGCCGGCGTCGACCAGCCGCCGGGCCGCGAACCGAGAGACGCCGAGGCGTGGCGCGAGCTCCTCGGCGGTGACGTCGAGCGTCGTGTCGTCCCCCGGGAGCGGCGAGCGCGGGTTGAGCGCGGGCCGCCGGGACAGCCGCGCCGCGAGGTGCGCCATGCTCGACTGCGCCCACGCCGCGACCCGCTGGTAGCCGGCGATCATCTCGACGAGGTCGTACTCGTCGAGCGAGGCGGGGTCGATGCCCTCGAGCACCCGTGCCAGGTGCGGCCCCGGCGCCATCCCGGGCAGGCGTTCCGGCGCGAACGCCGCACCGTCCAGCGGATCCGGCGGCAGCGGCCCGGGCTCGGGAGCCTCGTCGTCCCAGGGCCAGGCGGCGTCGTCGTCGGTCCAGGCGGCCACGGGCAGGGCGGTGGACCAGCCCTGCTCTGCCTGCGCGACCGCCACGGTGACCACCTCCCTCGGTGCTGGTGCCACGCTATCGCCGGGCACCGACATCGGGCCGGGGGCCTCAGTCGCCCGGGACCTCCAGCAGCCGGTCGAGCGCGTACCGCTCCCCGACCGACAGGTCGTACTGCACGAGCCGGTAGTCCTCCAGCAGCTCCTGGGCCCGGGGGGAGAGGTCCTCCGGGTCGACCTGCCGCCCCTGCCCGTCGAGGACGATGCCCGCCTCCTCCGCCGCGACCTCGCCCGCCAGCTCGGTGAGCAGGGCGTCGAAGGGCGTGAGCGGGGCGCCGGTGGCGGTGAGCAGCTGGGTGACGAGGTGGTTGGGCCCGAGGACCGGCGGCACGTCGAGGCCGGTGAGCCCGGTGTTCGCCCACAGCAGCCACGGCGTCTCGCGCAGCGTCTGGTCGTCGTTCGCCGAGCGCACCTCGTCGGGGTACATCGCCGGGAGGTGGTCGCCGTAGAGCAGGACGACGGTCTCCTCCTCGCGCGAGGCGAGCTCGGCGAGGAAGTCGGCGAGGGCGTCGTCGGAGTGCCGCAGGCCGCGCAGGTACTGCCCGACCTCCTCGGCGGCGTCGTCGCCGAACGCCCCGCTCACCTCGATCGGGTCGAGGTGGTTGCCGAGGTAGGGGCTGTGGTTCTGCATCGTCACGACGTTGACGAGCAGCGGCGCCTGCGAGGCGTCGAGCTGGTCGAGCACCTCCGCGTACGTCGCGGCGTCGGAGATGTGCATGTCGGCGTCCACGCGGTCCTGGTGCGTCATCCCGTCCCGGAAGATCGACCGCTCGAACCCGAGCCGCGGGTAGACGGTCTCGCGGCGGTAGAACCCCGCGGCGTAGGGGTGGACGGTCAGCGTCCCGTGGTTGCCGCCCAGGCGGTGGACGACCGACGGGAAGGACTCCTGGTGCGGGATGAGCATGGGGTAGGGGGCGTGCATCTGCGGCTCGAAGCCGGCGACCGCCATCCCGGTGAGCACCTCGAACTCCACGTTCGCCGTGCCGCCCCCGAAGCCGGAGCTGAGCATCGTGCCCGAGGGGGTGCGCTCCATGAGGGAGCGGGTGAAGGGGATCGGGTCCTCCGCCACCTCCAGGCCCGCGAGGCGGGTCGGGTCGGTGAAGCTCTCGGCGAGGACGAGGACGACGTTGACGTCGTCGAGCGCGCCCGGGTCGCGGTCGGCGTTGGCGGCGGCGGCCACCTGCTCGTAGGTGGCGACGACCTCGGCCATCCGCTCGGCGTCGTACCCCTCCGGCCGGGCCATCGCCTCGCCCGGCAGGTTGTACAGCGCACCGGCCACGAAGCCGTTCTCCGCGTAGTTCTGCACCTGGTTCCACGACGCCCAGGTGATGGGGATGTCCTCGTAGGCCTCGCGCAGGGGGTTGTCGGACTCGTTGAAGCCGGAGACGACGACGATGCCGACGACGGCGGCCGGTCCGAGCGCGGCGCGGGTGGCCCAGCGCCACCGTCGCTCGGTGGGGGACCGGCGGTCCCGGCGGCGCCAGGAGAGCAGGGCGACGGCGGCCAGCGCGCCGAGGAGGAGGACGACGGCGCCCACGGCGAGCGGGGTGCTGATCCCCGCGGAGTCGAGGAGCAGCCCCGGGTTGGCGAGGTAGGCGATGTCGCTCGGGAAGAGCGGCTCGCCGCGCATCGTCATCTTCTCGTGGTCGGCGACCGCGATGACGGCCCCGGCGGCGAGGGAGAGGAGCGCGGTGGCCCACAACGAGCCGGTGAGGGCGAGGAGGAGCGCGACGAACGGCCACACGGTGAGCGCGCCGAGCAGGTGCAGCCGGCCCGGCAGCGAGGCCCACCGCTCCGCGGGCTCCTGCCACGGCTCGGTCTGGACGTGGACGAGCTCGATGCCGCGCGCGAGGGCGACGGCGAGCAGCACGGTGAGCGCGAGCGGGAGCAGGACGGTGCGCGCGACGAGTAGCAGCCTGCGCGAGCCAGGGCTGGGCGCGTGGTCCTCGTCCGTCGTCGTCACCTCCTCGGCGGTGGGTGGGCAGGGGCTACGGTAACCCGGCCCGCCGACCGTCACTGTTCCCGGCGGATCGCTGAGATCCGGTCCATCCGGGACTCCCCTCTCCCCGAGGGGGAGTAGACCACCTGGGGCGGCACGACGTCGCCATGCTCGGTCTACTTCGCCGCGATGGCCTCCTTCCTCCACGCCGCCGCGATGACGACCGCCCAGGGTGTGTCCGCCCGGCGGTTCCTGCCCTACGCGGAGCAGATCGCCTCGCTCCTGCCGCAGACGTTCGCCGGTCTCGCCGCCGAGGTCGACGCCGGCAGCTACCCGGGTACGGAGGACCGGCTGGCGATGGAGCTCGCGGCGCTCGAGCACATCGTCGCGACGAGCGCGGAGCTCGGCCTCGACGGCGGCCTGCCGCAGGTGCTGCGCGACCTCGCAGCGCGGGGGTCCGTGCCGGGCACGGGGCGGACAGCTTCGCGAGCGTGGCGGAGGTGCTCCGTCAGCCGTCGGTGTCCGGCGCGTCGAACCACACCGGAGGGGGAGGGGGGTCGGTGACCTCCTCGTAGGTGTGCGTCGCCGGCTCGACCGGCCACCCGTCGCTACCTCCTCCGCCCGCGAGGCGGAGGTCGGGGCGGGGCGCCGGGGCCGGGTCAGCGGGTACTGGCTGGGTGACGTCGTCGTCCATGACGCGAGAGTAGACCTGCCGCACCGGGCGTACACTCGAACACATGTACGACGAGCGAGGTGGGGTGCGGACCCCGCGCTACGCCGAGCTGCACGCCCACTCCGCGTTCAGCTTCCTCGACGGCGCGAGCCAGCCGGAGGAGCTGGCCGTCGAGGCGCACCGTCTCGGCCTGGAGGCCCTGGCGCTCACCGACCACGACGGCCTGTACGGGGTGGTCCGCTTCGCCGAGGCAGCCCGCCGGCTCGGGCTGCCGGCCGTCGTCGGCGCCGAGCTCACCCTCGGGGCGACCGAGCGGGCCACCGGGCAGATGGACCCGCCCGGCACGCACCTGCTCGCCCTCGCGCGCGGGCCGCAGGGGTACCGCTCGCTGTCCCGGGCCATCGCCGAGGGGCACCTGGCCACGGGGGAGAAGGGACGCAGCGACCACCGTCTGCCGGCGCTCGCGGAGGCCGCGGACGGGCAGTGGCTCGTCCTCACCGGCTGTCGCAAGGGCGCGGTGCGGCGGGCGCTCGCGGACGGTGGCCCCTCCGCCGCCCGTGCCGCCCTCGACGAGCTCACCGCCCTCTTCGGTCGCGGCAACGTCGCGGTCGAGATCACCGACACCGGCGACCCGCTCGACTCCGCGCGCAACGACGCGCTCGCCGAGCTCGCCGCCGCCGCGGGCCTCCCGCTCGTGGCGACCGGCGGCGTCCACTGCGCCCGGCCCGCCGACCAGCCGCTCGCCGACGTCCTCGCCGCGGTCCGCGCCCGCGCCACCCTCGAGGAGATCGACGGCTGGCGCCCGCCCACCGCCGCCCACCTGCGCTCCGCCGTCGAGATGGCCGCGATCCACGCCCGCCACCCGCAGGCGGTGACGACGGCGGCCGAGCTCGGCGCCGAGTGCGCGTTCGACCTCGCGCTCGTCGCCCCCAACCTGCCGCCGCACCCCGTCCCACCCGGGCACACCGAGGCCACCTGGCTGCGCGAGCTCACCTACCGCGGCGCCGCCGAGCGCTACGGGCCGCGCGGGGCCGAACGGATCACCGGCGCCTACGCGATGATCGAGCACGAGCTCGAGGTCATCATCGACCTCGACTTCCCCGGCTACTTCCTCATCGTCCACGAGATCGTCGACTTCTGCCGCGAGCAGGGGATCCTGTGCCAGGGACGCGGCTCGGCGGCGAACTCCGCGGTGTGCTTCGCGCTCGGCATCACCGCCGTCGACGCCGTCCAGCACCGGCTCCTGTTCGAGCGCTTCCTCTCCCCGGGACGCTCCGGCCCGCCGGACATCGACCTCGACATCGAGTCCGGCCGCCGCGAGGAGGTCATCCAGTTCGTCTACGAGCGCTACGGGCGCACCCACGCCGCGCAGGTGGCCAACGTCATCTCCTACCGGCCGCGCTCGGCGGTGCGGGACGCCGCCCGCGCGCTCGGCTACGACGTCGGGCAGCAGGACGCGTGGAGCAAGTCCATCGAGCGGTGGCGCAGCCTGCGCAGCCCCGACGACGGCGGCGACGCCCGCGGCGCCCGGGACGGTCGCGGCCCCGCGCCCGCCGACGACGTCGGCGCCATCCCCGAGGAGGTCGTCGACGTCGCCGAGCGGATGCTGCGCCTGCCCCGCCACCTCGGCATCCACTCCGGGGGGATGGTGCTGTGCGACCGGCCGGTCATCGAGGTGTGCCCCGTGGAGTGGGCGACCATGCCGGGACGCACCGTCCTGCAGTGGGACAAGGACGACTGCGCCGACGCCGGGCTGGTGAAGTTCGACCTCCTCGGCCTGGGGATGCTCACCGCGCTGCGCCTCGCCTTCGCGGAGGTCAACGCGCACGCGGCGCCGGGCGCCCCGCCGGTGGGCCTGCACTCCCTGCCGCAGGAGGACCCGCGCGTCTACGACCTGCTGTGCGCGGCGGACACGGTCGGCATCTTCCAGGTCGAGTCCCGCGCCCAGATGGCCACCCTGCCGCGGCTGCGGCCGCGCACCTTCTACGACATCGTCGTCGAGGTCGCGCTCATCCGGCCCGGCCCCATCCAGGGCGACTCCGTCAACCCCTACATCAACCGCCGCCGGGGTCGGGAGCCGGTCACCTACCTCCACCCGCTGCTCGAGCCGGCCCTCGCCAAGACCCTGGGGGTGCCGCTGTTCCAGGAACAGCTCATGCAGATCGCCATCGACGTCGCCGGCTTCAGTCCTGCCGAGGCGGACCAGCTGCGCAAGGCGATGGGCTCCAAGCGCTCCACCGAGCGGATGGAGGCGCTGCGCGCGCGGCTCATGGAGGGGATGGCACGCAACGGCGTCACCGAGGAGGTCGCGGGGAAGATCTACGACAAGCTCAAGGCCTTCGCGGACTTCGGCTTCCCCGAGTCCCACGCCTTCTCCTTCGCCTACCTCGTCTACGCCAGCGCGTGGCTCAAGGTGCACCACCCCGAGGCCTTCTACGCGGCGCTGCTCGCCGCCCAGCCGATGGGCTTCTACTCCCCGCAGACGCTCGCCGCCGACGCCCGCCGCCACGGGGTGCGCGTCCTGCGTGCCGACGTCCAGACCTCCGGGGCGCAGGCAGTGGTCGAGCGGCACGTGCCGCACGAGGCCGGGGGAGTGCCCGACGACGCGGACGTGCCGCGCGACCCGGCCGGCCGGCGGCTCGTGGACCCGGACCCGGCGCTCGCGGTGCGCCTGGGGCTGGCGCCCGTCCGCGGCATCGGGGAGCGGACCGCCGAGCGGCTCGTCGCCGAGCGGGAGACCGGCGGCCCGTTCGCCGACCTCGCCGACCTCGCCCGGCGGGTGCGGCTCACCGCCGCCCAGCTCGAGGCCCTCGCCACCGCCGGCGCGCTCGACTGCTTCGGCCTGGAGCGGCGCGAGGCGCTGTGGGCCGCCGGCGTGCTCGCCCAGGAGCACGCCACCCTGCCGCACACCGCCGTCGGGTACGAGGCCCCGATGCTCCCGGGGATGGACGAGGTCGAGACGGCGGTGGCCGACGTCTGGGCGACCGGCGTCTCCCCGGACAGCTTCCCCACCCAGTTCCTGCGCCCCGACCTCACCGCCCGCGGGATCCGCACGATCGCCTCCCTCGCGGGCTGCGCGTCCGGCACCCGCGTCGAGGCCGCCGGCGTCGTCACCCACCGGCAGCGGCCCGGGACGGCGGGCGGGGTGACGTTCCTGTCGCTGGAGGACGAGACCGGCCTGCTCAACGTCGTGTGCAGCCCCGGGCTGTGGGCCCGCTACCGGCAGGTCGCCCGGACGAGTGCGGCGCTCGTCGTGCGCGGGACGGTCGAGCGCGGGGACGGGGTGCTCAACCTCGTCGCCGACCACGTGCGCGCCCTGCCGCTGCGGGTCGCCTCCCGCTCGCGCGACTTCCGCTGACCCGCCCGTGCAAAGGCGTTGACGACACCCGACGGCGGGGAGAGGCTGGCCACGTGCTCATCCGCCGCGAGCTGCCCGCCGACGTCGCTGTCGTCAGCGCCCTGACGAGCGCGGCGTTCCGCAGCGCCCCACACAGTGCGCCGCCCGTCGAGCCGGGTGGGGACCCCGGCGAGGTCGCGCTCCTCGCGCGGCTGCGCGCGGACCCCGCGTGGATCCCCGAGCTGTCCATGGTGGCGGTGGAGGACGGTGACGTCGTCGGCCACGTCCTCGCCACCCGCGCCCGGGTCGGCGCGGAGCCGGTGCTCGCGCTCGGCCCGGTGAGCGTCCTGCCGGACCGGCAGCGCGCGGGCGTGGGGACGGCGCTCATGCACGCGGTCCTCGGTGCCGCCGACGCCCTCGGGGAGCCGCTCGTCGGCCTGCTCGGTGACCCCGCCTTCTACGGCCGGTTCGGCTTCGTCCCCGCGGACACGGTCGGCGTGGGCGCGCCGGACCCGTCGTGGGGCGCGGCGTTCCAGGTCCGCACGCTCACCGCGTACGCCGGGCTCACCGGCACGTTCGCCTTCGCGAAGCCGTTCACCGGGGCCTGAGCGTCAGGCCGGGGTCTGCGCCGGTGAACGAGGGCTCGTCCTCGGCGTTGCCGACCGCCCGCTCGTTGTACCGCCGGCGTCTGCGGTTGATGCCCTCGGCGACGAGCTTGGAGTCGGGCAGGTTGCCCTCGATGGGCGGGTCGGGCACGTGGAGGGCGGCGTAGACGGCCCAGACGACGGCGAGCATGGGGATCGCGACGATCGCGCCGAGCAGCCCCGCGAGGAAGGTCCCCGCCGTCACACCGAGGGCGACGACGACGGGGTGGAGGGAGACCTGCCTGCCCATGACGAGCGGCTGGAGCAGGTGCCCCTCGATCTGCCCGATGAGGGCCACGCCGATCGTCACGATGAGCGCGTCGACGATGCCCCCGGCCGCGAGCGCGACGACCGCCGCGATGATCATGGCGAGCGGGGCACCGATGAGCGGGATGAACGCGCCGATGAAGACGAGCACCGCGAGCGGCGCGGCGAGGGGCACCCCGACGATGAGGAGGAGGACGAAGGCCATGAGGCCGTCGGCGGTGGCGATGATGACGGTGCCGCGCGCGTAGCCGGCGAACGTGTACCAGCCGGCACTCGCCGCGCGGTGGACGTTCTCCCGCGAGCGGGCGGGCATCTGGTTGAGGAACCAGCGCCACATGTCCGCGCCGCGGGTGAGGAAGAAGACGGTGACGAAGATGCTCAGCGCGAGGACCGTGAAGATGAGCGCGACGGTGCCGGCGTTGCTCAGCACCTGACCGGCGAGGGTGCCGGCGTTCGCTGAGATGTACTGCTGCGCCTCGCCGATGAAGGTGTTGATCGAGTCGTAGATCTCCTGCTGGGTGAAGTGGACCGGCAGCGGGCCCGTCTCGAGGAAGGTGAAGATGTCGTCGATGCCCTGCCCGAACTGGTCGGCGAGGTCGGACCACTGCCCGGCGACCGAGGTGATGACGTAGGTGAAGATCCCGGCGACGACCGCGAGGGAGCCGAGCATCGCGATCACCGTCGCCAGCGGCCGGGGCATGACCCGCGCGAGGTAGCTCACCACCGGGTAGAGCACCGAGGTGACGACGAGGGCGAGGAAGACGGCGATGAACACCACCTGGATCCGGCTGGTGGCGAACACGACCGCGGCGACGACGATGACGATGCCGATGAACAGCCACGCCATGAGGCCGTATCGGCGCAGCCAGTGCGGCACGTCGAACGTCTCGCGGTCGGCGCGCGCCGCCCGCTCGGGCATCCGGCGGACGGTGAGCCGGCCGGACGCCGACGCCGCACGCGGCATCCGCGCGGCCCGTCCGAGCGACCGCCCGGCCGGGGAGGGCGCCGGGCCCGAGGGCGCGTCGGGGGAGGCCGGGCGCAGACTACGCACCTTGCCGAAGAGCCTCATCCCGCATCCTCCTCCAGTCCGTGAACCGTGCCCAGTGTGACCTACCGGAGGCGTCGCGGCCCGGTGACACGGCGGTGTCCGGCGCCCTCCCGGTGGCGCTCGACACATTCGCCGGGAACGGGCCGTACGGGTTCGAAACGCACGGTCGCGCCGTGCTATGTTTACCCGCGTCGCCAACGGCCCCCGGGCTGATGGCGAACCACTCGTCCGGGTGGCGGAATAGGTAGACGCGCTAGCTTGAGGTGCTAGTGCCCGTATTAGGGCGTGGGGGTTCAAGTCCCCCCTCGGACACAGAGCAGGACCCGCAGGATCTCGGCGAGAGCCGGGGCCCGGCGGGTCCTTCGCCGTTCCGGGCGCATGTGCGCTGAGGTCGGGCGCGATGAGGCGACGAGAGATCGGCGGGACGTGCCGGCGGTGCCTCTGTCCCCCGTCAGGCGGAGGACGCCGGGCCCTCGGGCGCGGCGTCGTCGGGCCGGGTCGCGGGTGGGCCGTGAGCGGGGTCGCGGCCCGGGTGGGCAGCGGCCGAGCCCGGTGGCGCGTCGAGCTCGGGGACGAGCTCGTAGCGCGTGCGGTAGAGGTCGAGCAGGGTGAGCAGCATGGCGATGACCGGGATGGCGAGCAGCGCGCCGGCGATCCCGAACAGGGAGGTCCCGAGGATGACGGAGCCGAAGCTCACCGCCGGGTGGACGTTGACGGCGCGGGCGCTGATCCGCGGCTCGATCGTGAGGTTCTCCACCTGCTGGTAGAGCACGGCCCAGCCCACGACGATGACGCCGAGCCACGGGTTGGGGCTGAGCAGCCCGACCAGCGTCGGCAGCACGATCGAGATGTACGTGCCGATCGCCGGGACGAACTGCGCGACGAGGCCGGTCCACAGGCCGAGCGCGAGCCACGACGGCAGGCCGATGACGAGGAAGACGATGGTGCTGGCGGTGGCGTTGACCGCCGCGAGGGTGAGGCGGGCCGTGACGTACCGTCCGGTCTTCTCCGCCGTCGTGTCCCACACGACGAGCGTCGTCTTCTGGATCGGGGGCGGGAAGAGCGAGGCGATCCAGCGGCGCAGGCGCGGACCGTCCGCCGACAGGTAGAACAGCAGGAGGGCGAACATGAAGAAGCTCGCCACCGCCCCCGCGATGGAGCCGAGGGCCGCGACCAGGCCGCCCGCGAGCTGGGTGGCCAGACCGGCGGCTCGGTCGGAGGTGAGGTCGAGGTTGCGGGTGAGGTCGTCGAAGGAGTAGCTCGTGCCCAGCCGCTGGTTCACCCAGTCCAGGGCGTCACGGGCGCGGTCGGGTGCGCTCTGCACGAGCGCGCTCACCTGCTCGACGATGAGCTGGCCGAACAGCCCGAAGAAGACGACGAGGAAGAGGACGATGGCGGCGAAGGTGAGGCCGGTCGCCGCGCCGCGGCGCATGTGTCGGGACAGCCAGGCGACCGCCGGCTCCATCGCGAGCGAGGCGAACCACGCCATCACGACGATGAAGATGAGCGAGCGTCCCTGGGCGAGGACGAAGCGGCCCACGACGACGAGGACGATGAGGCCGACGACGACGAGACCGGTGCGCCAGACGTTGCCGGGGTCGAGCAGCACCCGGGTCGTCCTGCCCGGGTCGCGCGCGGCGCGAGAGGAGGGCTCGTCCGGCGCTGCGACCGCGCCGACGTCGTGGTCGGGTGCCGGGCTCGTGGCGGCGTCCGAGCCGGCCCGTGCTGCCCTGCGCTGCTTCCTCATCGGCGCCTCCTCCGTGTGAGGTGATGCTCCCGCACGTCCGAGGTGCCCGCGACGCGGGGCGGACGGTGCGGGCGGCGCGGGCTCAGCGCGGGGGACAGGCGGCCCCGGTCAGCCGCGGCGTGAGGCCGAGGCCGCCGAGCGCGGCGACGGGCTGTCGGGCGCGTGCACGGGCGACGAGACCCCCAGGGGTGTCGAGACCGCGCGGATGAGTGCGGTCGTTTTCCTCAGTTCGCGGGGGTTCGCCCGATATGGGTGAGCGACAGCACGGGGAGTCCTCAACTATGGTGCCATTGTGACGATTGGTGCCGGTGAGGCCCTTGTGGCGTCAGCGGTACCGCCACCCACTCCCATTGGACGTCGTGCTCCCATGTCTCTGCTCAGGTCCTTCGGCCCGGTCCTCCTCGTCTCGACACTGTCGGTCGGTGGGCTCCTCCCGGCGGCGGCGCAGACGGCGAGCGGCCCCGAGGAGCCGGTGAGCGTCATCGCGCTCACCGCCGAGGACGGCGCGCTCACGCCCCTGGCCGACGACGGTCTCGAGGCCCTCGCCGCCACGCCCGCCGCCGCAGCGGGCCGCTCGTCCGTCGGCACGGACGCCGCTGCAGCGCAGTCCGGTGTCCCCGCGGGCGTCGCCGTGCTCACCGCCCCGATCGCCACGAGCGAGTTCTACGTCGCCGGCGTCACCTGGGACGGCGCGGACGCGATGCCGGCGGACGCCGCCGTGTTCATCCGGGTGATGGAGGACGGGCAGTGGCAGGAGTGGGCCGAGCTCGAGGTCGAGGGCGCGACGGACGAGCCGGGCGCCGTCGGAGGGACCGAGCCGTACATCGCGGCCGCCGCGGAGGCGGTCCAGGTGCAGATCACCGGGCAGGCCGAGTCGCTGCCCCCGAACATCCGCCTCAGCCTCACCCCGGAGTGGCCGGGGGACGAGGAGGTCGTCCTCGCCGAGGACGCCCCGGCGGCCGCGGTGGCGCCCACGACGGAGCCCGTCGCGCCCGCTGCCGCCGCGGCACTGTCCTACGAGCAGCCCGCTGCCCGGACGGCGGCCACGACCGCGAGCACGACGAGCGCTGACGTCGCCGAGGAGTCCGCGCTCATGACCTCCGCGGTGGCCACGGCGAGCCTGACGCCGAGCGTCGTCAGCCGCTCCGGGTGGGGCGCCGACGAGTCGAAGATGACGTGGACGCCCAAGCCCGTCGCGCTCAAGGCCGCGATCGTCCACCACACCGCCGGCACCAACAGCTACACCCAGAGCCAGAGCGCGAGCATCGTGCGCGGCATCTACAACTACCACGCGGTCAGCCGCGGCTGGGGCGACATCGGCTACAACTTCCTCGTCGACCGGTGGGGCCGGGTGTACGAGGGACGCAAGGGCAGCCTCACCGCCGCGACCGGGACGATGCCAGTCGGCGCCCACGCCGCCCCGTTCAACACCGGCAGCGTCGGCCTCAGCGTCATGGGTGACTACACGACGACCGGCGTGCCCGCGGCCGCGATGAACGCCCTCGCCGACGTCGTCGCCTGGCAGTTCGGCCCCGCCGGGCTCAGCGCGACGGAGGCGTCCGGGATGATCTCGCCCGGCACCTCTGCCCGCCCCCAGGGCCAGAACCTCGGCAGGGTCTTCGCCCACCGCGACGTCTCGGCCACCGCCTGCCCGGGCGACGACATCTACTCGCGCATGGGCTGGCTCGCCCGCGCCGCCGACGCCCGCATCGCGGCCGCCGGGCCGCAGCTGCCGAGCACCCCGACCACGCCGGCCCCCGAGCCCGTCCCGGCCGCGGGCCACGTCTACCTCAACAACGGGTGGGGCCCCGTCGCGGACGTCGAGTACCCGTTCGGCGTCGAGGGTGCCCGGGTGGTCGTCGGGGACTGGGACGGGGACGGCACCGACACCCTCGGGACGCGCAGCGGCAACGTCTTCAGCGTCTACAACGAGAACGCCCCCGACGCGCCCGCGTGGACGATCGCCTACGGGCGGGCGGACGACGAGGTCTTCATCGGGGACTGGGACGGTGACGGCAAGGACTCCATCGCGGTGCGCCGCGGGGCGACCTTCTACATCAAGAACAAGGTGCTCGGCGGGGCGGCCGACCACGAGTTCGTCTACGGCCGCCCGGGCGACGAGGTCTTCGTCGGGGACTGGAACGCCGACGGCAAGGACACCTTCGCGGTCCGTCGCGGCGCGATCCTCCACGTGAAGAACAACGTCGCCGGCGGGCCGGCCGACCATGTCATCGCGTACGGGAAGCCGGGCGACACCATGCTCGTCGGCGACTGGGACGGTGACGGCGTGGACTCCTTCGCGGTGCGCCGGGGCGCGGTCTACCACGTGAAGAACCGCATCGCGACGGGCCCGGCCGACCTCGTCATCCCCTACGGCCGGGAGAACGACGCCGTCCTCGTCGGCGACTGGAACGGCGACCGGACCGACACCCTCGGGGTCTACCGCCCGAGCCAGTAGGGTTCGCGACATGCCCCGGGTCGAGGTCGTCGAGTACTCCGCGCAGCGCCCGGCGCTGCCGGGCGACCCGGTCGGCGACGCGCTCGTCCTGCCCGGCCGCGGCTACGGCATCGACCACCCGCTCCTGTCGTGGACGCTGCGGATGCTCCACGAGCAGGGCTGGTGGTGCACGACCGTGCGCTGGTCGGTCGACGACGTCGAGCCGGCAGCGGCGACGCCGTTCGTCGAGGGTGTCGCCGCGGACCTCTACGCGCGGCGGCGGGCCGCCGGCACCACGCTCGTCGTCGCCAAGTCCCTCGGCACTCTCGCCGCGGGCTGGGCAGCGCGCCACGCGCTCCCCGGCGTCTGGCTCACCCCTCTGCTCGGGCGCCCCGAGGTGGCGCAGTCGCTCGCCGGCTACCCCGCCCCCGCGCTGCTCGTCGGCGGCACCCGCGACCGGTTCTGGGACCCGGACGTGGCGGCCCGCTCGGCCGTCGACGTCCTCGAGCTGCCGGAGGCCGACCACAGCCTCCTCCTGCCCGGCCCCTGGGAGGAGTCCCACGACCTCGAGCGGACGGTCCTCGCCGTCGTCGCGGCCTTCGCCGAGCGCGTCCTGCGGCCCGACGCCTGAGCTCAGCGACGGGGCAGGGCGTCGTCGTCGTCCGCGAAGGCGTGCGGAGCGAAGGCGCGCACCTCCTCGGTCGTGGCCGTCAGCCTCGGGTCGTTGTCGAGGTACCGCTTGGTCTCGCGGGCGACGAGCCCGGAGAGGAGGAGCAGGCCGATGAGGTTGGGGATCGCCATGAGACCGTTCATGACGTCGGAGAAGTTCCACACCGCATCGAGGGAGACGGTGCACCCGAGGTAGACGACCACCGAGAAGATGATCCGGTAGGGCATGACGCCGCCGCGACCCACGAGCCGCTCGACGCACCGCTCGCCGTAGTAGGCCCAGCCGAGGATGGTCGAGGACGCGAACATCACCAGCGCGATCGTCACGACGTAGTGGCCCCACCCGCCGGGCAGGCCGCTGGCGAAGGCGGTGCCGGTCATCGTCGCGGCGTTGTCCTCGCCGAGGTCCCAGGCGCCCGTCGTGATGATGACCAGGCCGGTGCAGGACACGACGATGATCGTGTCGATGAAGGTCTGCGTCATCGACACGAGGCCCTGGCGCACCGGGTGGGAGGTCTTGGCGGCGGCGGCGGCGATGGCGGCCGAGCCCATGCCGGACTCGTTGGAGAACATGCCGCGGGCGGCGCCGAGCTGCACCGCGATGATGATCGTCGAGCCGATGAACCCGCCGGTCGCGGCCGTGCCCGTGAAGGCGTCGGTGAACACGAGCGCGAGAGCGGCAGGCAGCTCGGTGACGTTCGTCGCGAGGATGAACAGCGCGCCGGCGACGTAGAAGACGATCATGACCGGCACGAAGCCGGCCGTCACCCGCCCGATCGACTTGATGCCGCCGACGAGCACGAGGAGCGCGAAGAGGCTGAGCACGAGGCCGGTGACCCAGGGCTCGATCCCGAAGGAGCGGTCGAGGTTCGTGGCGATCGAGTTGCCCTGCGCTATGTTGCCGATGCCGAAGGAGGCGATGATCGCGGCGATCGTGAAGAACAGGGCGAGGATCGCGCCGAGCGGCCCGCGGATGCCGCGCCGGAGGTAGTACTGCGGGCCGCCGGACTTCTCCCCGGCGGCGTCGGTGCGCCGGTAGTACACGCCGAGGAACGCCTCGGTGTACTTCGAGGCCATGCCGACCAGGCCGGTCACCCACATCCAGAACAGCGCGCCGGGACCGCCGATCGCGATGGCCGTCGCGACACCGACGATGTTGCCGGTGCCGACGGTCGCCGCCAGCGCCGTCGTCAGCGCCTGGAACTGGGAGACGTCGCCGTCCTCGGCGCCCTCGTCGCGCCGGGTGATCAGGCCCAGCCGCAGCGCCACCCCGAGCTTGCGGAACTGCAGCCCGCGCAGCCGCACGGTGAGGACGAGGCCGACGCCGAAGAGGAGCGGGATGAGGACGAACGGTCCCCACACCACTGCCGACACGTCCTCGAAGAAGTCGGCCACCGCCGTCATGATGTCGTCCATCGCTACCCCCAGGTCTGCATCCGCCGGTCGAGGGGACACTGTGCCACGGACGGTCCCGGACCCCGCGGGGTACGCGCCGGATGTCGCGGATCGGTGGCGGGGCTCTCTCAGAGGACGGCGAGCAGGCCGCGCACGAGCGTCGTCGTCGCCCCGACCGTCACGAGGGCGACGGCGGTGCGCCGGGCCGTCCGGGCGCTCACCCGGCGGGCCACCCACCCGCCGAGCACGACGCCGAGCGGCACGCTCGCGACGGCGGCGAGCACGAGCGGCCACCCCGGCAGCGCGTCCGGCCCGCTCGTCGCCCCGACCGCCCACTTCGTCAGCAGCGAGACGGCGCCCATCGTGAGGAAGATCGGCTGGAGGGTGGCGGCGAAGGCGCGCTGGGACCAGCTCGTCGCGTGGGCGTACAGGAGCACGGCCGGACCGCCCACCCCGACCGCAGTGTTGAGGAACCCCCCGGTCACCCCGGCGACCGGCGCCGCGAGGCGGCCCAGGTCCGGCAGTCGCCAGGAGAAGGCGATCGGGGCGAGGGCGAGGAGGAGGGCGCCGCCGATGACGACCTCGAGCCACCCGGCGTCCGTCGCCCGGACGACGAGCGCCGCGGGCACCGAGCCGACGACGATCGCCGGGGCGATCCGCACGAACCGGCGCCAGTCGATGTCGCGGCGCATGACGAGGGTGAGGGCGAGGGCCGAGGCCACGGTCGTGACGTTCGTGAGCATGACGCCCGCCACCGGCCCGACGAGCAGGACGAAGGTGGGGGAGACGACGAGCCCGGTGCCCATCCCGCTCGTGCGCTGGAGGACCCCGCCGAGCACGACGGCGCCGAGCACCGCCGCGAGCACACCGGGATCCACGCCGGCCATCCTGCGGCATCGGGGCCGCGCGGCGGGGAGGCGCGCCTAACCGGCGGCGCGCTCCTGGGCGCTGCGCACGCGCGCGGCGTCGATGCGCTCCTGGTCCCCGGCCGAGCGGCGCAGCGGCGGGATGATCTCGTCGTCGGGACCTGTGTCTTCGGAGTCTTTCGTTCTCGCCGACTACGGCGACCTACCGCTGCCTGCGCGGCTTCGCCCGCCCGAAGGCCCAGGACTACCCGGGGCCTGTTCTCTCACGTTAGCTAGCGAAGCCCATGTCGCGAGCGATTAGTCGAATAATTGCATTGCGGTGTTCGTCGACCAGGGCCCGGACATCTACCGAGGCGGGGCCGACGCCATCCGCAAGGAGAATCAAAGGAGAGCCTGCGAGTTTGTCTATGTGCTGCCCTAGCTCCTTGTTGCCCATTGCCTCTGCGAGAATGGCGTAGCGACGCAACTCTGGCGTTAGTTCGTCGCTGGCATCCATGACCGCCTTGACTTCAGTCGCCATTGACGGCTCGCTCAGGGCTCCCCTGTAAAGGATGTACAAGTACATGTTGTAAACGAAGTCATGCACCACTCCAAGAGCGTCAATATAGATCTTCTCGCGGATGCGACGTGCCTCGCGCCTAGACTCTCCGTGCTGGCGTAGTCGCTCCGCCACGACTTGCCCACCCGCACCGATGATTCCGCCGATGACGACACCGGCAAGGCCGTAGAGCGCTGGGTCCATGGTTGGAGACTGCCGACGGGAGCACTAGCCGCTAGCGCCGCACCGCGTGGCCGATCGTCCGGCAGGATCTGTGCAACGGACTGAGCCTTTGCTGGTCGTGTCCTGTCGCCTGGGCGGCCAGCCCAGGGCGCCCACGGATCGGGGCTCCGATCGTCGGGAGCAGCATTAGGGTAGAGGTTCCTCCAGAGGAGGATTCACCGAGTATTGGAAGTGCCTGACGTCGTCAAACGCCCTGTCCGTAAAGTAACTGGGCGGGTGCCGGTGATACCTGGACTCGGAAACCAGCAGTACTGCGTAGATGCGGGCCTCTCCGACCTCGCGCTCGGTGACTGTCCACTCGTAGTCGAGCGATAGCCCGTCGTGCATTTCCCATTCTACGCTGCCGACCCCCAGTTCGATCGGGCGCGACAAGTACCAAGTGACTTGTTTTCCTCGCGCGCTAACTGCGCGGCCACGAAACCTGAGTACTTGTCCGACTTCGAGTCGGGGCGCCCGGACGATCGTGCCGGACTCATCGATGCTGCCTGCCGAGCCCAGTGAGTCGACGACCCGTTCGATAGACGGATAATAGCGTGCCGCAGGGTTCCCTGCAGTGCCGTACAGAGAAAGCTGGTTACTTAGGTGTTGCGCCACCCCGGATAGGAGGTCTTCCTCATAAGGGACTAGATCTCGGCTGTGGGCGATCGAGTTGCGTACATCATCGACTAGCCCGAAGTATGTCTCCGTCCGCTTTTTGTCGTCAAATATGGGTTTGAATAACTCCCATGAGTTCAACACGATCCGCGTGAGATGATATGTCTCGACGTATTCGAGAAGGTCCTGCGATGTCAGAACCCCGTCTCTGCGTTTCTCCTCTTCCGCTCGCTTGGCAGTCAAACTCTCGCGAGTGGGAGCCCCCTTGGTGTCGAGCCAATCTTCGCCGTCGAAGACGCGATGGATAGCCGCACGGAGGACTGATTCGATGGAGCGGAGTGCGGCGGTGGGATCCATGCATCGGCACGCTAGCAGCGGAGTCGGGCGCCTAGCCGGCGGCGCGCTCCCGGCTGCGCACCCGCGCGGCGTCGATGCGCTCCTGGTCCCCGGCCGAGCGGCGCAGCGGCGGGATGATCTCGTCGTCGGGCGTGATGATGACGAGGTCGTTGTCCATGTGGTCGGCCATGGCGTGGACCGCGTCGATGAAGTCGCCGCGCCGCACGGCGTCGACGATGCGCTCGTGCTCGGCCTGCATGGTGCGGGCGTCGCTCGCGTGGGTGAGCCGCTCGACGTGGCCCGGGGTGGCGAGGCGCTCGTTGATCCCGGCGTACAGCGAGGCGAGCAGCCGGTTCCTCGCCGCGTCGAACAGCAGGTAGTGGAAGCGCGCGGCGAGCCGCGCCGTGCCCTCCGCGCTGCCGAAGGCGGGGCAGTGGGAGCGCGCGACGTGCTCGGCGACGGCGGCCTCGAGCGCCGCGACGTCCTCCGGGGTGCGGTGGAGCGCCGCCTGCTGGGCGGCCTCGACCTCCAGCGCCCGCCGGTAGCTGAGCAGCTCCTCCAGGGTGTAGGCGGTGAGGAACTCGGTGAGGACGGCGCTCGTCGGGGTGCTCGAGCGGACGAACGTGCCGCGTCCGGGCAGCGTCTCGAGCATGCCGATGCTCGCCAGGGAGCGCACCGCCTCGCGGATCGTCGAGCGGCCGACGCCGAGCGTCTCGGCGAGCTCGGGCTCGATGGGGATGCGGGCGCCCACCTCCCACTCCCCGGTGGTGATCTGCCGGCGCAGGTAGGCCAGCGTCGTGCGCGCCCGCTCGGTGCCGTTCGTCGTCGTCGCCATGGTTCTCCCGCGCTCGCCGGTCCGCGTCAGTGTAGGCCGCGCCCCGCTCAGCGGGTCAGCCACTCGGCGATCGCGGCGCGACCCTCGACCGTGCTCGTCAGCCCGAGCGCCTGGACCTGCTTGCCCTCGAGGAGCAGCGGCTCGTGCTCGGTGAGCGCCGCCAGCCGGGCGACGGCCGGGGTGTCGAGCAGCGGACGGAAGATCGCGTCGCCCGAGCCGTTCATGTCGATGAGGAGGATGCGGTCCGGCTCCGCGGCGATGACCTGCTCGGCGGTGATCGGCCCGGAGCGCACCATGCCGAGGTCCGCGCTGGCGTCCACCGCGCCGGCCAGGCGCAGCAGCTCGAGCGGGAACGCGCCACCGGCGGTGACGAAGGGCCGCCCGGCCTGGTTGCTGAGGACGAGGACGCGCGGACCGTCCGCGGAGGACTCGTCGACGAGCCCCGCCGCGAGCTCCTCGGTGAGCGCCGCGGCCGCGTCCTCGGTGCCCAGGGCCTGGCCGACGAGGTCGATGTTCGTCGTCATGTCCTCGACGCTCGCCCACGTGTTGGGCAGGACGAGGACGGGGATCCCGGCGCCCTCGAGCACCTGGCCGACCCCGGCCTCCAGGCCGTGCCGGTCGTTGAGCACGACGAGGTCGGGCTGGGCGGCGATGACCGCCTCGACGTCCACGCTGCTCTCGCTCGTGATGTGGTGCTCGACGGCGGCCATCTCGCCGGGGTGGTCGGACAGCACGGGGTTCGCCGCCGCCTCGGGCACCATGACGAGCCGGTCGGCGGCGCCGAGCTCGGCGACGACGGCGGCGGTCTCGTAGGTGAGCGCCGCGACCCGCTCGGGCCGGCGCTCGAGGACGACCTCGTCCGCCGCCAGCTCGCGGCCGGCGGGGACCTCGACGGTGCGCGGGAACGCGGCGTCGTCGGTCGTCGCCGCCGGGGCGGGGGCCCCGGAGGTCGTGGGGGAGGAGCAGGCCGCGAGGGTGAGGACGGCGGCGACGGTGGTGAGGAGACGGGGGCGCATGGAGCGGCCTCTCAGGGACGTGCCGCGGCGGGGCCGGGGCGGGTGAGGGTGGCGGGCGTCGGGTCGGACGGCCGCACGAGGCTGAGGGTGGGGGAGCCGCCGGGGGAGTCGAAGACCTCGGCGGTGACCCCGTAGACGCGGTGGATGAGCTCGGGGGTGATGACGTCGGCCGGCGTCCCGAAGGTCACGGTGCCTCCCGCGACCACGGCCACCTGGTCCGCCCAGCGCAGCGCCTGGGTGAGGTCGTGCATGGTGACGACGACGATGTGGCCGTCCGTGGCGTGCCGGCGCAGCACGTGCATGACCGTGAGCTGGTGGCCCAGGTCGAGGGCCGAGGTGGGCTCGTCGAGGAGCATGACGGGGGCGTGCTGGGCGACGACACGCGCCACCTGGACGAGCTGGCGCTCACCGCCGGACAGACGCGCGTAGCTGCGGTCGGCGAGGTGGGCGACGTCGAGGCGCTCCAGGGCGGCCGCCGTGCGCACGTCGACCGGCCCGGCGGCCGGGGTGGCCCGCGCGCCGACGGCGACGACGTCGCGTACCCGCAGCTCGTTCGGGGCGTAGCTGTCCTGCGTCATGTAGGCGAGCACCTCGGCCAGCCGGCGTGGGCGCAGGCGGTGGAGGTCGGCCTCCCCGTAGCGCGCGGTGCCGCTGGACGTGACGCCGCTGCCGACGATGGCGGACAGCAGGCTCGACTTGCCCGCGCCGTTGGGGCCGACGAGCCCGAGCAGCGTCCCCGGCGGCAGGGCGGCGCTCACCGGCTCGAACAGGGGCCGGCCGCGGTGGGCGACGAGACGGTCGAGGACGAGGTCGGTCATGCGGTCCGCCGGGACAGGAGCAGGGCGAGGAACACCGGGGCGCCGACGACGGCGCTCACCGCACCGGTCTGGACGACCGCCGTCGTGGAGACCGCCCGGGCGGCGGTGTCGGCGAGGACGAGGAACAGCGAGCCGCAGACGACCGAGATGGGCAGCAGCAGGGAGTGCTTGGCGCCGATGACGAGCCGCACGGCGTGGGGCACGACGAGCCCGACGAAGCTGATGACCCCGGAGACCGCGACGGCCGCACCGGTGACGAGCGAGGCGACCAGCAGGAGGACGAGGCGGGTGCGGTGGACGTCGTAGCCGGAGGTGGCCGCGACGTCGTCGCCGAGGAGCAGGGCGTCCAGCGCCCGGGTGCGGGTGAGGAGGAGCGCGAGGCCCAGCACGATGGGCACGACCGCCATCGCCGCGTGGTTCCACGTCCGCAGCTCGAGGTCACCGGCGAGCCAGAAGACCGCGCCGCGGGCGAGTGCGTCGTCCTTGGCGTTGGCGACGAGCACGGAGATCACCGCGCCGGCGAAGGCGTTGATCGACACGCCGACGAGGATGAGGGTGTAGGTGCTCGCCCCGCGGTTCGCGTGGAGCACCGCCTGGAGGGCGAGCGCCACGGCCAGGCTCCCGGCGAACGCGGCGAGCGGCACACCCCACTGGAGCGACCCGCCCAGGCCGAGGGTGATCCCGGCGACGGCGCCCACGGCGGCGCCGGAGGACACGCCCGTGACGCCCGGGTCGGCGAGCGGGTTGCGGAACACCGCCTGCATGACGACGCCGACCCCGGCCAGCGCCCCGCCGACGAGGACGGCGACGACGATCCGGGGCAGCCGGATCGACCACACGACCGTGCTCACCTGGGAGGAGTCGGGGGCCACGAGGGCGGCGCGCACCGCCTCGAGGGGGTCCAGGCGCAGCGTGCCGAGGCCGACGCTGAGGAGGACGGCGAGGACGAGCGCGAGAGCGGCTGCGCCACCGAGCCACAGCGCCCTGCGCGAGCGTCGCCGGGGGAGGACCGGGTGCGCCGTCGTCGTCGTGTGTGACGGGCTGTCCAGCTGGGTCATCGAGGTCCTCGGGCGGGGGGAGGGAACGGTCCAACCTGGCACATCGACTTCATCAGATCAAGTTCTTCGTCAGATGTTACGGTGAGCGCATCCCCGTCCCCCGGTTCCTGGAGCCCACCGATGCCCGCGCCCTCCGTCACTCCCTACGACGCCCTCCTCGTGTGCTCCTTCGGAGGGCCGAACGCCACCGAGGACGTCGTGCCCTTCCTGCGCAACGTCGTGCGCGGCAAGGGGGTCCCGGAGGAGCGGCTGGAGCAGGTGGGCGAGCACTACTTCGCCTTCGGCGGGCGCAGCCCGATCAACGAGCAGAACCTCGCGCTGCGCGCCGCGCTCTCCGGGGAGCTGCAGCGGCGGGGGCTCGACCTCCCCGTGCTCTGGGGCAACCGCAACTGGCACCCCTACACGGTCGACACGCTGCGCGACGCGCACGCCTTCGGCGCGCGGCGCATCATCGTCCTCGTCACCAGCGCCTACGCCTCGTACTCCGGCAGCCGCCAGTACCGCGAGCACCTCGCCGCCGCCGTCGCCGAGCTCGACGCCGAGACGGGCGGCGCCGGCCTGGAGATCGACATCATCCGGCCCTTCTTCAACGACCCCGGCTTCGTCGACGCCAACACCGCCGCCGTCCTGCGCGCCGTCGAGGAGCTCCCCGCCGGTGAGGGCCTGCACATCGCCTACGTCACCCACTCCATCCCCGACACCATGCAGGACGCCTCGGCCGTCACCGGCCCGGGCTACCGCGAGCAGCACGAGGACGTCCGCAGCGTCATCGACGCCGCCCTGCGCGAGCGCGGGCTGGAGGTCACCTCCTCGCTGTCCTACTGCTCGCGCTCGGGCGACCCCCGCACGCCGTGGCTGGAGCCCGACGTCAACGACCACCTCGCCGAGCTCGCCGAGTCCGGCGTCCGCCGCGTCGTCATCGCGCCGATCGGGTTCATCTCCGACCACATGGAGGTGGCCTGGGACCTCGACACCGAGGCGATGGAGACCGCGCGCGAGCTCGGCCTGCACGCCGCCCGCGCGGCCACGGCCGGCGTCGCGCCGGAGTTCGTCGGCGGGATCGTCGACCTCGTGCTCGAGCGTGCGGCGCGTGAGCGTGGGGAGGACCCGGAGGTCGTCGTGCGCGGCGACCTGCCCGCCTTCCCCGACGTCGCCCCTCCCGGGAGCTGCCGCATGCGCCACGGCGAGGTCACCGGCATCCCCGTCCTCGCCGGCCCCGCCGACTGACCCCGCCCCCGCTCGACCCACCCAACCCCCAGCCCCAGCCCCCCCAGCCCCACCCCCCACCCCCCACCCCCTCTCCCGCGAGAGCCGACTTCCGCTCGACAGCCGACTTCTGTGCGGGACCGGACCTCACCACCACCCACCTGCCGAGGAGCGCCCTCCATGTCCGACCAGCCCACCAGCGCCTACGTGATGTACAGCGTCTTCCGTGCGGTCCTGCCGCTCCCGGAGGACGACGCCGCCCGCGGCGCGATGGTCAGCGAGGCGCTCGAGTCGGTGGAGTCGGTGCCCGGCCTCACCGTGCGCGGCTGGTACGACGTCGCGGGCTTCCGCGCCGACGCCGACGTCATGGTGTGGTGGTGGGCCGAGGACGTCGAGGCGGTGCAGGAGGCCTACCACCGGCTGCTCGCCAGCCGCCTCGGTGCGGTCCTCGAGCCGGTGTGGTCCCAGGTGGGCACCCACCGCGAGGCGGAGTTCAACCGCTCCCACCTGCCCTCGTTCATCATGGGCGAGGAGCCGCGCGGCTACCTGTGCGTCTACCCGTTCGTCCGCAGCTACGAGTGGTACCTCCTGCCGCCCGAGGAGCGCAGCACGATGCTGCGCGAGCACGGGCTGGCCGCCCGCGACTACGGGGACGTCCGCGCGAACACGATCTCCTCGTTCGCGCTCGGGGACTACGAGTGGCTGCTCGGCTTCGAGGCCGACGACCTCGGCCGGATCGTCGACCTCATGCGCGAGCTGCGCAACACCGAGGCGCGCCGCCACGTCCGTGAGGAGGTCCCGTTCTTCACCGGGCCGCGCCGCGAGCTCGGCGACCTCATCGACCGCCTCCCGCGGGGCTAGCACCGCACTCGTCGGTGGGTGGGGCGTGGGTGCTTGACCGACCGTCGAACGCGTGTTCGACTTGACGGGTGCGGTGGGACGGGCAGGACATCACGGAGGACGACGGCGCGGCGCTGCCCGGGCTGCGGCGGATGGCCGGGCTGCTGCGCACCGTGCGCACGCCGGAGTTCGCCGGCATCACCTTCCACGAGGTGGCCGCGCGCTCGGTCCTCAACCGCGTGCCCGAGGGCTCGCGGATGCCGTTCCGCTGGACGGTCAACCCGTTCCGCGGGTGCAGCCACGCCTGCGTCTACTGCTTCGCCCGCGCCACCCACCGGTACCTCGACCTCGACACCGGCGCGGACTTCGACTCCCAGATCATCGTCAAGGTCAACGCCGCGGAGGTGCTGCGCCGGGAGCTGGCCAAGCCGTCGTGGGCCCGCGAGCAGGTGGCGCTGGGCACGAACACCGACCCCTACCAGCGGGCCGAGGGCCGCTACCGCCTCATGCCCGGGATCATCCAGGCCCTCGCGGAGTCCGGGACACCGCTCTCGATCCTCACCAAGGGCACCCTCCTGCGCCGTGACCTCCCGCTCCTGCGCGAGGCCGCCGGCCAGGTGCCGGTGTCCCTCGGGGTCTCCCTCGCCTTCGCCGACGAGGAGCTCCAGCAGCTCGTCGAGCCCGGCACCCCGACCCCGCGCGCCCGCCTCGACCTCGTCCGCGCGATCCGCGACGCCGGCCTGGAGTGCCACGTCATGGTCGCGCCCGTCCTGCCCTGGCTCACCGACTCGCGCGAGCACCTCGACGCGCTCCTCGGCGCCGTCGCGGACGCCGGGGCGACGTCGGCCACCGTCTTCGCCGCGCACCTGCGCCCCGGGGTGCGGGACTGGTACCTCCAGTGGCTCCGGCAGCACCGGCCCGCGCTCGTCGCCGACTATCGGCGGCTGTACGGCCGCGGCTCCTACGTCCCCACCGAGTACCGCACCTGGCTCGCCGAACGGGCCCGGCCGCTCCTGCGCGCGCACGGGCTGGACCGACCCTCGGCCCTACGCCTGCCGGACGACAGCGCCCCCGCCGAGCCCGCAGCGCCGGCGCCCGCGCCGCCCGCCCAGGCGGCGCTCTTCTGACTCAGGCGTCGGCGGTGAGCGGGGGCAGGGTCTCCCCGCGCGCCTCGGCGAGCGACATCCGGTAGCGGCGCCCGCGGTCCCACGGCCGCGTCCAGCCGAGCTCGTCGAAGACTCCGTCGAGCAGGTTGCCGGTGAACCCCCAGACCCACCCGCCGCTCACGGCGAACCCCGCGCTGCCGTGACCGCGGATCGTCACGGTCGCGCGGCACGCGGGGTCGAGCAGCCCGCCGACGGGCAGGCGCAGGGTGTGGAGCACCTCCCCGGGCTCGACGTCGTCCTGCCCGGTCGCGTCGCCGCACCACCCGACGACGGGCGTGACGACGAACCGGCTGATCGGCACGGCGACCGGCGCCAGCAGCCCGAGGACCTCGACCCGGTCGGCGGCGAGGCCGATCTCCTCGTGCGCCTCGCGCAGCGCGGTCTGCGCGGGGCCGGCGTCCTGCGCGTCGGCGCGGCCGCCCGGGAGGGCGATCTGGCCGGGGTGGTGGCGCAGCAGCGGCGAGCGCTGGACGAGGAACAGGTCCAGACCCGGGAAGCCGGAGCCGGGCGCCGTCGTCGGGGTGAAGAGGAGGAGGACCGCGGCGGGCCGGTAGTCGCCCTGCGTCCGCGGGTCGAACCGGTGCACCTCGGCGGGGGGCCCGAGCCCACCCGCGGCGGCCCGTGCGACGAGCCGGTCGAGGTCCGCGCGCGCCGTCGCCTGATCCCGGTCCACGGCGTCACCATAGGTCACCGCGGCCGCCCGGTGAGCCACGCCTCGTCGACGGCGAGGACCTGGTCGTCCGCCGGGCCGGGGTTCCCGCGGAAGGTGTTGGAGGTGAGGATCCACAGCCGCCCGTCCGGGGCCACCGCGACGGTGCGCAGGCGGCCGTACTCGCCCTCGAGGAGCCGCGTCGGCTCCCCGCCGTCGAGCGGCACCCGCCACAGCGACTCCCCGCGCAGGGCGGCGACCCAGACGGCGTCGTCGGTCACCGCGAGCCCGCTCGGGGAGGCGTCGGCCGGGCGCCAGGTGACGAGCGGGTCGGTGAACCGCGCGTCGCCGCCGTCACCCTCGACCTGCGGCCACCCGTAGTTGGCGCCCGGCTCGACGGCGTTGAGCTCGTCCCACGTGTCCTGCCCGAACTCCGAGGCGAACATCCGACCGTCGGCGTCCCACCCCAGCCCCTGGACGTTGCGGTGCCCGAGCGACCACACGGGCGAGCCCTCCTGCGGGTTCCCGGGCGCGGGCGCGCCGTCCTCGTCGACCCGCAGGATCTTGCCCCCGAGCGAGTCCGGGTCCTGGGACGTCGAGGGCTGGGCGGCGTCGCCGGTCGCGACGTAGAGGTGACCGTCCGGCCCGAACTCGATCCGCCCACCGGAGTGGTAGGTCTCGCGCGGGATGCCCTCGAGGACGACGACGTCGGGCCGCAGCTCCTCACCCTCGAGCACCATGCGCAGCACCCGGTTGTCGGTGGCGGTCGTGAGGTAGACGAAGACGCGGCCGTTGCCGGCGAAGCCGGGGGAGACGGCGATGCCGAGGAGGCCCGACTCGTCGTCCGCGTCGACGCCGGCCACTGTGGCGAGCTCGCGCGGCTCCTCGCCGGGCACGAGGTGGAGCACCCGGGCGGTGCGCCGCTCGGTGACGAGCGCCGAGCCGTCGGGCAGGAAGGCCAGGCCCCAGGGGACGTCGAGGCCGGTGGCGACGACCTCCGGCTCCCGCGGCGCTGCGGTGCTCGGGCTCGCCGTGGGCGCGGCCGTCGGCTCGCGCGTCGCGGCCGTCCCCGTGGCGGGCGGTGTCGGCGCGGGTGTCTCGTCCGGCCCGGCGCCGCACGCGGCGAGGACGACGACGGCGAGGAGCCCTGCCGTCGTCGTCCTCGCCCTGCGGAACGCGTCAGAAGACGGGCTTGCCACCGGTGACACCGAGGACCGTGCCCGAGACGTAGCTCGCGTCGTCGCTGGCGAGGAAGACGAAGGCCGGGGCGACCTCGACCGGGTGCCCGGCCCGCCCGAGCGGGGTGTCCGCCCCGAAGGACTCCAGCGACTCGGCCGGCTTGGTGGACGGCTGCAGCGGGGTCCAGATCGGGCCCGGCGCCACCGCGTTGACGCGGATCCCCTTCGGGCCGAGGTCGGAGGCGAGGTTGACGGTGGCGTTGTTGATCGCCGCCTTGGTCGACGCGTAGTCCAGCAGGGTGTCGGAGGGCTGGAAGGCCTGGATCGAGGTGCAGTTGATGACGCTCGAGCCGGGCGCCAGGTCCTCGAGCAGCGCCCTGGTCAGCCAGAAGACGGGGAAGACGTTCGTCTCGAAGGTCTGGCGCAGCTGGGCGTCGCTGACGTCGGCGAGGGAGTCCTGCGCCATCTGGAAGCCCGAGTTGTTCACCAGGACGTCGATCCCGCCGAGGCCCTCGACGGCGGCCCGGGCGAGGGCGATGTTCGCCTCCTCGGTGCGCTGGTCGGTGGGGACGAGCACGCAGCGGCGCCCGGCGGCCTCGACGTGCCGGCGCGTCTCCTCGGCGTCGTCCTGCTCAACCTCGAGGTAGGAGATCGCGACGTCGGCGCCCTCCTTGGCGAAGGCGATCGCCGTCGCCCGGCCGATGCCGGAGTCGCCGCCGGTGATGAGGGCACGCTTGCCCTCGAGGCGGCCGCGGCCGACGTAGCTCGTCTCGCCGTGGTCGGGCACCGGGTCGAGCTGGTCCGTCCGGCCGGGCCACTGCTGGCTCTGCCTGGGGAAGTCCTTCATGGCGTCGGTGTCGATGTCCATGCGATCCATCCTTCGGGCGGGCGACGGATCGCGCATCCGGAGCGGTGCCGTACGCTGCCCGGCCATGGAGCCGTTCACCCTGCACGACGGGGACCTCACCCTCAGCGTCCCCACCCCCGAGGACGTCGACCGCGTGACCGAGGTCTGCCAGGACCCCGAGGTCCAGCGGTGGACCATCGTGCCCTCGCCCTACGGGCGCCAGGACGCGGTGGACTTCGTCGACGGGTTCGTCGCCGGCGGCTGGGCGCGGGGCGACAACTTCACGTGGGCGATGCGCCGCGGCGGGCGACTGGTCGGCATGGTGGGCGTCTCCCGCTCCGCGGGGAGCGGGGAGATCGGGTACTGGACCGCACCGGAGGCCCGCGGCGCCGGGCTGACCACCCGCGCCGTCGGGCTCGTGCTCGACGCCGCCTTCGGCCCGCTCGGGATGGAGCGCGTGGAGTGGCGCGCCCACGTGGGCAACTGGCCCTCCTGGCGGGTGGTGTGGCGCCACGGGTTCCGCCGCGAGGGGCAGGTCCGCGGGGACGGGGTGCACGGCGCAAAGCGCGTCGACCAGTGGATCGGCACGCTCCTGCGCGACGACCCGCGCGAGCCGGCGACCCCGTGGGACGGACCGGACCCGGTCACCGGCGTCGTGCCCGCAGACGTCACGGGCCGCGACCCCGACGCGCTCGTCCGGCAGTTCCACGAGCACTTCGGCGTGCCGGTCGCCCGCGACGCGCCCTCGGTGGACCGGGAGCGCGTCCACCTGCGCATGGCACTCGTGGCGGAGGAGCTCGCCGAGCTCGTCACGGCCGTGTACGGCGAGACGGCGGGGGAGGCGGTCGCCGCCGGCTTCACCCGCGCGGTGGCCGCCGACGACGGCGCGCGGGACACCGTCGCCGCCGCCGACGCGCTCGCCGACCTCGTTTACGTCCTGTACGGCATGGCCCAGGAGTGCGGAATCCCGCTGCCCGCCGTGCTCGCCGAGGTCCACGCGGCGAACCTCTCCAAGCTCGGCCCGGACGGCGCCGCGCTGCTCCGCGAGGACGGCAAGGTGCTCAAGGGCGAGGCGTACCGCGCCCCCGACGTCGCCGCCGTGCTCGCCCGCGCCCAGCGCTGAGCGCGCGCGGGCCGGCGCGCTGTCCGCGGGCGACCGTCGCGCGAAACCTGCCACCAACCGGGCGACACGCCGACGACACGCCGGGCGGAAGCGCTCTCCGGGCCCGCCCGGACGCACGTCGTGGCAGGTTCCGGCGCGCGGCCACCCTGACAAGGCGGAGGACGCACCGCGACGGGATCTGGGCCAGGGGAGGTCGGCGGCGGGTGAAGAATGGGCCCATGACTCCGGACGTCCCCACCCTGACCGCGGACAACCCCTTCGCGGCGCCCTCGACCCTGCCCTACGAGCTGCCCGACTTCGCCGCGATCCGGCACGAGCACCTGCGCCCGGCGATGCTCGCCGGCCTCGCCGAGCAGCGCGCCGAGTGGGAGGCCATCGCCACCGACCCGGCGGCACCGGACGTCGCCAACACCCTCGAGGCCCTCGAGCGCTCGGGTGGCCTGCTGCGCCGGGCGACCGCCGTCCTGGACACCTACACCTCCTCCCGCGCCGACGACGCGCTGCGTGCACTCGAGGCCGAGCTCGCCCCGCTCCGCTCGGCCCACCGCGACGCGCTCTACCTCGACCGGCGCATCTTCGCCCGGCTCGAGGCCCTCGCCGAGCAGGACCTCGACGGGGAGACCGCCTGGCTGCTGCACACCTACCGCAAGGACTTCGTCCGCGCGGGCGTCCGGCTGGGCGACGAGAAGCAGGAGCAGCTGCGCTCGCTCAACTCCCGCCTCACCGTGCTGGAGACCGAGTTCGCCCAGCGCGTGGTCAAGGCGCTCGACGCCGGCGCCCTCCACCTGCGCGACGCGGAGCGCCTCACCGGGCTGAGCGAGGACACCGTCGCCGGGCTCGCCCAGGCGGCGACCGACCGCGGCACCGACGGCTACCTCATCACCCTCCAGCTGCCCTCCCAGCAGGCGCTGCTCGCCCAGCTCACCGACCGGGAGCTGCGCCGCGAGCTGTACACCGCCTCGGTCATGCGGGGCACCGGCGTCGACGCCGAGAGCGACACCCGCGCCACCCTGCTCGAGATCGCCCGGCTGCGCGCCGAGCGCGCCCGGCTGCTCGGCTACGAGCACCACGCCGCCTACGTCGCCGAGGACGGCACGGCCGGCACGACGGCGGCCGTCAACGAGATGCTCGGCCGCCTCGCGGCGCCCGCCGTCGCCAACGCGCAGGCCGAGGCCACCGACCTCGCCGAGGTCCACGGCGGCCCGATCGAGGCCTGGGACTGGTCCTACCTCGCGGAGAAGGTGCGCCAGGAGCGCTTCAGCATCGACGACTCCGTGCTGCGCCCCTACCTCGAGCTCGAGCGGGTGCTGCGCGACGGGGTCTTCCACGCCGCTCGCCGCCTCTACGGCATCACGCTCACCGAGCGGCCCGAGCTCGCCGGGTACGCCGACGGCGTGCGCGTGTGGGAGGTCGCGGAGGAGGACGGCACCCCGCTCGGGCTGTTCGTCGGCGACTACTACGCGCGCGAGGGCAAGCACGGCGGCGCTTGGATGCACAACCTCGTCGACCAGTCCCACCTCCTGGGGCAGCGGCCGGTCGTCGTCAACAACCTCAACCTCACCCGGCCCGCGCCGGGCGAGCCGACCCTGCTCACCTGGGACGAGGTCATCACGGCCTTCCACGAGTTCGGCCACGCCCTGCACGGCCTGTTCTCGAACGTGCGATACCCGTCCCTGTCTGGGGCGAACGTGCCGCGCGACTTCGTCGAGTACCCCTCGCAGGTCAACGAGATGTGGGCGCGTGACCCGGAGGTCCTGGCCCGCTACGCCCGTCACCACGAGACGGGCGAGCCGCTGCCCGAGGAGCTGCTCACCGCCCTGCTCGGCTCGGCCCAGTACGGCGAGGGCTTCGCGACCACCGAGTACCTCGGCGCCGCGCTGCTGGACCAGGCGTGGCACCAGGTCGGGCCGCACGACCTGCCCACCTCGGCCGAGGACGTCGAGGACTTCTCCGCCCGCGCGCTGGAGCAGGCCGGGATCGCCCACCCGCTCGTGCCGCCGCGCTACCGCTCGACGTACTTCAACCACACCTTCGGCGGCGGCTACGACGCTGGCTACTACTCCTACATCTGGAGCGAGGTGCTCGACGCCGACACGGTCGAGTGGTTCTCCACCGATGCTCCGAAGGAGGAGGACGGGCGCCCCGGCCGCGCCGCCGGGCAGCGCTTCCGTGAGGTGCTCCTCTCGCGCGGGCACAGCGCCGACCCGCTGGACTTCTACCGGGAGCTGCGCGGCCGCGACGCCGACATCCGTCCGCTCCTCGTGCGGCGCGGTCTCACCGGCTGAGGCGCGAGGCCGTGGTGGGGGTGCTGCCCGCGGGGTAGCGTGACGGCATGGCCGGGCAGCTCCAGCGGTATCGCCAGATCGCCCAGGTCCTCGCCCGCCACGGCTTGCACGCGGTCGGCGTGCGTGCCGGCCTGGGTCGCTGGCTCCCGCACGGCTCCGGCGCCCTCTCCGGTGACGACCTCCGTCCCGAGCTCCTCGTCGAGACCTTCGAGGAGCTCGGGACGACGTTCATCAAGCTCGGCCAGCTCATCTCCACCCGCCCCGACCTCTTCCCGCAGGCGTACTGCGACGCCTTCGCCCGGCTCACCGACGGCACGGCGCCCGTGCCCTTCGAGGAGATGGACGCTGCGGTGCGGGAGGACTTCGGCGCCTCGGTGGACGACCTCTACGCGTGGTTCGACCGCACCGCGCTCGCCAGCGCCTCGATCGGCCAGGCCCACCGGGCCCGGCTGTACGACGGGCGGCGGGTCGTGGTGAAGATCCGCAAGCCCGGGGTGGTCGAGGAGGTCCACAACGACCTCGAGATCATGCGCAACCTCGCCGGGCACCTGGCGCGCAGCAGCCAGGCCCTCGCCGACGTCGACGTCGTCGGCGTCGTGGACGAGTTCTCCCGGTCGCTGCGTGCCGAGCTCGACTACCTCGGTGAGGCGCGTGCCTGCGAGCAGTTCGCCCACAACCTCGCCGACACGCCCGGGGTCCACGTGCCGTGGGTCGAGTGGCCGCTCACCACCTCCCGGGTCCTCACCATGGAGGAGCTCTCGGGCCTGCGCATCGACGACGCCCCCGCCCTCGACGCGGCCGGTATCGACCGGCCCGAGCTCGCCCACCGGGCGGTCGCGGTGCTCATGCGGATGGTGTTCGAGGACGGCTTCTTCCACGCCGACCCGCACGCCGGCAACCTCTTCGTCGAGCCCGACGGGACCATCGGGATCATCGACTTCGGGATGGTCGGGCGGGTCGGCAAGCCCATGCGCCGCCAGCTCTCCCGGCTCATCCTCGCGCTCTACGCCCAGGACACCGAGGCGCTGACGACGGCGCTCATCGAGATCGCCCCGCCACGCGGCGGGCTGGACCGCGGCGTGCTGCGGACCGACGTCGGGCGTCTCACCGGGTGGTTCGACGGGCGGGCGCTGGCCGACATCCAGGTCGACGCCGTCGCCGACGAGCTGCTGGGGATCGTCCGCCGCCACCGGCTGGCGCTGCCGCCCGAGGTGGTCCGGCTGCTGCGGATGCTCGTGATCGTCGACGGCCTCGGGCGCCGCATCGACCCCGGCCTGGACCTCACCGAGGTGCTCCACCGCTACGCGGGGCGCCTCGTCGCCGAGCAGCTGCGCCCCCGGGAGGTGGCCGGACGCGTGCGGGACGCCACGCTCATGGCCGCCGAGCTCGGGCTCGACCTGCCGGGGTACGCCCGGCGCCTGCTCCAGCGCCTGGACATGGGCGGGGTCGACGTCAACATCCGCGCGAGCGAGCTGGAGCCGCTCGTCGACCGCCTCGAGCGCACCGGGGACCGGGTCGTCGCCGCCCTCGTCGTGGCGGCGATGATCACCGGGGGCACGAACGTCCTCGTCGCCTACCGTGACCGCCTCGGACGGTTCGCCGGGCCGCTGGTCGCCGGGGGCGGCGCCGGCCTCACCCTCGGCAGCGCCTATCTCGCGTGGACGAGCCGCCCGCGCCGGCCGCGCACCCCGGGGGCCTAGCCCCGCGTTAGGGTCGGCACATGTCCGACTCCCCGTCCCAGCCCGTGCCCGCGCCCACCGACGAGGTCGTCGAGATCTGCCGCCGCCTCATCCGGATCGACACGTCGAACTACGGCGACGGCTCCGGGCCGGGGGAGCGGGCGGCCGCCGAGTACGTCGCCGAGCTCCTCACCGAGGTCGGCTGGGAGCCCGAGCTCGTCGAGTCCGAGCCCGGCCGCGCGTCGGTCGTCCTGCGCATCGAGGGCACCGACCGCTCGCGACCCGCGCTCGTGCTCCACGGCCACACCGACGTCGTCCCGGCGCAGGCCGAGGACTGGCAGGTCGACCCGTTCGGCGGCGAGGTCCGCGACGGCATGATCTGGGGCCGCGGGGCCGTGGACATGAAGGACATGGACGCGATGATCCTCGCGGTCGTGCGCGACATGGCCCGCACGGGCTGGCGGCCGGCGCGCGACGTCGTCGTCGCGTTCTTCGCCGACGAGGAGGCGGGCGGCGCGAAGGGCGCCGGGTGGCTCGTGGACCACCGGCCCGACCTCTTCGAGGGCGCGACCGAGGCGATCAGCGAGGTCGGCGGCTACTCGGTGGAGATCGACGGGCGGCGCGTCTACCTCCTGCAGACCGCGGAGAAGGGGCTCGCCTGGCTCCGGCTGCTCGCCGACGGCACGGCGGGGCACGGCTCGCAGGTGAACACCGACAACGCGGTGACCCGCCTCGCCGGCGCGGTCGCCCGGATCGGCGCGCACTCCTGGCCGCTCCACCTCACCGGCACCGTGCGCCAGCTGCTCTCCGGCGTCGCGGACCTCACCGGCACGAGGTTCGACCCGCAGGACCCGGAGGGCATCGACCGCCTCGTGCGCGCCCTCGGCCCGGCGTCGAAGTTCGTCGGCGCGACCCTGCGCACGGGTGCCAACCCCACCCAGCTGAGCTCCGGGTACAAGGCGAACGTCATCCCCGGCAGCGCCGAGGCGGCCGTGGACGTGCGCTACCTGCCGGGGGAGGAGGAGAGCGTGCGCGCCACGCTCACCGAGCTCGCCGGCCCGGGTGTGCGCATCGAGGCCATCCACGCCGACGTCGCGCTCGAGGTTCCCTTCGAGGGGGACCTCGTCGACCGCATGGTCGAGGCGATCGACGGCGAGGACCCGGGTGCCGTCGTCCTGCCCTACATGCTCTCCGGCGGCACCGACAACAAGTCGCTCTCGCGGCTCGGCATCACCGGATACGGCTTCGCGCCGCTCCAGCTGCCGCCCACGCTCGACTTCGCCGGCATGTTCCACGGCGTCGACGAGCGGGTGCCGGTCGAGGCGCTGCGCTTCGGGGTGCGTGTGCTGGAGCGCCTGTTGCGCACCGCCTGAGCGGTCACAGGGTGCTGCGCACCCGGATGATCTTGCGGCGCAGCCACACCTTGCGGGAGCCGCCGATGTACAGGCGGGTACGGGCGAGCTCCCAGCGGCCGTACTCGGCCTGCTCGGTGAGGAGCTGGCGGACGTCGGCGCGGCTCGTCGAGGACGGGATGCTCAGCACCCGGAACTCGTACTGGGAGGCTCCGCGGACGCCGGGACGGGGAGGGTTCTCGGTGTACCAGACCATGTCGTGACCCATTGTCTCCCACAAGCCGGGGCGGTACCGCGCGGACTGTGTCATTCCTACCAGTCGCGATACCTTCTTCCCATGTCCAACGACCCGCGCGCCGCACTCGATCGCTTCATCTCCGCCCTTGAGACCCACTTCGAGATCGCGAGCAGCGTGCAGGACGCGGAGGCCGTCGCTGTCGAGGACGCCGCCGCCGCCGTCGAGGACGCGTTCTTCAGCTACGACGACGCCCTGTACACGACCTACCAGGTCGAGGTGCCGCTCGAGGCGTACGGGGACGACGACGAGGACGACCTCGACGACGAGGAGCTCGAGGACTTCGACCTCGACGACGAGGACGACGACGAGGACGACGAGGACGACGACGAGGACGAGGACGACGACGACGAGGAGTGATCCTCAGCCGGCGCTGACGTCGTCGAGCGCCCGGCGGATGGCCGGAGGCAGCTCGAGGTCGGTGGCCGACAGCGCCCCGCGCAGCTGTGCGGCGGTGCGTGCGCCGACGATCGCCGACGTGACGCCGGGGGCGTCGCGCACCCACGCGAGGGCCACCTCGAGGGGCGCGCGGTCCAGCCCGGCGGCCGCCGTGGCGACCGACTCGACGATCCCGCGCGAGCGCTCGGTGAGGTAGGGCTCGACGAAGCCCCGCAGGTGCGGGGAGGCGGCGCGGGAGTCGGCCGGCACCGTGCTGCGGTACTTGCCGGTGAGCACGCCACGTCCCAGCGGGGACCAGGCGAGCAGCCCGGTGCCGAGCGCGTCCGAGGCCGGCACGACCTCGTGCTCGACGGACCGCTCGAGGAGCGAGTACTCCACCTCGACGGCCGCGAGGCCGGTCGCGTCCTGTGCGAGCTGCGCGGCGGCGTAGCCCTGGTACCAGGCGGGGTGGTTCGACAGGCCGACGTACCGGGTGCGCCCGGTCGCGACGGCGTGGCGCAGCGCGGACAGCGTCTCCTCGACCGGGACGTGGGGGTCGGGCGCCTGGACCAGCCACAGGTCGAGGTGGTCGGTGCCGAGCGCGGCGAGGGACTCGTCGAGCGTGTCGAGCAGCGTCGAGCGGGAGGCGTCGAGGCGGCTGCCCGAGCGCCCGTGGCGCACGCCGGCCTTGGAGCGCAGGACGACGTCACGGCGGTCGACCTCGGCGAGCAGGCTGCCCAGGAGGCCCTCGGCCGCACCCTCGCCGTAGGAGGCGGCGGTGTCGATGAGGGTGCCGCCGGCGTCGAGGAACACCGAGAGCTGCTCGGCCGCCTCGTGCTCGTCGGTGTCCCGGCCCCACGTCATGGTGCCCAGGCCGACCGACGAGACGAGCAGCCCGCTGCGGCCCGCCCTGCGAAGTTCCATGGCCTCACGCTACCGGCGTGGGCGCGCCCCCGGGACAACGGGCCCGAACATAGAATGCTCGATCGTGACGTGGTGGGAAGCAATCGTGCTCGGCGTGGTCCAGGGACTCACGGAGTTCCTCCCGATCTCCTCCAGTGCGCACCTGCGCATCGTGGGGGAGCTGCTGCCTGGGGGAGGTGACCCCGGCGCGGCCTTCACCGCGATCACCCAGCTCGGCACGGAGACGGCCGTCCTGCTGTACTTCCGCAAGGACATCTGGCGGATCATCAAGGCATGGGTCGGCGCCCTGCCGGTGGGGCCCTGGCGCGGGACGGTGCCGCGCACCGACCCCGACGCGCGGATGGGCTGGTACATCATCATCGGCTCGGTGCCGATCGTCGTCCTCGGGCTCCTGTTCCAGGACGCGATCGAGACCTCGCTGCGCCACCTGTACATCACGGCGACGATGCTCGCGGTGTTCGCCGTGCTCCTCGGCCTGGCGGACCGCTTCGGGCGCAAGCGCAAGGAGCTGGGCGACCTCACGCTGCGCGACGGCCTGCTCTTCGGCCTCGCCCAGTCCCTTGCCCTGGTCCCGGGCGTCTCACGCTCTGGCGGGACGATCACCATGGGCCTGCTGCTCGGCTACACCCGGGAGGCGGCTGCCCGTTACTCCTTCCTCCTCGCGATCCCGGCGGTGTTCGGCTCCGGCTTCTACCAGCTCTTCACGGCCGACCCGACCCCGGACGCGCCAGGGGCGGGGGTGACGGCGATCGCCACGCTCGCCGCGTTCGGCGTCGGGTTCCTCGTCATCATCGCCTTCCTCAAGATCGTCTCGACGTACTCCTACATGCCGTTCGTCGTCTACCGGATCGTCCTGGCCGTCGTCGTCGTCGCGCTCGTCGTGTCGGGCGTGCTCGACCCGGTGAGTGGTGCCGCCGCGGCGTCGTCGTAGCCCGGGCGGGCGAGGGCCCCTCGCCAAAGGTTGAGGCTTCAAGTATGGTGGGGGCATGGAGCACCTCATCACCCAGCCCGGGACCGACGCCCGCGCCCTCGCCGACCGCGACCTCCTCACGGCGGGCACGCGGATGGGACCCGTGACGCTGCTCGTCGGCGACCTCGACCTGCTCACCACCTACTACGTCGAGGGCCTGGCGCTCACCGTGCTGTCCGCGCAGGGCGTCGAGACCGTCCTCGGGCGCGGGGACCAGCCGCTCGTCGTGCTCCGCCACGACCCGAGCCTGCCGCGCGGCTCGCGCCGCGACGCCGGCCTGTTCCACACCGCACTCCTCTTCGAGGACGCCGGCGCCCTGGCCGCGACCGTGGCCTCCCTCGCGCGTCTGGCCCCGCGCAGCTTCGTCGGCAGCGCCGACCACCTCGTCTCCGAGGCGTTCTACTTCACCGACCCCGAGGGCAACGGCATCGAGCTCTACCTCGACCGCCCCCGTGACCAGTGGCGCTGGGACGGCGGCCAGGTGGCGATGGACACGCTCGTCCTCGACCCCAACGAGTACCTCGGGACCCACCTCAGCGAGGAACGTCTCACCGGGGCGACGGGTGACGCGGCCGTCGTCGGGCACGTCCACCTGCAGGTCGGGGACACGGCGACGGCGCGCGACTTCTACGTCGCGACCCTCGGCTTCGAGGCCACCCTCGAGATCCCCGGCGCCCTGTTCGTCGCGGCGGGTGGCTACCACCACCACATGGCGATGAACACGTGGAACAGCGCGGGCGCCGGCCCGCGCGTGCCGGCCCTCGGCCTGGGCGTCGTCGACGTCGTCGCGCCCGAGGCCGACGATCTGGGCGCCCTCGCGGACCGCCTGCGCACGCGCGGCGTGGCCTTCGCCGACGACGGGCGCACGCTCGAGGTCGAGGACCCCTGGCGCAACAGGGTCCGCGTGCGCGTCGCTTGACGGTTAGGCTTCCGGACGTGCACTCCTGGTCTGCTCCCGACGTCCCAGTCCTCCCCGGCCGCGGCCAGGAGATCCGCCTCACCGAGTCGGGGACCGGTGAGCTCGTCGGGACGGCCGCCCAGGGCCTGGCGACGCTCTACGTCTGCGGCATCACGCCCTACGACTCCACCCACCTCGGGCACGCGAACACCTACCTCGGCTTCGACCTGCTCGTGCGGGCGTGGCGCGACGCCGGCCGCGAGGTGCGCTACGTGCAGAACGTCACCGACGTCGACGACCCGCTCCTCGAGCGCGCGGCGGACACCGGGGTCGACTGGCGCGACCTCGCCGCCGAGCAGACCCAGCTGTTCCGCGGTGACATGACCGCCCTGCGGGTGGTGCCCCCGGACCACTACGTCGGCGCCGTGGAGTCCATCCCGGTCGTCGTCGACGCCGTCGCGGCCCTCCTCGCCTCCGGCGCCGCGTACCGCATCACCGAGGCGGACGCCGGCGGGCACGGCGTCGGGGACGTCTACGCCGACGTCGCCGCCGACCACCTCTTCGCCACCGAGACCGGGCTGACCGCCGCACAGATGGCCGAGTTCTTCGCCGAGCGTGGCGGTGACCCGGACCGGCCGGGCAAGCGCCAGGCGCTCGACCCGCTGCTGTGGCGCACCGCCCGGCCGGGGGAGCCCTCGTGGGACGGCGGGACCCTGGGGCAGGGGCGGCCCGGCTGGCACATCGAGTGCGCGACGATCGCCTCGGAGTACCTCGGCCTGCCCGTCGAGGTCCAGGGCGGGGGCAGCGACCTCGTCTTCCCGCACCACGCGTGCAGCGAGTCCCACCTGCGCATGCTCACCGGACGCGAGCGTCCGGTCACCGTCCACGCGCACGGCGGCATGGTCGCCTACGCCGGGTCGAAGATGAGCAAGTCCCTGGGCAACCTCGTCCTCGTCTCCCAGCTCACCGCGTCCGGCGTCGACCCGATGGCGGTGCGCCTGGTCATGCTCGCCCACCACTACCGGGAGAACTGGGAGTACACCGGTGCCCAGCTGCGTACCGCGAGCGAGCGGCTGGCCCGCTGGCGGCGGGCGATGACGGCCGAGCACGGCCCGGACGCCACCGGGCTGCTCGAGGAGGTGCGCACCGCGCTCGCCCGCGACCTCGACGCCCCCGCCGCGCTCCACGCCGTCGACGCGTGGGTGGCCGCCGCCGAGCACGACGCCGGCACGGCGCGTGCCGACGCCGACCGCGGCCCTGCCCTCGCGGCCCGGACGGTCGACGCCCTCCTCGGGATCGCCGTCTGAGACGTGCTGCCGGTCGGCGTCGTCCTCGTCGGGCTGGGCTGCGCCCTGGCCGCTCGGCGGTGGCCACCCGTCCGTGACCGGCTGAGCCCGGCGGCCACCACCATCCTCGCCCTGCTCGGCGCGTGCCTTGCCGGGCTCGCGCTGCTCGACGCGGGGGCGGGGCCGTGGCTCACCCTCGCCGCCGCCGGTCTCGGGGCCGTGCTGCTCGTCGCCGGGGGCGCGGTGGTCAACGACCGGGTGCTGGGTCCGGTGCGTGCCCGCGCCGCGGAGCGGCCGGGCCTCGCCGACCGGGTGCAGGACTGGGCCGAGGGACGCGGGGACGTGGTCTCCGTCGCCGTCCGCGCAGCCCGCCGGGCGGCGGACGTGCGCGTCACCGGACTGGCCGCCGAGATGACCTACTACGCGCTCATCTCCCTCGTCCCGCTGCTCACAGCGCTCGGCGCCGGCCTCGGCTTCCTCGAGCGGTTCGCCGGGCCGGCGGTGGTCGCTCGCCTCGAGGACTCGCTCGTCGGGGCGGTGTCCACCGTCTTCGCCGAGCAGGTTGCCACCGACGTCCTCGCCCCGCTCATCGAGGGGCTGCTGCGCGAGGAGCGCACGGGGGTCGCCGTCGGCGGCCTGCTGCTCGCGCTGTGGTTGGCGAGCAGGATGTTCCGCGCCGCGATCCGGGCACTGGACGACGCCTATCGGGTGCCCGAGCGGCGCACCCTCCTCGCGCAGTACGCGCTCGGCATCGCCCTCGCGCTCGGCGCGGTCCTCACCCTCCTCCTCCTGCTCGCGCTCGTCGTCGTCGGCCCGCTCCTCGGGGACGGCCGTGAGCTCGCCGATCGCCTCGGGCTCGGCGTCATGTTCGAGGTCGCGTGGTCCGTGGCCCGGTGGCCGGTGCTCGCGGCCGTGACGACGGCCTACCTCGTCGTGCTCTACCGCTACGGCCCCAACGTCAGCACGACGTGGACCCGCTGCCTGCCCGGCGCCGTCGCCGGGACGGTGGGCGTCGTCGTCGTCGCCGTCGGGTTCGCCGGCTACCTCGCGCTGGCGGGGCCGTCACCGCCCGGCGCGCAGGGAGGCCAGGACGATGCCGTCACCGCCGCGGCCCAGACGATCGGACTCGTCCTCGCCGGGGTCGTGTGGCTGTGGTCGAGCAGCATCGTCGTGCTCGCCGGCGGGGTTCTCAACGCCGAGCTCGCGCGGGCGCGGGAGGGCCGCGCCACGGTCCTCTCCTAGCGTGCGCCGGGAGGCTGGGCGCCCCCGCCGTTGTCCCGGCGGCGCAGGTAGCGCTCGAACTCGCGGGCGATCGCCTCACCCGTGGCCTCGGGAAGCTCGGCGGTGTCCTTGGCCTCCTCGAGCTGCTGGACGTACTCGGCGACCTCCGGGTCCTGCTCGGCGAGCTCGTCCACCCCGGCCTGCCAGGCCCGGGCCTCCTCGACGAGCTCCCCGAGGGGCAGCGGCTCACCGACGAGCTCCTCCAGGCCGCCCAGCAGCGCGAGGCTGGCCTTGGGGGAGGGCGGCTGCGCGACGTAGTGCGGGACCGCTGCCCAGAGCGACATCGCGTGCATGCCGCGCTCCTGGGCGAGCTGGGCGAGGACGCCGACGATCCCCGACGGGCCCTCGTACTCCGAGCCCTCCACCCCGAGGAGCGCCTGGACCCCGGGGTCGTCGCTCGTCACCTGGCAGGGCACCGGGCGGGTGTGGGGCACGTCGGCGAGGAGCGCGCCGATGCCCACGACGCTGCCGACGTCCCACTGCTGGGCGACGTCGAGGATCTCGTCGCAGAAGTCGAGCCACCGGAACGAGGGCTCGATGCCCTGGACGAGCAGCACGGTGCGCCCGGCGACGGGGGAGCGGGTGACCGAGATCGTCGTCGTCGGCCACTTGAGGACGCGGGCGCCGTCCTCGTCGCGCATCGTCACCGGCCGGTTGACCTGGAAGTCGTGGAAGTCCTGGGGGTCCAGCTCGTGCACGCTCTGCGCGCCCCACGCCTCGGCGACGAGCTCGAGTGCCTGGCTCGCGGCGGACCCGGCGTCGTTCCAGCCCTCGAAGGCGGCGAGGAGGATGGCGGGGGTGCGCTCTGCGCCCTCGTCTGGCGCCGTGCTGGGGTCCTGCGCGTCGGTCATCCCCTCAGCCTATGCGTGTCTCGGCGCGCGAGGCGCGCGGCCCGGGGCGGTGGTCACTCGCGCAGCGCGCCCGCGAGCTCGCGGCGGCTGCGCACGCCGAGCTTGGTGAACACCCGCGAGAGGTGGCTGTCGACCGTCCGCACCGAGAGGGTGAACCGCTCGGCGATCGCCTTGCTGCTGAGCCCGCCGGCGGCGAGGCTCGCGATCTCCCGCTCGCGGCGGGTGAGGACGACGCGCAGCGAGCCCGTCGGCAGCCAGAGCCCTGCCTCGCCGAGGCGCCGCAGGGCCACCTCGGCGAGGTCGCGGTCGCCGTCGGCGACGGCGCGGGCGTGCGCGACGAGGGCCGCGGGCCGCGGTCCGGTGACCGTGGCACCGAGCTCGACGACCCGGTCGAGGACCCCCGGGGGAGGAGGCGAGTCCGGCTCGGCGACGACGGCGCGGTGGAGCGCCTCGAGCTCGGTGCGTGCCAGGGCCCGCTCGGCGCACCACGTGGCCAGCTCGAGGGCGTCCGGGCGGACGGGACGGTCCCCGACCCACGCCTGCGCGTCGAGGAGCAGCAGGCGGATCTCGGGCTCCACCGATGCCGAGATGCGCAGCGGCACGGCCAGCGCCCGCGTCATCGCCGCCCGGGCCGCGCGGAGGTCACCGGCGGCAGCGGCAGCGACCGCGGCGGCCGCGACGATGTAGCCGCTCGTGCCCACCGTGTCGCGGATCGAGTACCGGGCCGCGGCCATCCCCAGGTCCCGGTGCGCGTCGCTCCACTGGCCCCGGCTGCTGGCGAGCACGCCGCGCCCGGTCTGGGCGAGCGCCTCGCGCATCCAGTAGTCGGCTGCCTGCTCCGGGCCCCCCACCACGCGGGCGAGGGCGTCGACGTCGCCGGTCCACGCGAGTGCCATTCCCAGCGCGACGACGATGTCCTCCGACAGCCACGGCCGCTCCGGGTCGGGGTAGGTGACCGCCCGCTGGGCGTAGACCGTGCCGAGCCGGACGGCCTCCTCCAGGCGCCCCGTCTGGGCAAGACCGAGGACCACCGGGTTGGCCAGACGCAGGACGGTGACGTCGGTCGCGTCGGTCGTGTCGAGCAGCTCGAGCGACGCGTCGAGGCACTCGGCGAAGCGCCCGGCGTGGCCGAGGTGGGCGAGGCGGTCGATCTCCAGGACGCGCACGTGCTCGGGTGCGACGTCGGTGAGGTGGCGGCGCGCGTCCTCGAGGTCGGCCAGGGCCTGGTCGACGTCGTCCTCGTGGAACTGGTGGAGGTAGGCGAGCTGCTGGGACAGCCGCAGCCGCACGATCGGGGGCAGCGGGGTGCGGGTCGGGCCGGCCAGGAGCGCGGCAACCGCCGCGAGGTCCTCGTTCGCCTCCCCCGGCCGGTCGAGGTGGCGCCACGCCTCCCCGCGCAGGAGGAGGACGTCCGCCCGCTGCGGGTCGTCGGCGGCGACGAACTCGAGGGCGGCGGTGCCCACCCACACCGCGCTCTGCCAGCGCTGGGTGTCCAACGCGACCCGCATCGCGGCGAGCACCCGCGCCGGGGTCTCGCGCACCCCGCTCTCCAGCGCCCAGGTGACCATGCGCAGCGTGCCGAGCGGGCTGCCGGTGGTCGCGGCGGACAGCGGCAGCGCCGCCCGCACCCGCGCGTAGAGGCGGCGGCGGCGTCCGGGCGGGACGAGCTCACGGATCGCCTCGGCGTACATCGGGTGGCTCACCCGCGCGAGCAGTCCGGTCGCGCTGTCGAGCCCGTCGGTGACGACGAGTCCCTCGCGGACGAGGTCGTCGAGCACGCGCTCGGGCAGGAGGACGGCGAGGTACCGCACCGGCAGCTCGTCGGCGAGCGCGACGAGCTCCAGGCCCTCGCGGACAACGGGGTCCAGCCGGTCGAGCTCGGCGCGCATGACGTCGAGCACCCGCGGCCCGGGCGGAACGCCGGCGACGCCCACCCACGTGCCCTGGCTCTCCACCAGGGTGCCGGCGGCGAGCTCGGAGCGGACGAGCTCACGCAGGTGGAAGGCGTTGCCCTGGGTGCGGGCGACGATGCGCAGACAGGTGTCGGTGGTGAGCGGTCCGCCCAGCGCCGTCTCGAGGAGACGCTCGACCTGGCGGGCCGAGAAGGCAGGCACGTCGATGCGTTCGGCTGCGCCGTCCTTCCACAGCTCGAGCCAGGGGGAGCGGCTGGCGGCCGCGGTGCGCAGGGTCGCGACCATGGTGGCCCGGCCGTGGTGGACGAGGGCGCACAGGGCGTGCGCGGTGCCGCGGTCGAGCAGGTGGGCGTCCTCGACCCGCAGGAGCAGGGGGGCGACGTCACCCCGCGGGGTGTGCACGTCGAGCAGGCTCGCCGCGAGCGCCGGGTGCACCTGGTCGAGCGTGAGCTCGGGGGCCCTGCCGGAGACGGTGACGACGGGACGGTCGAGGCCGGCGAGCACGCCCGAGACGAGCTCGCTCTTGCCGACACCGGCGTCCCCGACGACGACGACGCTGCGCCCCGCGTCCAGGGCGTCGCGCAGCTCGGCGGTCTCGGCGCGGGGCAGGACCGGCCACGGAGGAAGCGTGGGCACGAGGACTCCACCTTTCGTCGGCGGGCCGGCGCGCCCCCGTTGGCTGGCGTGTGCGCGCCCGTGCACCGGCTCGTGACGGATCGTAACGCCTGCCGAGAGGCACACGATCAGCCCGACGGCACTTCGGGACAGGTTCGGTAGCGATTACCGATGCTGCTGCGGACCGGCGATTCCTAGGCTCGGCTGCGACCCCACCCGTCCCTCGCCGCGGAACGCCCCGCGGAGCAGACCCGCAGGAGAGCCAGTGCCCACCTACACCGCACCCGGCGTCTACGTCGAGGAGGTTCCTTCCTCGCAGAAGGTGCTGGCCTCGGCCCCGACAGCCGTCGCCGCCTTCGTCGGCTTCACCGAGCGCGCGCCGCTCGACGACGCGAACGACCCGGAGGGCCTGACGCCCCGGCTCGTCACGAGCTGGAGCCAGTACGAGGAGCTGTACGGCGGCTTCGTCGACGGCGCCATGCTGCCGCTGTCGGTGTTCGGCTTCTTCGCCAACGGCGGCACGATGGCCTACGTCGTGCGGGTCCCCAACAGCGCACCCTCGGGCGAGCCCGCCCGCTCCGCGCTGCCCGCCGCGGACCGCGCGCTCGGCCTGCCGGTCGCCGTCGAGAGCCTCGAGCCGGACGCCGACATCGAGATCGTCGTGCGCAACGAGGAGCCCGCCCCCGACGACGAGGGTCCGGCCCCGTTCACCATCACGATCGTCGAGGGCGGCGAGGCGGTCGAGTCCTTCCCGAACCTCACCCTCGGGGGTCCCCGCGACGCCGCGACGGTCATCAACAAGACCTCGACGAAGGTCAAGGTCGAGGTCACGCTCGACTCCGCCGTCGACACCTCCACCCAGCTCGAGCTCCTCAAGGCGGGCACGTTCTCCCTGGAGAAGGCCCCCACCAAGCCGGTCGCCGTCACCGGGCGCCGCTTCGCCGGCTCGGAGTCCAGCCGCTCGGGCATCAACGGTCTGGCGATCGCCGAGGACGTGACGATGGTCGTCGTCCCCGACCTCGTCACCGCGGCCACCCGCGAGGACGGCACGCTCGACCTGGGCCTGTGGCAGGCCGTGCAGACCACGCTCATCTCCCACTGCGAGCAGCACCCCAACCGCATGGCGATCCTCGACGCCCCTCCCGGGATGACGCCCCAGCAGGTGCGCGAGTGGCGCTCGGAGACGGCGATGTACGACTCGCAGTTCGCCACCCTGTACTACCCGTGGATCAAGGTCGAGAACCCCGCCGGCACCCAGGGCAACGCCGAGGTGCTCGTCCCGCCGTCGGGCCACGTGGCCGGCGTGTGGGCCCGCACCGACGACACCCGCGGCGTGTGGAAGGCCCCGGCCAACGACACGATCCGCGGCGTGCTCGACGTCGAGCGGCCGATCACGCAGAACGAGCAGGGCCTGCTCAACCCGGTCGGCATCAACTGCATCCGGCCCTTCGGCACCCGTGGCATCCGGGTCTGGGGCGGGCGCACGCTCTCCTCGGACACCGACTGGCAGTACATCAACGTCCGGCGCCTGTTCAACATGGTCGAGTCCACGATCATGGAGGGCACCCAGTGGGCGGTGTTCGAGCCCAACGACGTCACCCTGTGGGAGGGCGTCACCCGCACGCTCAGCGGCTACCTCCACGGCCTGTGGCAGGCCGGAGCGCTCTTCGGCTCCTCGGCGAGCCAGGCGTACTACGTCAAGTGCGACGAGACGACCAACCCGCCGGAGTCCATCGCCGCGGGCAGGCTCGTCGTCGAGGTCGGGCTGGCCCCGGTGAAGCCCGCCGAGTTCGTCGTGTTCCGCATCGCGCAGAACAAGCAGTCCGCATCCTGACCGACCGGCGGTCCCGGGATCCCCGGGACCGCCGCGGGCCCTTCGGGGCCCACACCCCCACACAACCTGAGGAGCACCAGTGGTCGACGGCCTGTTCACCAATGACCCGATCATCGCGCAGAACTTCTTCCTGGAGATCGACGGTGAGGTCATCTCCACGCTGACCTCCGTCTCCGGCCTCGACATCGAGGTCTCCGTCTCGACGTCCAAGGCGTCCGGCGCGGGCGGCCAGATCGAGGAGGTCAAGGGCCTGGGCAACACCGTCTCGTCCCCGGACCTCCAGCTCAGCCGCATCGCCCCGCTCGACTCCGGCAGCGACAAGCTGTGGACCTGGTTCAACGAGATCCGCGGGACCGGCCTCAGGGCCACCGACCGCACCGGCCAGCGCAAGAACGGCTCGATCGTCCTGTACGACGCCGCGCGCACCGAGGTCGCCCGCTTCAACTTCTTCAAGGCGTGGCCGAGCAAGATCTCCACCGACCAGCTGAGCGTCGACAGCACCGAGGCCGTCAAGGAGAACATCACGCTGGTCATCGAGCGCCTCGAGCGGGTCAAGTGAGCCTGCAGACCCGTTACGACTTCACCCTGCCGCGCGGGTACCTCGACGCGGCGGGGGTGCTCCACCGTGAGGGGACGATGCGGCTGGCGACGGCGCGCGACGAGCTCGAGCCGCTGCGCGACCCGACGGTCGATGGGCCGGACGACCCGCGTCTCACCGTCGTCGTCCTCGCCCGGGTGGTCGAGCGCCTCGGGACCCTCGAGCTCGTCACCACGCGGGAGATCGAGTCGCTGTTCGCCGCGGACCTCGCCTTCCTCCAGGACTTCTACGGGGTCATCAACTTCGGGTCCCAGGCGGAGTACGAGGAGCTGCTCGCAGCGCAGCGGGACGCCGCAGCGCCGGTGACCGCATCGCCCGCGCCGGTGCCGCAGCCGGAGCCGGAGCCGGAGCCGCCGGCTCCCGCTCCGGTCACCGCGGGTGCTCCCGCGACGTCGCCCCGGTTCTCCCGGTCGGCGATCGAGGAGATCCCCAGCGACGGGCGGTGACGCATGCTGCGCTACCCGCCGGAGGCCCTGTGGCAGGAGGTCGCCTACCTCGCCTACCACCTGCACTGGCCGCTGGACGACCTGCTCGACCTCGAGCACCTGGACCGTGTGCGCCTCATCCGCGCGGTCTCCGCACTGAACGAACGAGCCTGGGAGGCGGTGAACGAGAGTGGTCCCATCCGATAGGGAGGTGCTGGGCGGCGAGCCGACCACGAGCGGGTGGTTCCTGTTCGAGGTCGACGGCGTCGAGATCGGCACGTTCCGGGAGGTCCGTGGCCTGGAGCTCACCGTCGACGTCGAGACGTACGTCGAGGGCGGGCAGAACGGCTTCGTCCACCGCTTCCCGGGGACGATGCGCTGGCCCAACCTCGTGTTCACCCGCGGGATGGTCGCCTCGGACGCGCTGTTCGCCTGGGTCTCCAGCTCGGCGGGGGAGTCCTTCGCCGCGAACGGCAACCGGCTCGTGCGCAGCACCGGCGCGGTGACGGCGATCAACTACATCGGCGAGCGGCTGCGCGCCTGGGAGTTCGACAACGTGTTCGCCGTGCGCTGGACCGGCCCGGAGTTCAGCGTGGACACCGAGGCCCAGCTCGTCGAGGAGCTGGAGATCGCGCACAACGGCTTCCGGGCGAAGACCTCATGACGGACCCGTTTCCCGCGCCCCGCCACCCGCTGGGCACCGAGGCGGCCCGGCGCTGGCGCCGCCCGGGCCCAGCCGTGCGCTCCCCGCGCTCGGCGCTGCTCGGGCTCCTCGCCTCCGGGGCCACCCGGTTCGCGGCGGGCACCGGACGCCCCGTCGCGGTCCGCCGCATGCTCGCCGGGCCCGACGAGCTGCGCGTCCAGCGGCTCTCCGGCGCCACCGTGCGCCCCCCGCGCTGGTGGCACCCGTCGCCGGAGCCGGTGACACCCGCACTACCCGAGCGCGGCCTGCGTCGTGCCGCCGCACCGGTGCCGGACGAGCGGACGTGGCGGCCGGGCAGCTTCTCGGCCGCGACGGCGCCCAAGGCGGTGCCCATGCGGCTGCCGGCGGAGGTGCAGGCGGCCGGCCGGATGATCACCAGCCTGGACACCCGGCGCCGCTCGGCACCGCCCCGACGGGCGCCCGACCCGGGGAACCCCACGGGGACCGGTCCCACGTCGCAGGCACCCGGTGCCGCGACCGGCGCCCCCGATCCGGCGACCGCGACGTCACCAGCCACCCGGCCCACCGGCGCGACCCTGCCGGGGGCCGCCGGCACCGGCTCGCGCGTGGACAGCCGTCCCGCCCGCACCGCCCACTACGTGCGCCGCCGCGCGCTCGCCTCGGCGGCCGCCCGCGGGGCCGGCGTGCCCGTGACCACCCCGTCCTCCGTCGCCGTGCCCACCCCGTCCTCCACCACCGGACCCACCCCGTCCACCACCCCCGGGTCCGGCCGCAACCGCGCCGCCGTGTCCGCCCACAGGGCGGCGGCGCTCCCCGGCCGAGCGGCCACGGCGCACCGGGGAGGCCTCCTCCCGAGGACGCGCCAGCCCGGCGCACACCGGCAGCTCGCTGTGCAGCGCGGAGCGGGCCGGTGGCCCGCCGAGGTGGCACGCGAGGTGGCCGGCGTCGCCACCCCGGCCGGGGAGCTCCCGCCGGGTGTCGCGCCGCTGCGCCGTGCGGTGGCCACATCGGCGAGCCTGAGCCCGCGCGTTGCTGCCGGTGCCGTCGTGCGGCACGCCGGTGCGCCCCGTGCCGCGACGGTCGCGGCGCCCTCCAGCTCCGTCCCCGGCGTGTCCCCACCCGCCGGGGACGGGCCCACCCGACCGGCCGCACCCGGCCGGCCCTCCAGCTCCGTCCCCGGCGTGTCCCCACCCGCCGGGGACGGGCCCACCCGACCGGCCGCACCCGGCCGGCCCTCCAGCTCCGTCCCCGGCGTGTCCCCACCCGCCGGGGACGGGCCCACCCGACCGGCCGCATCCGGCCGGCCCTCCAGCTCCGTCCCCGGCGTGTCCCCACCCGCCGGGGACGGGCCCACCCGACCCGTGGGGCGCACAACCGGCCGTGCCCCGGCGACCGTGCGCCCCGCGGGGCGGACCTCGAGCACTCTCCCCGGTGCGCTCCGAGCCACCGGGCCCGCCCACCCGGCAGGGGGTGCGACCGGGCGTGCCCAGGCATCGGCGCGCCTCGCCCGGACCTCCGTGTCCGCAGTCCCGGCCGTCCCCGGCGCGGCCCGCGTCGACGACCGCGCCGACGTGGCGGTCCCGCGGGCGAGGACCCTCCGGCGCCTGCCGCTCGGCGTGCTGCCCGCAGCTGCCCCCGGCGGACGGACGCGGCCCGCGCACACGACGTCCCAGCGCGCCCTGCGCGTGGGGACCGATGTCACCAGCTCCTCCCAGGCCGCCCGCGCCACCGTGCTCGGCGGCGGACCTGTCGCCCTCACGGCTCCGGCCGCCGCGCTCCGCCCAGGCGCACCGGCGGTCGGTGCCGACGTGGCGGGGCACCGCGCGGCCGTCGCGGCCGGGCCCCTCGGCACGAGCCCCGGCCCGGCGCGGGCAGGACTGCGCCGGCTGCCCTCCAGCGGGCGTCGCACGACACCTGCCCTGACCATGGACACCGCACCGGTCTCCCGCCCCGCCGCCCGGACGACGGCTGCTGCTGCGGCCTCGGCGCACCCGGCCGCCGGTCTGCGGACCGTCCCGACGGCCCAGCCCGTGCCGGCGGGCGCGCTCGGGATCTCCGTGGCGGGCCGTCCCGTCACCGCCCGCGCGCTCGTGCCGGCGAGCGCCGCCGGGACCCCGACGATGTTCCCGCCCTCCACCCCGCTCTACGCCACGCCGCCGTCGCTGTCGGCCCCGGTGCGCCGGCTGCCCGTCTGGCCCGGCGGCGCGACCGCGGGGACGCCCGGCCACCCGGCGACAGGCCCGCAGCGCGCCGACGCAGCGCACCGGCCGTCCGCGCCCCCGGGCGCCACGGTGCGCGGGAGAGGGCCGACGACCGCACCGGCTGCCCACGGCTCCGCTGCCCCCGCGCCGGCCGCCCACCGCGCTGCTCCCACCGCGCCGGCCGCCCACCGGGCCGCTCCCACCGCGCCGGCCGCTCCCACCGCGCCAGCCGCGCACGCCCCTGTTGTCCATGCCTCCGCGCCGGCCACCGTGGGCGCGCGACGCCGTCGGCCGGCCCCCGCGCCGCGCAGCACCCGGGCCTCCGCCGTCGCGGGGCGCGCCGTGCTGCCCCAGGCCACGGCAGGTCCTCGCATCGTGCGCCGCCTCCTCGCCCCGGCCACACCGGGTCCTCCGGCCCCGGCGCCGGCCACGCCACCCGCGCTGCCCGCCACGTTCGCCGCGCTCAGGGACCACGAGTCCGTGAGCCCCGCCCCACCCACGGAAGGACCGGCCATGAGCCTCCTCGGTCACCACCCGACCCGCCCGGCCGCCCCGCCGGCGGTGCCACCGACGGCCCTCGCCTTCCGCCGCGACCAGCCGACCGGCGCGCACACCGTCACGGACCTCGACCACCTCGTCGACCTCGTCGCCGAGCGGGTGGAGGAGCGCGTCGTCGCCGAGCTCGAGCGCCGTGGCCGCCACGGCAGCGTGGGGGTGTTCTGATGGCCACCGAGAAGGCGTTCCTCGAGCTCGAGGGCGGCGAGCGGCTGCCCTGCCTGTTCAACCCGGCCCAGCTCGCCATCTCCCGCTCCAACGACTGGACCGGCGAGGCGCTGCCCGGCCGGGGCGTGCCCCGGCTGCGCTACGCCGGCGCCCAGCCCGGCTGGATGCACCTCGAGCTGTTCTTCGACACCACCCACGACGGTTCCGCCGTCACCCGGTACACCGGCAGGATCCTCGCCCTCATGGACGTCGACCCCACCCTGCCGGGCTCGGACGAGACGACGAGCAACGCCCGCCCGCCGTACGTCACGTTCCACTGGGGTGACCTGCACTCCTTCAAGGCCGTCGTCGCCGACCTGTCCATGGCCTTCACCTACTTCGCCTCCAACGGCACCCCGCTGCGCGCGACCGTCGCGCTGACGCTGCGCCAGTACGAGCCCTCGCAGGCCTTCGGCCCGCAGAACCCCACCTCCGGCACACCCGACCCGCACCGCACCCACCGCGTCCGGCCGGGGGAGACGCTCGACCGGATCGCCGCCACCTACTACGGCGACGCCACCTCCTGGCGCCGGCTGGCCCTGGCGAACGGCGTCCAGGACCCCCTCGCCCTCCGGGCCGGCACCGTCCTGTCGATCCCGAGGGCCGACGCATGAGCGTCCTCACCCAGTCACCGTCCGCCGGGCTGGCGCTCAGCCCCGTCGTCAAGGTCGACGGCAGCCCTCTGCCCGCCCGCTGGACCGCAGCCCTGCTCGAGCTGCGGGCGACCCTCGCGCTGCGCACCGTGGGGCGCTGCACCCTGCGCTTCGCCGACCCCGGCTACGAGCTCACCGGTGAACGGCGCCTGGCGGTCGGGGCGCAGGTGAGTCTCTCGGCGCGCGCCGTGCCCGCCCGCAGCCCGCTCACCGAGATCTTCACCGGCACGGTGACCTCGGCCGGCGTCGAGCAGCGGGCAGGCCGCAGCGCCGAGCTCGTGGCCGTCGTCGAGGACGCCGCCTTCCGGCTGTCGCGCACCTCGCGTGCCCAGACCTACCTCGACCGCACCTACGCCGACGTCGTCGAGACCCTCGCGAGGGGGGCGGGGGTCGCCGTGAGGGCCGACCAGACGAGCAAGGTCCACCCCTACCTCCTCCAGGCGGACACCGACCTCGCCTTCATCGACGAGCTCGCCCGCCGCATCGGCTGGGAGTGGGTCGTGGACCGCGGCACCCTGCGGTTCTGGCGGTCCTGGACCGGGTCGGGCCGCACCGGCACCATCGGACCGGACGTGCGCCTCGCCCTGGGGGACACGCTGGAGGAGCTCGCGGCCGGGGTGTCCTCCGACGCCCCCACCGAGGTCACGGTCCGTGGCTGGGACCCGGTCAAGCAGGAGCACATCACCGCGACGGCGGCCCTCGACCGTGCCTCCGTGCCGCGCGGTCTCGCCGACGCGTTCAGGGTCGACGAGGCGACGCCCGCCTCGCGCCTGTGGTCGGTCGACAGCCCCCTCGACGGCACGGACGCCGCCGCCATCGCCGAGTCGCGCGCCAACGCGACGGGCACCGTCTCCGCCAAGGGCCGATGCACCGTCACCCCCGAGCTGCGCCCCGGAGTCCTCGCCGACATCACCGGGGTCGGCCCCGCCAACGGGCGCTACTACGTCCAGGAGGTCGAGCACGTCTACCGGCCGGGCGGCTTCCACACCCGGTTCACCGCGGGGGACCGGCGGCCGGTCCACCTGGCCGACGTCGCCCGCGCGGGCGCGTCGAGCTTCGCCCACGCGGGGCTCGTCATCGGGACCGTCACCGACATCCGCGACGAGGACGGGCTCGGCCGGGTCAAGGTGCAGTACTCGGCGATGTCGGACGCCGTGACCTCCACCTGGGCGCGCGTCGCCGCGGTGGGTGCCGGCGCGGACCGCGGCATCGTCCTCACCCCGGAGGTCGGGGACGAGGTGCTCGTCGGCTTCGAGGGCGGCGACGCGCGCCGCGCCGTCGTCCTGGGCGGCCTGCACGGGAAGAGGGGGGCCGTCCCGCCCGGAGTGATCGAGGACGGCACGGTCGTCAACCGGCGCCTCACCTCGCGGCTCGGCCACGTCGTCGAGCTCGGCGACGGCAGGGACGCCAAGGGCCAGCACGTCCTCCTCGCGCTCCAGGACACCAGCCACCGGATCCGCCTCGGCAAGGACCGCGCCGACGTCGAGGTCCCGAGCGGCGTGCCCCTCACGGTGCGCTCGGGCGACAGCACGATCGACATGGACGGCAAGGGCAACCTCACGCTGTCCGGCGTGACGATCACCCTCAAGGCCACCCAGGGCATCGAGCTGTCCGGGGCGAGCGTCGAGGTCAAGGCCAGCGCGAAGGCCGCCGTCTCGGCTGCCGACGTCGAGGTCAAGGGCAGCGTGACGGCCGCGCTGCAGGGCGGGACCACCGCGACGATCAAGGGCGGGATGGTGCAGATCAACTGATGACCGGACACGGTACCGACTTCATCGGCAGAGGCTTCGGCTGGCCGCTGCGGGTCGACCACACCGGAGCGATCCGGCTCACCGAGGGCGCGGAGGATCTCGAGCGCTCGATCCGCATGGTGCTGCTCACCGCCCCGGGCGAGCGGCTCATGCGGCCCCAGTTCGGCTGCCGGATCTGGGACCTGCTGTTCGAGCCGGTCAACGCCAACCTCCTCGGCCTCGTCTCCCAGGCCGTGCGCGACGCACTCGCCCAGTGGGAGCCGCGCGTGGAGGTCGAGGACGTGCGCCCCGTCCAGGACGACACCGACTCCGCCCTCGTGCGGATCGAGATCACCTACCGGGTCAAGGCCACCAACGACCGCCGCAACCTCGTCTACCCCTTCTACGTCATCCCCCGCGAGGAATCCTGATGCCGCTGCCCCCGCCGAACCTCGACGACCGCTCCTTCCAGGACATCGTCGACGAGACGAAGCGCCTCATCCCCCGGTTCACGCCCGAGTGGACCAACCACAACGTCTCCGACCCGGGCGTCGCGCTCATCGAGCTGTTCGCCTGGATGAGCGAGATGGTGCTCTTCCGCGTCAACCAGGTGCCCGACAAGCTGCTCGTCCACTTCCTCAACCTCGTCGGCATCGAGCAGTTCCCGCCCACCGTGGCCCGGGCCGACCTCACCTTCTGGCTCTCCGCCCCCGCCGAGCAGTCCGTCCACGTCCCCGCCGGGACGCAGGTCTCCACCGTCGGCACCGCGGAGACCGACGCCGTCGTCTTCGCCACCGTGGACGAGGCGGTGGTCTCGGCCCCCCGGCTGCGGGCGGTCCACACCTGCCGCGCCGGGCAGGAGCAGACGACCGACGGGTGGGACGACCTCACCTACCCGGGCTCCTCGCTCACCGCGTTCACCTCCGTCCCGCTGGCCCCGGGTGACGCCACCTACCTCGGCTTCGCCGAGCCGCTGGCCGGCCTCGTCGTGCGGCTGTCGGTCGCCGCGACGGCGGAAGGGGTCGGGGTGGACCCGCTCAACCCGCCGCTCGCGTGGGAGGTGTGGGGCGGGGAGGCATGGCTGCCGGTCCGGGTCCACGTCGACACCACCGGTGGCCTCAACCGCGACGGCGACGTCGTCCTGCGCGTCCCGGCCGCCCACGAGCCGCTCACGCTGGGCGGGGAGGCCGCGCACTGGCTGCGCGCCCGCCTCCTGCACCCCGTGCCCGGTCAGCCGACGTACCAGGCCTCCCCGCGCATCAGGTCGCTGTCCGCGCACGCCGTCGGCGTCACCGTGCCGGCCGAGCACGCCCAGGCGATGGCGCGTGAGTCCCTCGGCCGGTCGGTCGGGGTGCCCGCCCAGTCCTTCCGGCTGTCGGCCGCGCCGGTCGCCCGCCGCCGGGAGGGCGAGGAGGTCCGGGTCATCGACCACACGGGTGTCACCGAGTGGACCGAGGTCGAGGACTTCGCCGCGTCCGGCCCCACGGACCGGCACGTCGTGTGGGACTCGGCGTCGGGCGAGGTGCGCTTCGGCCCGCGGGTGCGCCACCCCGACGGCACCGTGCGGCAGCACGGCGCGATCCCGCCCGACGGTGCGGAGGTCGTCGTCACCGGTTACCGGCACGGGGGAGGGGCCGTCGGCAACGTCGGCGCCGGCACGCTCACCGCGCTGCGCTCCACGGTCCCCTTCGTCTCGAGCGTCGAGAACCTCGCCCCCGCCACCGGAGGCGTCGACGGCGAGAGCGTCGAGGAGGCCAAGGTGCGCGGGCCGCTGTCCCTGCGCACCGGCGAGCGCGCGGTCACCGCGCGCGACTACGAGCGGCTCACCCGCGAGACCTCCGTCGAGGTGGCCCGCGCCCGCTGCCTCCCGGCCCGGGGGACGGGGGCCGTGCGGGTCCTCGTCGTGCCGCAGGTGCGCACCTCGCCGCTCACCCACCGGATCGACGACTACGCCCTGGACCGCCGCCTGTACGAGCAGATCGCCGCCGTGCTCGACGAGCGCCGTCCCGTCGGCGTCGCCGTCGAGGTCGGCACCCCCTACTACCAGGGGGCCAGCGTCGCGGCGCTCGTGCGGGCGCTGCCCGGCCGGCCCGCGGCGCTCGTGAGCCAGCGGGTGAGCGACGCCGTCGCGCGCTTCGTCAACCCGCTCACCGGCGGGCCCGACGGCACCGGGTGGCCCTTCGACACCGACCTGTCGGCCGTGACGGTCGCCCAGCTGGTCGAGTCCGTCGAGGGTGTCGAGCGGGTCGAGGAGATGGTCCTCTTCGAGTACGACCTGCGCACGGGCCGGCGTCTCGGTGTCGGCCGCGACGCCCTGCGGCTGGACCCCCACTCGCTGTTCCTCTCCGCGAAGCACCAGGTCGTGGTGCGGTGAGCACCGACCACTGGCTGTTGCGGCAGCTGCCCTCGGGCATGCTCACCGACGACTTCTTCGTCCGCTTCGCCTCGATCTTCCAGGAGCAGGCCGGCACCCTCCTCGCCCACGCGCACAACCTCCCGCACCTGGCCGACCCGTCGGTGACGCCGGCCGGCATGCTGCGCTGGACGGCGTCGTGGATCGGGCTGTCCGGGGTCGACGGCGACCAGCCCGAGGAGTGGCAGCGCCGGTACGTCGCGGGCTGCGCCCGGGTGCTCGCCTGGCGCGGCACGCGGCGCGGGCTCACCGGGTTCCTCGAGCTCCTCAGCGACGGCCCCGCGCTCGTGCGCGACGGCGGCGGGGTGTGGCGGGAGGACGGCGCCCCCGACGACACCTGCTGGGTGGTCATGGAGGTCGCCTCGACCGGGCTGCTCGAGGAGGCCGACTTCGTCCGGCTGGTGCTCGACGAGGTGCCCGCCCACGTCCGCGCCGAGCTGTGGGTGGCCGGGCGGCAGGTCTTCCCCGACGACGCGCCGGCGACCGCGCCGGCCCGGCACCGCGCCGCCGTGGGCGGGCGAGGGAGTGAGGAGCAGTGACGACGACGACCCCCGGCCCCACCGGCCAGGTCGCGCCCGAGACCGCGGTGGTGCGACAGTCGGTGCTGCCCGCCGCGGGCAGCACCGAGACCGGCCCGGCGACGCCCGCCGCGGCGAGCCTCAGCTGCCCCGAGTGCGGGACGACGGCCGAGGTCGTGCTCTCGCGCCGCGCCGCCGAGGACTTCTGCCGCGCGTGCGACTACCCGCTGTTCTGGGCGCGGCCCGAGCACGCCGTGCTCGAGGAGGCGCCGTCGGGTGACGACGCGCGCCGGCGCCTGCCCGGCTCGCTCGGCACGACCCGCCTGGCCACCGTGCCCTGCCCGCACTGCGTCGAGCTCAACCTCCCCGGCGCCGAGCTGTGCCTACGGTGCGGCTCGACGATGACGCCGCCGCCCGCGCCGGTCCCGCTGCCGGCGCCGCTGCCCGAGCCCGTGCCCGAGCCCGTCGTGGAGGAGCCCCCTGCGGCGCCCGTGCGCTTCCCGTGGTGGTGGCTCGCCTCCGTCGGCCTCCTCGTCGGCGCCGTCGTCGTGGCGGCCCGCCTGCTCTGACCGGGCCCACCGAGGCGTCAGGGCTCCGCCAGGACCGTGAAGGGCACCGGGGAGGACGTGCTCGGGGCGCGGCCGGGGTCCCGCGGGAAGAGCTGGGCGTAGGCGCTGTAGGTCCCGGGCGCCGCCGTCCACGTGAGGCCGACGGACCCGGAGGCGTCGGCCTCGAGCACCGTGCCGGCAGGCCCGGTGACGACGACGCGTACGACGCCCGGGACGTCCGGGGTCACCGTGAAGGTCACGGAGCCGGCGCCGGCTGCCGCGGAGAGCGCGACGCTCGACGGCGCCGTCCCCGGGTCGGCCGCGAGGACGAACGCCGAGGCCGCCGTCGCCGAGGGCGCGAAGCCCGTGGCGCCGGAGTACGTCGCGGAGAACTCGTGGATCCCGGCGGTGAGGCCGGGGACGACGGCGGTGGCCGTGCCCGAGGTGAGCGCGACGGGCCCCAGCGCCCGGCCGTTGTGGACGAACGTCACCGTCCCGCCCGCCGCCGGCGGGGAGGATGCCACCCGGGCGGTGAGGGTGACGGACCCGCCGGTGGTCACCGTGGCGCGGTCGGCCGCGACCGTCGTCGTCGTGACGGCGGGCAGGACGACCGGGGTGTCGCTCGTCAGCCGGAAGGCGGCGACGGCCTCGGAGGCCGGGCCGGTCGCGTCGACCTCGACGGTCTGGCTGGCGAGGGTCCAGCCCGGCACGGCGGTGGCCGTGACGGTGTAGCGGCTCCCGGCGGGCAGGTACACCGACTCCTGCGTCCCGCCCACGCCGACGCTGAGCTCGGTGCCGGGCGTGTCCCCGGTCGAGCGGACGGTCACCCCGAGGGTGGCCGGGGGCTCCGGCCCGTCGGCCGTCGCCGAGACCCGCAGGCGGACCTCGCGGACGTCGATCGTCGCCGTCGTGCCCGAGACGCTCGCCCGGTGCGTGCCGAGGTGGCCCACCGGGCCGGAGGCGACCGCCTCCCAGTCCGGTCCTCCGCCGCTCACCGGGGGGACCTGGTTGAAGACCGTGCGGTAGGTGCCGTCGGCGGCCCGGGCGACGGGCTGCGGGGCGAGGGAGCCGGCCGGGCCGCCGGGCGGCTCCAGGCGCACGAGCATGCCGGTCAGGTCGAAGCCGTTGACCGAGCGCACCGTCACCTCGACCTGCCGGGCGGCGGCGTACAGGACGATGTCCACGGTGAGGACCTGCCCGCGCTCGACCTTCACCGACCGGCTCGCGGCCGGGCCGAAGGAGGGGTGCTCGGCGGTGAGGACGTACTCGCCGTCGGGGACGCCGTCGAAGGTGAACCGGCCCGCCCCGGCGCCGCTGCTCCCGGTCTCCACCGTCTCGGTGTCGCCCGATGCGGACTGGAGCGTGACCGTGGCCCCGCCGACCGGTGCGGCGGCCCCACCGCCGGCCTGGCCCATGATCGTGCCCGTCACCGTGTTGCGCCGGGAGGCGATGGACAGGCTCACCGACGTCGCCTCACCGCTCGCGGGGACGGTGATCGTCGTGACGAGCGGGGCGTAGTCGCCGCCGGTCAGGCTCACCGTGTAGACGCCCGGGACGACGTCGGCGAAGTAGTACCGGCCGTCGGGGGAGTCGAGGTCGGCCCCGGTGTACCGCCGCGAGCCCTGGAGGAGGGTGACGCTCAGGCCCTCGACCAGGCCGTCGGCGGCGGCGTCGGGGTCGTAGACGTCGACGTAGACGTCCACCGGGAGCGGCGCCAGGGCGACGTCGAGGGGCGCGGGGGAGGAGCCCCCCGAGACGAGCACCTCGACCCGGTTGGGCTGGGAGGCGCCCGTGTCGCTCACGTACCCGGGGGCCGCGAAGGTGAGCACCCAGGGCTGGTCGGACTCGCGCAGCCCCTCGCGGGAGTCGGTGCCCGTGATGCGGAACGAGCCCGTCGTGTCCGTCGTGGCGAGGAACGGCTCGCCGCCGTCGGGTGGCCGGGCGCTCACCGTCACGCCCGCGAGCGAATCGCCGCCGGTGCTCCGCACGGTGCCGGAGATGGTGCCCAGGCGCCGGACCTCCACGGGGACCGGCTCGGCCTGTGCCGGGGCCACGGTGATGGTCGAGACCGTGAACTCGTGCCCGGCGGCCTGGACGTAGACCTCGTAGGTGCCCGGTGCCACGGGACCGAAGTTCACCCGGTTGGTGCCGACCACCGCCCGGGCGGTCCGGTCGCCCTCCTGGGGGCGCATGAGCGTGACGACCGGGTCGAGCACCCGGGTGCACCCTCCGGCGGCGCACGAGCCGGTCTGCACCACCTCGACGACGAGCTGGCCGTACTGCGCGAGCGAGACCGTGATGCTCACGGGGTCGGTCACGCCCTCGCCGCGCGGGGCGACGAGCACCTGCACGGGGTTGGTCTCGTAGCCGCCCAGCTCGGGGGTGATCGTGTAGAGACCGGGCCGGATGAGCGTGCCCCGGCCGTACTCGCCGGGGACCGCGAAGGGCTGGGCGAGGTCGTCGTGCCAGACGTAGGTCGTGGCCGCGCCGGAGCCGTTCGTCGCGACCCGGGCGCGCTGGGCACCGGGCGGCGCCTGCGTGACCGTGAGCGCGAGGTTGGCGCGGTCGGCGTCCGCGACGCCGTCGACGAGGATCTCGACCGGCCGGCCGAGCGGCTCGAGCTCGAGTGTCACGGCGGGCTCGGTGATCGCCACGTCGGTCAGGCTCAGCGGGGCGTAGCGTCCGAGCGGGTCCTCGACGGTGATCGAGACGCGGTCGCTGACGAAGGTCATCCGGCCGGTCGGGTCGCCCGGGACGTCGGGAGAGCCGTCCTCCGCCACCACCTCGAACTGGCCCGCCGCGCCGGTGGTCATCGTCACCGTCTCGCGGACCGGGACGAGGCCCGAGTAGCCGGTGATGCCGTTGACGGAGACGGACACACCCTCCACCGGCGGTGTGCCGCCCGCCCCGAGGTTGGTGAAGACCGCCCCGTCGACCGCGTAGCCGGTGCCGCCCGTGAGGACGAGCTGGCGGGTGACCTCCTGGTTGAGCCCCACGGTGAGCACCGGCGTGGCCCCCGTGTAGGTACGGCCGCTGCCCGGCGGCGTGTAGGCGACCTCGAGGCGGTAGCTGCCCGGCGTGAGGTGGGTGAGGCCGGCCAGCCCGGTGGGGCCGGTGGTCACCGCGTCCGGGGTGTCGCCGGCGAGGCGCACCGGCGTGACCGCGGCACCGGCCGCCGGCTCCAGGACGCCGCCACCGCGGTCGTAGAGCACGGTGAGGTCGACGCGGCCCAGGCGGTTGAGCGTGGCGTCGTACCGGCGCAGCTCGCCCGGCTCCAGCACGAGACTCACCGCGGCCACCGGCAGGTACTCGCTGCCGTCAGGGGGCCGCACGGCCACCGACCAGGGGCCCGAGCTCAGCTGCTCGAGGGTGTAGGACCCGTTCGTGGCCAGGCCGGCGCAACGCGCCCCGGTGGGGACCGTGGCCCCGGAGACCGTGCACACACCGCCGGAGTCGACCGTGCAGTCGGCGTCGGCGGCGGCGCCGGTGCCGGGGACGGCGAGGACGCAGGTGCCGTCGGGGACCATGCCGACCCGCGTGGAGACGACACCCGTGACGGACGGCGAGCGGTAGAGGGCCACGGGGTTGGCCTGGACCGTCTCGCCCATGGGTACCTGGACGGTCACCCGCCCCGGCTCGTAGCCCGGGGCCGAGACGTCGACCTGGTACAAGCCCGGCAGCAGCCCCGGCTGGTCCGCCGGCGGCAGGGTGTAGGGCAGGTCCGGCGCCACGGTCACCGTGACGGTGCGGGTGGTGCCGTCGAGGGTCTGCGCGCGGGTCGTCACGGTGACGACGCAGTCCTCCGGATCCGTCCCGGCCGGGCACTCGATCTGGCCGTTCGTGCTCGCGTCGGACACCGCACCCTGGACGCGGGCCGTGTCGAGCAGGCCCTCGTCGGCCACCGGGGTGAGGACGAGGTCGGCCGACGCCGCCCCGCCCGCCGCGACGGTGACCGGGGCGAGACCGGTGAGGTGGCCGAAGAGCTCGGCCTGCAGCACGTAGTCGCCGGGGGCGATGCCGTTGAACCGGAAGGAGCCGCGCGCGTCGGACGCGCTCATCGTCTTGTACGTGCCGGAGTCCCCGCGCAGGGTGAGGCCGGCGCCACCCAGGCCGACGCCGTCGGGGGTGGCGACGGTGCCCTGGACGACCCCGGAGGAGACGCCGAGGCGCACGTCGACGGTCGTCGCGGCGCCGTGGCCGAGCTCCACCTCGCGGGTGTGGGACGCGTACCCGTCCCCGGTGACGGTGACGGTGTACCGCCCGGGCACCGGCAGGTCGGCGAGGACGTACCGCCCGGAGAGGTCGCCGGTGGTGGTGGAGGCGGTGCGGGTGGTGGTGCCGTCGGTGGCGGTCACCGTGATCCCGCCGAGCCCGCCGACGGCGCCGAGGGAGTCGGGGCCGGTGACGACGCCGGTGAGGGTGCTGACGGCGGTGTCCAGCGCGAGGTCCACGCGCTCGGCGCCCGCTGCCGCGAGCGGGACGAGCGCGGCCTCGGTGCCGAGCCCGTTGCCGCTGGCGGTGACGAGGTAGGTGCTCGGGGTGGACAGGCCCTCGACGGCCCAGGCGCCGACGTCGCCGGTCGTGTTCGTGCTGGTCGTGATGGTGGTCGTGCCGTCGGTGATGGTGATGTCCACGCCGCCGACGGGGTGGCCGCCGGGGCCAGTGGTGGTGCCGGAGAGCCGGCCCGCGCCGGCCACGAGCTCGACCTCGAGCCCGGCGGCGGCCTCGGCGCCGGACATGACGAAGCGCTGGGTCTGGTAGCCCGGCTTGGACAGGGTGATGAGGTAGTTCTGGGTTGCGGGCAGGCCGGCGAAGGCCCAGGTGCCGTCCTCGTGGGTGGAGGTGCTGCGGGTGGCGTCCAGCGGCTCGGTCCGTGTGACGGGCAGGGCGCCCGAGGGCACCTTGCCGGCCGGGTCCGCCGGGGGCCGGGCAGCGCGGAAGAGGCGGACGGAGGTGCCGAGCGGCCCGCCGCCGGTCGCACCCGCGGCACCCGCCGGCGGGGCGCCGGTCGTGGCCGGGACGGTGCCGGTCTGCTGGTCGAGCAGCGACGCGGGGGCGATGTCGACGCGCACCCCGGCGGGGTCGGAGCCGGTGACCGTGCCGCCGATGCGCACGCCCTCGGGGGCCCCGGCCCCGTCGTCAAGCAGGTCGTCCGCCCCGCCGTCGCCGGTGCCCGTCGCGCCGTCGCCGCCGACGTCGTCCCCGGTGCCCCCGGCGACGACGTCGGCCTGGTCGGGGCCGGCGACCTGCTCGGCGACCCACGGCACGCCGAGGCCGAGGGCGCCGGCCCACACGGCCAGCGCCGTGACGACGGAGAGCACCCGCAGGACCCCGGACGTGAGCAGGGGGCGCGAGGTCAGCGTGCCGTGGACGCGGGCCGGCGCCTGGCGCCCGCGCGCGGTCACGGTGAACGCGAGCCGGTTGTGGTGCCCGACGACGCGCGGGCGCCGGACGGACAGCCGCGCCGGCACCCGGACGGTGCCGTGCGCCGGGACGGTGACGTGCCGGCGGTCGAGGTGCAGGCTCAGCCCGCGCTCGGTCGTGCCGCCCATCTCCAGCGGGACGGGGACGTCGCCGCCGTTGGCGACGACGACGGAGACGGTGCGGCGGCGCACGGCGCGCGTCTCGGCGGGCTCGACGCTGAGCACGACCTCGCTCGGGGCGTCGACGCGCAGGGTGCCCTCCGTGACCGTCCGCGCGGTGGGCCGCCCGCCCGGCCGGTGGGCCTCGACCGCGAGCGCGAACGGGTAGTCGCCGGGGACGGCGCCCGCACCGACCGGGACGGCGAGCTCGACGGTGACAGTCGCGTCGGAGGCCACGTCGGCCACACGGACGGGCGCGGGGAGCCAGTCGATCCCGAGCGCGGTCACCGTGAGGTCGCGCGGACCGTCGGCGAGGTTGCGCACGTGGACCCGCACGGTGGCGGCCTGCCCGGCGGGCGCGTGCGCGCCGGGCACGACCGTGACGGTCGGGGCGCTGGTGGGGAGGTAGGTGCTCAACGGTGCCTCACGGGGTGGTCAGGTCGGCGGTGGCGGCCTCGCTCGCGCCGAGGGTGACCGGCGCCGAGGTCACGAGTGGCGCGCCGGTGGGGGAGCGGCGCAGCTCGACGATGTAGTGCGCCGGTGCGTCGACGTCGGCGAACGCGTACCGGCCCCCGCGCGCGGTCGTCGTGGCCACCGGTGGTGCGGCGGTGCCGTACTGGGAGGCGAGGTAGAGGTGGACGACGGCGCCCTCGGCGGCCTCGCCGGCGAGCGAGACGCGGCCGGAGATCGACGCGGGCGCCACGAGCACGGGGTCGATCCGTAGCCGTTGGCTCGCCCCGACCGTGACGATCTGCGACGTCGGCGCCGTGCCCCGGCGGGAGAAGGTCACCGTGTAGGTGCCGGGGACGAGGTCCTCCAGGACGTAGGTGCCGACGGCGTCGGCCGGGGTCGACGCCGTCGTCACCGTGTACTCGTTCGTCCCGGACGTCGCGGTGACGCGGACGTTTCCCGCCGGTGCCGCGGAGCCGGCGGCCGCGTCGCGGTACTGGGAGACGGTGCCGGTGAGCACGCCCGTGGCCGAGCGCATCACCGCGTCCACGCGGTCCGGCGCCGGTGCGCCGGCGGTGACGTTGCCGAAGCCGTCGATGCTCACCGAGACCACCTGGGAGGCGAGGTCGGCCCGGGTGAAGGTCACCGTGTACGTGGAGGGGATGCGTAGCCCTGCCACCGACCAGCTGCCCACGGGGTCGGTGGACTGGGTGACGGTCTGGCGGGTGCTCGACCCGTCGGTGACGGTGACGTTCACCCCGCCGCCGCCGTCGGGCGCGGTCACGGTGCCGCCGAGGGAGCCCGCGGCGGCACCGAGGGTGGCGGCGACGCCGTCGAGCTGCTGGCCGGCACCGAGGTTGAGGCTGAGGGTGGCGGGGGCGTGGCCCTCGGCGGTGACGATGACGGTGAAGGTGCCCGGCGTGGGCAGGCCGCGCAGCGTGAAGGAGCCGACCTCGCCCTCGGTGAGGGAGACCGTGCGGGCGGTGACCTCGCCGGAGGTCGCGGTCACCGTCGCCCCGCCGAGCGGGCCGGTGGCCCCCGTGACGCGGCCGGAGATCGCGCCGTCGCCGTCGAGGAGCTGGAGCTGCAGGTCGGTGCGGTCCTCCCCGGCGGCCACGTCGACCCGCTGCACCTGCTCGCTGTAGCCCGGCTTGGCGACGACGACGTCGTAGACGGCGGGGGAGGGGATGTCGGCGAGCTCGAAGGCGCCGTCGGACCCGACCGGGACGGTGCGCACGACGGCGCCGCGCACCCGCCCGGCGCCGGTGTCCTCGCTCGCGCCGAGCTGTCCGAGGAGCGCGGGGGAGTCGAGCGGCAGCTCGAGGGTGGCGGTGGCGCCCGCGACGTCGTCGCCGCTCACGGTGCCGCCGACGGTCGCCGGGACGCCGCCGAGGAGGACGGCCAGGCCGGCGGCGCTCTCCCCGGGGCCGACCTCGACGGACGCGGCCTCCGCGTTCGTCGCCGCTGCGGGGTACCAGACCTCGTCGAAGCCGGCGCCGCGGAAGCGGAGCTTGTAGCTGCCGGCGGGCAGCGAGGAGACGGCCCACGCCCCGGTCTCTCCCGAGGCGGTCGTGGCCACGGGCGCGGAGGTGTCAGTCACGTCGAAGGCCTCGACGGACACGCCGGCCACCGGCTCCCCGCTGGAGAGCAGCAGGGCGAGCCCGGACAGCGAGGAGGTGCCGGTGGTCGCTACCTGCTCGCGGGCCTGGGAGACCTGGAGGGCGAGGTCGCGGTCGGCGGCCGAGCGGGCGGCGACGGTGTTGAGGGCGGTGACGATGACGAGGGCGAAGACCGTCACCGCGAGGAGCAGCCCTGCCAGGCTGACCGAGGCGCGGGACAGTACCGGCCGCTGGACGAACACGCCCATCGCCGCGGGAGGGGTGTCGGGCTGGGTGACGGCGCGGGCGGCGTCCCCGGGCGGGGCGTCGCGCCGCCTGCGCGGGGCGGGCTGGGCGCGCTCGTCGGCGCGCAGCTCGAAGGCCCGTGCCACGGGGGAGCCGAGCAGCCGCCGCTTGCCGCTGACGGTGAGGGTGGCGGTGAGGTGCTCGCCGGGGGCCAGCCGTAGGCGCGAGGGCTCGAGGTGGAAGTCGAGCCGGTGCTCGGGGTCGGTGCCCACGATCGCGGCGTCCACCAGGGTGTTGCCGGTGTTCTCCACGACGACGCCGTAGGCGGCCCGCCGCCCGCCGGTCACGGTGCCGGGCTCGAGGCGCACGCCGAGGCGCGGTGCGCCCGCGACGTCGACGACGAGCTCCTCGATGGCGATCGCCTGCTCGCCGGTGACCTCCCGGACCTGGACGGCCAGTCGGCGCTCACCCGCGGGCAGCCCCGGCGGCAGGCGCAGCTCGAGGGCGACCGTCGTCGACTCCCCTGGGAACAGCCGCGGCTCGGGGTCGCTCAGGCGCACCCACGCCGGGTCCGCGCCGAGCACGCGCACCGCGTACCCGCCGATGACGTCACCGGTGTTGGTGACCGTGACGATGACCGGCTCCCCGGTGCCGGCGGTCAGCCGACGGGGCTCGAGCTCCACGCGCACGTCAGCCACCCGCCAGGGCGAGGTTGCGCGAGGCGGTCGCGCCGGCCGTGACACGCACGACACCGGTGCTCTCCACGCGCCCGTCGATCGCCACCGAGACGGTGTAGGTCCCGGCGGGCAGGTCGGCGAAGAGGTAGTAGCCCGGCGTGTTGGCACCGCCGGGTGAGGACGGCGGGCGCGTGGTCGTCGTCGTGGTCCGGGTGGTGCGCCCGTCGGTGGCGGTGACGTCGACGCCGACGGCACCCCGGCCACCGTCGGTCACGATGCCCTCGATCCGCCCGGTGGCGGGGTGGAGGGTGACGGCGACCGGGGCGGGTGGGCCGTCCGTGAGGTCGACCGGGACCGAGACCGAGCGGTAGCCGGGGTGGGTGAAGGTGAGGGTGTAGGTGCCCGGGGCCAGGCCGCTGAGGGTGAAGCTGCCGACGTCGCCGGCGGTGAGGGTCGTCGCGGCGAGGGTGGTCTCGGCCCCGCCGGCGGTCACGGCGACGCCGCCCAGGCCGGCGCCGGTGGGCAGGGTGACGCGGCCGGTCACGGTGCCGGCGCCGCCGCGCAGCACGACGGCGAGGTCGGTGTGGGACTGTCCGGCCGTGAGGTCGACGACGGCGCTCGCGCTCGTGTAGCCCTCGAGGTCGAAGGTGAGGACGTAGGTGCCCGGTGTCGGCAGGCCGGGGACGACGAAGGTGCCGACCTGGCCGACGGTCGGGGTGCCGACGACGACCTCGGCGTCCGCGACCGTCGTGCGGACCGTGACGCCGCCGAGCGGCAGCACGCCGTCGGTCACGGTGCCGCTGATCTGCCCGGCGCCCGCCGCGAGGCGCACGTGCTGGGCGAAGCGCTGCTGGCCGCCGGTGATGCGCTCGGTGATGGTCGTCGGGGCGTACCCCTCGGCGGTGAACGTGAGCTCGTAGGTGCCCGGGGCGGGCAGCCGCGGCAGCACGTACGCGCCGTCCGGCCCGGCGGTGGTCTCGACGACGACCTCCTCACCCTGCTCGGTCCACGTGGCGACCGCCCGCACGGTGGTCTCCACCGGCTGGGTCGTGTCCCCGACGTCGACGGTGCCCGCGATCTCACCGGGGTGCCCGACGAGCGCGACGTCGAGCCCGCCGGTCAGCGTCTGCGCCTCGGCGGTGACCGTGTCGGCCCCCGCGGCGTCGGGCGCCGCGGGGTACCAGACCTCGTCGTAGCCGTCGGCCGCCACCCGCAGGAGGTAGCCGCCGGGGAACAGGCCGGCGATCTCGAAGCTGCCGTCGGCCTGGGTCGCGGCCGACCCGACGAGCACGAGGCCGTCGCGGCCGTGGCGCCACGCCTCGGTGGTGATGCGCCCCAGGCCCACGCCGTCGGTGTCGCCGACGACCGTGCCCGTGAGCGAGCCGCCGACACCGGCCGGCAGCAGCCCGTCCTTGGCGACGGCACCGGCGGGGGCGTCCGAGCCACCCGCGCCGTCCTGCCCCGTGGCGGCGAAGAAGGACGCGGGGGCCGTGCGGGTCATCGGGTCGGTGCCGAGCATGCCGAGGATGCCGAGGAGGAAGATGCCCGCCCAGACCGCGATGATGCCGAGCAGGACGAGCGCCGTGAGCAGGCCGCGCCCGACGGCGGGCCGCTGGGTGAAGGTGAGCGCGACGTGCTGCTCGACCCCCTCGGCGGTCGCGGTGACCCGCAGCGGCCGCTCGACGTCCGAGCCGAGCAGGTGGCGCGGACCGCGCACCTGGACGGCGCACGCGGCGACCGCGCCGGGCTCGACGTGTACCGCGGAGGGCGTGATCCGCGACTCGACGCTGCGGTCGGTGTCCGTGGCGCGCAGCGCGACGTCGAGCGGCACGTTCCCGGTGTTGCGCACCGCGAGCTCGAAGCCCGCGCGGCGCCCGGCGCGGACGGCCGAGGGCACCGCGGCGAGGGAGAGCGCGGGTCGTGCGCCGACGACGACGTCGAGGTCGTGGTGGGCGGGCACCGAGCCGGGTGCCTGCCCGTCGACCTCCACCGTCACCGGGTGGGTGCCCGCTGGGAAGGTGTCGGGGACCGTGATCCGCACGTCGATCCGGCCGGTCGCGTCGGGGAAGAGCGCGAGGACGGGCGGGCTGGTCGTCACGTGGTCGGCCGGCAGCCCGAGGACCCGGGCGGAGATCGCGTCGATGACGGCGCCGGTGTTGACGACGTCGACGGGGACCTCCCCGGTCTCACCGGGCTGGACGCGCAGGACGTCGGTGGTGCTCAGTGCTCTCATGCGGGCGTCACGACCGCCCCTCGGTGAGCGCGGAGCGGACCAGGCCGCCACCCGAGCGGCGCACCGGGCCGGCGGCCTCCGCGGCGGCGTCGCGCGCCGTCGCGGGGCGGTGCGGGACGGGGGCGGCGAGGCCCTCGACCGAGGAGACGCCGGTGGCGGCGGGCTGCCAGCCGAAGGCGTCGCTGGCCATCGTGACGACGAGGGTGAACGCCGCGCGGTGGTTGCTGCCCAGCGCCGCCCACAGCTCGCGCGGACGGTTGACCTCGTCGCTCGCCAGGGAGAGCTGGACCGAGGAGGTGAGCGTGGCCGGCAGGTGCGCCGCGGGGACGGTCTGGTGGGAGAGGAACCGGGTGAGCACGTCACCCAGGAGCTGGTGCTCGTCGCGGGTGCTGCCCGCCCACGCGCTCACGAGGTAGGACAGCTGGACGAGCGGGAGCGAGGGGCGCCGCTCGGTGCCGCCGGGGCCGCTGCGCGCCGCCGGTGGCAGCGGGGGCAGCGGGCTGCGTGCGACGGCGTAGAGGAAGAGGTTGACCGTGACCCGGTTGACCTGCGCCGACCACGCGCCCGACGGCGCCTCGAAGGAGACGTCGCCGACCTCCTCGGGCAGCGGCAGCGTGGCGCGCAGGAGCGCCTCGAGGCCGTCCTCGACCGTGGGAATGAGCACGTGGGATCTCCTGGAGGGCGCGGGCCCTGGGCGCACGACAGGGCAGGACGATGGCGAGAGCGAGCGTAGGAACGGGCGGCCGGGACGGGCATCGGTAATCGCTACCGAACCTCAGGCCTCTGTGGTGCGGACCGCTCCCGGGTTGAGGATCTGGACGACCCCGCCGTAGGCGCACGCACACGTGGCACCGGCGGTGAGCGCCGGACTGCCGGCGACCGTGGTCGCCGCCGCCCCGCCCGTCCACGGCGTGCCGGTGGCCGGGACGCAGGGCATCGGGGTGAGCACGCCGAGCGCCGCGGCCGTCGCGGCGGCGACCATCGGGTTGGAGGGAGAGCTGCACATGCCGAAGGGCAGGATGTTGACCAGCGGGACGGAGTCGGTCACGGTGGCCGCAGGGCGGCCCTCGACGAGCACGCGCGAGACCGGCAGCACGTTGAGCGGGGCGGGGGACAGGCCCATGCTGCACTGGAGCATGGCGGTGGAGACGGCGGCTGGACGGCCCATGTCAGCGCCCCTCGACGGTCACAGCGCGCTGTCCCGCACGGTGGCGGTCAGTGGCTCGCCGGTCGTCGTGACGAAGCACGTGACCTCCCGGTCCCCGTCCTGCTCCCAGCTGCGCGCGGAGGGCAGGAGGTAGGTGAGGAAGAGGCTCGAGTCGCGGTAGTCCACGCCGACGTAGCCGGCGAACTCCGCCGCGCAGGAGCCGTCGGCGAAGTCCTTGAGCGCGCCGTCGCCGGGGTAGCCCTCCGTGCCCTCGCCGGTGACGTAGTCGACGACGGCGTAGGCCTCCTGGTCGTGGGCGCTGTCGCACGGCACCCGCGTGATCTCGGTGAGCTCGGCGACGATCTCCTCCGGCGCGAGGAAGCACTCACCCGGTGCGGCGTCGAACACCGACACCTGCTCGGGCCCCTGCCCGAACAGGGAGCAGCCCGTGAGGGCCGCGCCCGTGAGTACCGCCACGGCGGCCGGCGCCAGGCGTCT